>WOUV01000001.1 GCA_009773045.1 Rhodospirillaceae bacterium | reverse complement strand
AGGCCCCAATGGCAGATAGAATTACGCGAGAAGTTCAACTTCAACATTCCGATCTACGACGGCCACCGGCTGACCTGGTATGATTCGCCGGCCCTGCGCGGCCGCTTGGAGTGGCCCGTTGACCGGACCTTATGGCACCATGAATCCATCGTCATCGTCTCCAGCCACCTGATGCGGCGCCGTAGGATTCTGATCGTTCTCGACGAAGCCCACCACGCCCGCCGCAAGGGCGCCGGCTCGTCCACCGAGGGACGGACCCAACGCCCTGCTCCGGCTGATGCGGGGCTTGAGGCATCGGACGCAGGCGTTGTTACTGCTCACCGCCACCCCCATGCATGTGGACCCCGTCGAGGTCTGGGACCTTCTCGACCTGCTGGGGATGCCGCCGCGAGGTGAAAGCGCAGAACCCCTCCCATGCGTCCATGGAGTGGATGGCGGGCCTGTTCCGGTCTTGCGAATCCGCCTGGGGGCCGCTGACGCCGGAGGACCTCAAGCGGTCCATGGGCGGGGAGTGGTCGAAGCTCCGGGCCAAGAATGTCCTGGCGGCGTTGCGTGACCCATCGAGCATCCCCCGGCACCAGTTGGAGACGAAGGAACGCCTGCTGGCGGTTCGCGTCATGCGCGCCAACACCCCGGTTGCCCGTCTGATCTCCAGGCATACCCGCGCGCTGCTACGGGCGTATTTCAAGGCGGGCAAGATCTCGACCCGCATCGCCGACCGCGACGTGGTCGACCGGTTCGTCGAAATGACGCAGCCGGAACGCATCCTCTATGACGAGGTGGAGCGGTATATTTCGGAAACCTACAATCAGGCGTCCGACAAGGAGAAGAGTGCCGTTGGGTTCGTGCTGACCATCTATCGCAAACGGCTGGCGTCGTCTTTCCATGCCCTGCGCAAGACCCTGGAGAACCACCTTGAGGCCATCGACGCCATGGGCAGGGCCAATGGCCAACCGCGGCGCGTGGACGAGGACGACATCCCCGACGACGACGAGACGCTGGACGATGCCCCGGATATCGATGAGGCGTTGGACCTGGAGAGGCAGGCGCTGACCCTCGAGGAAAAGGGCGACATCGAGCGGTTGCTGGGCGCCATCCGCGCCTTGCCGCCGGACACCAAGCTGCGCCACCTGCTGGAAGAACTGGCCACCCTGCGCGCCGACGGTTACCGCCAGGCAATGGTGTTCACCGGCTACACCGACACCATGGACTTCCTGCGCGACCATGTTGCCGCCGATCCCGCCGTCACGGTGATGTGCTTTTCCGGGCGCGGCGGCGAGGTCCGTGACCAGGATGGCACATGGCGGCGGGTCAGCCGTGACGAAGTGAAACGCCGCTTCCGCGAAGGGATGGCCGACATCCTCCTGTGCACCGATGCCGCCGCGGAGGGTCTGAACTTCCAGTTCTGCGGCGCGCTGCTGAACTATGACATGCCGTGGAACCCCATGCGGGTGGAACAACGCATCGGCCGCATCGACCGTCTGGGACAGCGGTTCGAGCGCGTGCGCATCGTGAACCTGCACTACGCGGACACTGTGGAAGCCGACGTCTACTGTTCGCTCCGCGACCGCATCGGCTTGTTCCAGTCGGTCGTTGGCACGCTTCAGCCCATCCTGGCAAAGTTGCCCAGCCTAATCGCTGACAGAATCCTGAGGCGGAGGTGTGATTCCAAGTCCGATCTGGAAACAGTGCACGATGATGTCGTGTCGGCGGTGAATTCGGCCAGGGACGGCGGCTTTGACCTGGACGCGGTCACGGACGCCGATCTGGAGGAGCCGCCTCGCCCGTCACCACCGCTCGATATGAACGGCCTGGAACTACTGCTGCGCTATCCCGAGGCGTTGCCGCCGGGGCTGGCCGTCCGGCAGATGGGAGACAGACAGTGGGCGTTCGGCGCACCAGGCATGGCGGAGGAGGTGCGAATCTCGACCGACCCCACTTTCGTTGAAGAGCATCCCGACACTGTGGAACTATGGTCACCCGGCAACCCGCTGTTCCCGACGCCCGATGTTTATGCCGGGCCATCGGAACTGCCGCCAGAAGCGCGCCTTGACACCATTTTGCAGGTATTGGCCACGTTGATGCAGTAGTGGCGGCGGAATGCATGTCGAGATGGAAAAGCATCGGGCGGATGACATGAATGAGGAATTGCGTCGCGTCAATCATGCCCCGCACCCGCGCGCAGAGAGAGTCGATGCGGCGGCCAAGGTCCCGCAACGTTTCCTCGATCGGCATGTTCATGCCGCCGCCCCGGAACTCCTCGGTTTTCTGGGTCAGCTTGGGCAGGATGACTTCGCTCACCCGTCCCATATAGCCGCGCCCGTCAACGAACAGGGATAGGTTCTTTAAAACCCGCGGCAGTTGCGCCGTCATTTGAGAAGCTCCGTCAGGTATTCGTGGGTGAGCGTGGACTGAAAGGTGATGCTTTCCGCGGGGTACGGGGGCGTGAAATCAAAGTCGAAATACACCTTGCCCTGGGCGATGTTCGCGGGGCTGTTCAGGTCGGGGTCCGGCCAGCAGCGCCCCCCCAGAATCGCGCCCTGGGCGGTCAGGGCGCGCAGGTATCCGTTCGCCCCCTCCGCCACGTCGGTCAGATAGGTCCGGGTGATGGCGCGATCGACCGTCCACAGGTGGGTCCGTTGCAGGCTGTCGTGGATGACATCCGCCGTGCGCCGGATCGACAGAAAGGCCCATTGCGGATCGGCGGAACAGGTGCGATTGCCCCACAGCCGAAAGCCATCCTCGCGGATGATGGTCGTCACCTCGTTCCCGTTGAGGACATTGGTCATGGTCGCGGCTTCCGTCGCGGTTTCAGCCACCCGGATCACCACCACTAGGGCGCCGATCTGGTCGAAGATTCCCTCTATGGCAGGGTTCCCTCGGCCCCCAGTTGAGCGGCCTTGAGGCGGGAGCCGGCCACCAGGACCGGCGTATCCAGGGGAAATACCGTGACATCGGCGTCGGGCGCCGTGCCGATGAGTCCGATCACGCCCGTCTCGACGCTGCGGATCGGGCGCGGGCCATCGTCGATCTCGATGACCCGCACGCCGTGCAGGAAGGTCTCGCTCATGGCGCCGCCGCCAGCAGGATCGAAGCCCGCCCGGCGGCCAGGGTGTTCCAGATACCGGATGGTCTGAACCATTCCGGGGTCCGTCACATCCACCGTATCGGCGAGATCAAGCAGTAGCCAGAAATCCTTGATGACCGGGTCGGTTTTGCCTTGGGCGCGGATGGCGATGCGCTCCTCTTGCGTGAAGCGGCGCAGGAACGCGAGCTTCGGCAGAAGGGCGGAGGCGCTCGGCGGCGGTTCCGGTTCCGGCGGCGGCGGCGTGCAGCGCCCGTCCGCGCCGACGCGCCATCCCGCCGCCAGCTCATCGGGCGCCTCGATGGACACGGGGACGAACGCGGCGGCCAGCCGCGGGTGATAACAGATCGAAGGATCGTTCCGAATGAGGTCGATCACGACGCCATCCTCGGTCAGACGCGCAAATCGTATGTCCGGTCTCCTTGCTGGTTCGAAAGCATAATTTCCTTGACCCCGCGGAACGGGGCGCATAGCGTCAGAGGTGGAGCTTCGGTAGAGGCTCCGGAGTTTGACCGCCCCGAAAACTATGGCGCCCTCACCGCGCCCTCTCAAGCGCGGTTTTTCTATGACAGGCGCATGGGGGACACCAGAAATGGTGTGCCCGTTTCCATAGTACGGGTTGGTCAACCCCTGTGCGTCTGTCGCCAGACTCCTGACCGAGTCTGCGGCAGGCAAGGTTCAAAACTATGGAGCATGCCATGACCGCTCTCCCCATGGACGACGTTCGCCCGGAGTCTGTCGTTTCCATCGAATTTGCCGGAACCACGATCCCTGTCGTGATGCACGAGGGACAGCCGTTCGTTGCCATCCGTCCGATCTGCGACGCACTCAAGCTGACATGGGCAAGCCAGTATCTTCGCATCAAACGGAATGTCGTTCTCGGTTCAGTCGTTTTCATCATGAAAACGACTGCCAGTGACGGAAAGCAATATGAGACCGGACGCTGATCATCTACCAGCGCGCGGGCCGGATCGCGGGGGGATGGAATCAGTGCATCATCAGCCTGACGACCACGGCCACCGCCCCAGCGGCCATGGTGAAGAAGGCCGCCAGCATCACTCCAAGCTTGACGACCAGGCGCAATTCCATCGCCTTGGCTTCCGCTCGCATCGCGGCGTTCTCGGCTGTTTGCCGTTGCTCCGATTCGCGCAAAGCAGACCGCATCGTGGCGTTCTCGGCGGCCTGCCGATGTTCCGATTCGCGCAGGGCAGACTTGACTTCCGCGATGGCCGCCATGGTTTCGGTCTTGACGTCGGTTATTGCCGCCATGGTTTCGGTCTTGACTTCCGCGATGGCCGCCATGGTTGCGGCCTGGGCCTCGCGCACGTCGGCCCTGGTGGCGATTTCGGCGGTGGTCATGGCTTCGGCCAGGGCCTCGGCGGTATCGGCGGCCTGCTTGTGCTCGAAGCCGGCGGCTTCCAGTTTGCGCGCCAGTTTCAGGGTGTCAAAGGCAACGGCGGTGGCCATGGGGAAATCCTTTCGATCGGCTCTCCCCTCACCGTGGGCGCGGCAGACCGGGGAGTCAAGGTGCGCTCGTCAGCGCGGGCGCACGGTTACGGAGGATCACGTTTCCCGGCGCGTGGCGGCGTCCATGTCCGGCATGTTCGCGGAGGACCGGAACCGCGGCCAATGCCACCGCCGGGCAGGGGAGGAGGACCACCACAGGAACGCGGCGAAAAGAGCAAGGAGAGCGAGAGAGGTAAACACAATGTGTCGCTCCTCCCAGATCCATGGCAGAAAAACGATAGCGCCAGGAGCGATAAGCTTCCAGGAAAACAGAAACTCACCAAGCCCCCAGTAAAGTCCTCCCGCCATTCCCATCGCACCCACCAGACTCATGCCTACGGATGCTACCCATCCCCGTCGTCTGGTACGCAGCACTGGGATAGACAAAACAGCCCCGTACATCGCGCCAGAAACGGAGAACATGATCAGAAAAGCGCCCGTTAAACCCGTCATGGCTTAGGGACCACGAAGCGCACCGGTTTTGGAAATGTGTGCATTTTGAGATCGGAATAAACAGGGAAATCTCCTCCCCGCCCGTGCCGTGAACGCCAGATGTTGTACTTCTCATTGCCCATCTTGCATCCACTCAACATATTAGGTCCTTCCATCGTTTCTGGGTTCCAGTTTCCCAGCCACTGATCTCCATTAAACTCGAACACATCAAAAATGTCAATTCCGACATCGATAAGGATCACTTCCCACAGGTTGCCACCGATGGGGATGATGGTTGCGCGCGGATGGGCATAGAAGGCGAAATTGCCAAACGCCCCCGACACGTCGTCGTTGGCGCCGCTGGGGAAATTCTCCGTCTCGACGGCTTTGTTGTTGACGTGCCAGGCATGCCGCTCCTCCGGCGGCAGGGGTGTCTTGGCGGCAGGGGGTCTTATTGAAACACCAAGTCTGGTCCGTCGGACAGTCGTTGTTCCGCAACCGCTCCGCCATCCGCTTCGTCATTATCGTCTGCGCCTCCGGCGACAGGATATGCCCTAGCGTCGTCGGGTTTTGCACCCAGTTCTCGAACGCCTCCCGCGCCGTCGGGCCTTATGGGGCCTTATGGAGCGTGCGGGGGGACAAGAACAAACCGTTGCGTCCCCGTGCCGGTCAGGGGAAACATGAAACCGTTCCGCCAGGAACGCAGCAGATCATCGTAATGGGAAGAAAAAACATGACCACTCTGACCCGTGGCGATCACGAACAGAGACTGGTCAAGGTCGGCCAGATCATAAACGGCACGCAGGCCGGCCCCCTGGCGGTGTGGATACTGGGGAGGCGTCGACAGATCGCTCAGACCGCGGTTGATGGTGCTGTCATCGCCATCGCTGGCGATGGTCCGGCGCCCCAGCCAGTCCAGACCGGGCAGATGTTGGAACAAGGTGTGGTCCATGATGGCCTTGTGTGCCGTCCCCCAACGCCACCGGGCAGGCTCCGTGCCATAATGCGTTTCCAAAAGGGCCAGAGCCTCCTTGAGGGCAAGCGCTGTCCTTTGGGAACATGTCTCGACGATGTGCGGAGTCTCCACGTTGTCGCACCAGTGGGGATGGGTCTTGAGGGCCTGAAGAAGGGCCGTGGGCCGCAAGCCCCCCCACAGCGCGAACCGATCCCCCAATTCATCGGCAAAAACGGCCCGTTTCAACAAAACGGCCCAGGTGGCAAACAGCAGGGGTTCGGGCCGGTTGCGGTCCATGCGTCCGTCCCAGGCGCCCAGCAAATCCGTGGCCTGGCGCGACGATTCGCTCATCATCGGCGCCTCGGCCAGGAACGGGAGCAAAGCCTGGGCATAAAGGGAAACCGTATCGTGTTGCAGCGCCACCAGGGTTGCCACCCCCACCTTGCCTTCGTCCGTGAAACGATCGAGCAGCGCGTTGATGCGGCGCGCCCGGAACGAATCGGGCCATGCGGCCGTGATCAGGGTCGGATGGTCCGGCGGGATGACCGGATTGTTGGCATTGACCAGTCGCCCGTCTTGCGGATCGCGTCGCAACGGACGAGCCTCCTCCGGCAGCCATCCGCCCCAGTCCGCCGTGCCATCCCATCCGCGCGCCGGGCGCGTGCCATTGCCCCCTGCCCGTACCGGGATCCGGCCCGCGGTCATGAACGCGATCGTGCCCCCGGTATCGGCATAGGTTGCGTTCAGCGCCGGGGCGTGCAGAAAGGCCAGGGCGGCCCGGAAGGCATCCCAGTCCCCGGCGTGGTTCATGTGATAAAGGGCCTCTGCCGTGCGGTCGTCTTCGGCCAGGGCGGTCGAACTCAAGGCGAGCAGGTGGCCTGCGGGCGCCGTGAAGCTGGTCAGAATATCGGAAACGACCGGTCCATGGCGGGTGGCGCGCACGGTCACGGGCACGGACGCTCCCCCGCGCACCGGAATGATTTCCGTGTGGGTCAGAAACGGCAGCGGCCCCTCGGGCGCGGTATAGTGCGCATCATCCACCGCCCGCTCGACGAACACGTCCTGGGTATCGGCATGGGTTGCGGTCAGCCCCCAGGCAATACGACCATTATGGCCCAGCACATGGAACGGGACCCCTGGCACGGTGGCCCCCGCAAGGACCATGCCCGGTGTTTCGATCCGGGCCAGATACCATAACACCGGCGCCGAAAAGGCAAGGTGCGGATCGTTGGCGAGAAGCGGCTTGCCCGAAAGAGTATGCCGACCATCCAGAACCCAGGCGTTGGAGGCAAGACGGCTGTGCAGCGGTTGGGGGATGAGTGCCGGCAGATCTTGCGCCCACGGCACGGGCAAAGACGGGAGCCTTGGGGAAGACCCCGGGGAAACGGACGGGACAACGGACGGGATAAAGGAACGCGCGGCATCGGCAAGGGTGACGACGGCCTGCGGTTCGGCGGGCCACAATTCATCCGCCCGCGGCAGACCGTCGGCGATTCGCTCCCGGGCCAGTTCATCGATCCAGTCGCCGCCAAGACTCATGGCCATGAGACGGCCCCAGACGAGCGAATCGACCGGCTGCCAGGAATCGGGCGTGTGGGCCAGCAAAAGGAACTCCAGCGGCAGAAAACCCGGGTGGTGTTCGATCCAGGCGTTGACTCCGGCAGCGTATGCTTCAAGGGCTGCCCGCACCTCGGGCGCCATCAGGGAAAGACTCTGCGTCGCCCGTCGGTACAGGCCAACAACACGCATGGCCCGATCGGTGGCAACGGCCCGCTTCCCCAAGACCTCGGCCAGACGACCGGCCCCCAGCCGGCGCATGGCTTCCATTTGCCACAGGCGATCTTCGGCATGGACAAAGCCAAGCGCGAAATAGGCATCGTGAGTGTTTCCGGCGCGGATGGTCGGCACGCCGTGATCGTCCCGCCTGATTTCAACCGGCGCTGTCAGGCCGATCACGGTCAGTTTTCCTTCATGCGACGGCACGGAACGGAAGACCACCCATCCCCCCACGCCTGCGCATGCCAGAAGGAAGATCCCCCCAACGATCATCCCCCGAATGAGCCGTCGCCGCCAGCGCATTGTGTATCGTCGTTGCACAGGCCCTCCGATGTTCTTGTCATGAAAGGGGGTACGGCCCGCACAAAAGCGGTTCCTTCATTTTTCATGCTATCATATTACCGGATTGGCCGAAAGAGCCTGAAATGGAATAGGCTGGTCCACCGGAAATGAAGAAAAAAACAACGCACTCAGGCGAAGGACACGTGTCCAGGGCCGTCAATGCCCCCGTAGAGCGTGCCAAAGGCCGCGCGCCCGGCGCTTGGGGGAAAGCATGAACCATGGCACACCTCATCACAGGATAGGAAAGAGAGACAACAAAGATGAAAATTGCGGTCTATGGCAGCGGCGGCGTCGGTGGTTATTACGGATCTCTGCTGGCAGCGGCAGGGGAGGAGGTCCATTTCATCGCCCGCGGCTCCCATTACGAAGCCATCCGGACCAACGGTCTGCGGGTCAAAAGCCAAAAAAGCGGTGATCTTCATATCGCGCCGGCCCGGGTCACCACGGACCCAACCACCATCGGGACGGTCGATGTCGTCATGGTGGCCGTCAAACTGTATGATACCGCGGGTGCCGCCGAGGGATGCAAGGCCCTGGTGGGACCGCAAACCTCGGTGGTGTCGTTCCAGAACGGCGTGACCGCGGCGGACACGTTGCGGGCTGCCGTGGGGGCCGAAGCGGTGTGGGGCGGTACGGCCTACATCACATCGGAGATCACCGAACCGGGGCTTGTCGTCCATAAGGGCGGCACTCCCCGCTTGGTTTTCGGGGAACTCGATGGTGGCGAGACCCCGCGCGTGCTGGCCTTCAGGGATGTCTGCGTCAAGGCCGGCATCGACGCCGTGGCCTCGACGAAGATTCTGGTCGATATCTGGTCGAAGTTCTCCCTGCTGGCCGCATTGTCGGGCGTGACGGCCCTGACCCGCAAACCGGTCGGTCCCATCCGGAGCGATCCAGATATTCGTCTTCTATTCCAGAAAGCGGTCGAAGAGGTCGTGGCCATCGCCCGCGCGAAAGGCATCGCCCTGAAGGAGAACATCGTGGCCCACGATATGAAACAGCTCGACACGTTGGCCGAAACCGCCGGTTCCTCACAATTGCATGACCTGATCCGCGGCAGGCGGCTGGAATTGCCCTGGCTGTCGGGAGCCGTCGGGCGGTTGGGGCGCGAAACGGGCCTTGCGACTCCGATCCATGAGTGCATTTTCGCCGCTCTGAAACCATACGTCAACGGCGCCTGACCAGATCAGGGGGATGTCGGGCATGGGCATGCTGATTTTCGGCACGGTGTCGGAGTCTGGTGGGCCTGACCTTTTTCTGTTGCTGTTGGCGGGCCTACTGCTTGACGGCCTGACCGGGGAAATGCCATGGGTGTTCCGCCGTCTGCCGCATCCGGTGGTGGTGATGGGGTATTTCATTTCTGTTCTCGATCACAAACTGAACCGCCCCGGGCGTAGCGTCGCCGACCGCCGCTGGCGCGGTATTTTCACCGTGGGCGTGATGGTGACGGGGGCAGGGGGCCTTGGCGTGGCGGGGCATGCCCTGACCCTCGGCGTTCCCTACGCCTGGGTGGGCGAGGTCTTCCTGATCGGGATTCTGGTGAGCCAGCGCAGTCTTTACCAGCATGTGGCGGCGGTGGCGCGGGGGCTTGCGCGTGATGGCCTGCCAGGAGGGCGCTTGGCGATTGCGAAAATCTGCGGACGCGATCCTGAAAGCCTGAACGAGGCCGGAATCGTGCGGGCCGCCGTGGAAAGCTGCGCCGAGAACTTCGGTGACGGCGTGGTGGCCCCGGTTTTCTGGTACATCCTGGGGGGCCTGCCCGGAATATTGATCTACAAGACCGTCAATACTCTTGACAGCATGATCGGCCATCGTAGCGAACGCTACCTGGCGTTCGGACAGGCCGCGGCGCGTCTCGACGACGGGATGAACTGGATTCCGGCGCGGCTTGCGGGCCTGTTGATCGCGGGCGCGGCGGTGTTCGTGCCGACGGCGCGCCCCCGGGCGGCGCTCGTGACCATGATCCGGGACGCCCGCAAGCATCGCTCGCCCAACGCGGGGTGGCCGGAGGCGGCCATGGCCGGCGCGCTGGGAGTGGCCTTGGCGGGGCCACGCCGCTATCTGGGCTATCGGGCCGATGACGCCTGGATCGGCTCCGGGGAACCCGCCGGGGTCCGGGATATCGGACGGGCCTTGAGCGTGTTCGTGCTGGCGTGCGTCATGCACGCCGCGCTCGTTCTCGCAGTATGGTATTGCCCTGTTGTCCTGGCCGGCACTTTGGTCATAAAAATAACGAACAGGGGGGGGTATGGTCATGGTTTGTTTTGAACCAAGCATGGGGGAGGCACGGCCTCCCCCATACCCCCTTGATTCCAATTTTTGTTCAGGCGCACGGCCACGGCGTGGGCATGGGCGGTCAGGCCTTCGGCTTCGGCAAGAATCATGGCCGCCGGGCCGATGCGAGCCAGCGCCCCCGCATCGCACGACAAAAGCGAGGTCCGTTTCAGGAAATCGAACACCGACAGGCCAGAGGAAAAACGGGCGCTACGGGCCGTGGGCAGCACGTGATTGGGACCCCCCACATAATCGCCCACCGCTTCGGGCGTATGGCGCCCAAGAAAAATGGCTCCGGCATGGCGCACCCCGGCCGCCAGGGAATCAGGCTCAAGGACCGCCAGTTCCAGGTGCTCCGGCGCCAGGGCGTTCACCAGCGGCACGGCATCCTCCAGGCGTTCGACCACGATCACCGCGCCATGATCGCGCCAGCTCGCGCCGGCGATGTCGGCCCGTGGCAGGCATGACAGCAGGCGCTCCACCGCCGCGATGACCGCCCGGGCGAACACAGGGTCGTCGGTGATCAAGATCGCCTGGGCCGCCGTGTCGTGTTCGGCTTGGCTCATCAGATCGGCGGCGATCCAGTCGGGATCGTTGCCGGGACCATCGGCCACCACCACGATTTCGGAAGGGCCGGCGATCATGTCGATCCCCACCTGACCGAACACCTGGCGCTTGGCCGCGGCGACATAGGCATTGCCAGGACCGACGATCTTGTCCACCGGGGCGATGGTCGTGGTACCATAGGCCAGGGCAGCGATTCCTTGCGCACCGCCGATGCGGTAGATTTCCTCAACCCCGGCGAGGCGGGCGGCGGCGCACACCAAGGGCGTGATGCGCCCTTCCGGCGTTGGGACCACCATCACCACCCGCGGGACCCCCGCCACCCTGGCCGGCAGGGCATTCATCAGGACCGAGGATGGATAGGCCGCAGTGCCCCCCGGCACATAGAGGCCAACGGATTGCAGCGGCGTCCAGCGCTGTTCCAGCCGCACGCCGGCCTCATCGGTCATGCTGAAGCCGGCCGGTTGCTGGCGCTGGTGAAAGGCGTGGATTCGCGCCGCGGCAAATTCCAGCGCGGCCACCGCCGCGGCCGGAGCGGCGGCGGCGCACGCATCCCGTTCGGCGATGCTGATGCAAGAACCGACGACCGCAAGGTCGATGTGATCGAAACGGCGGGTGTATTCACGCACCGCGGCATCGCCCCGTTCCCGAACATCCTGAAGGATGGCGCGCACGGTGGCCTCCACATCAACGCTCCGCTCCCGCGTGCCGGCCAGCAACGCCGCAAAGGCGGAAGGGAAACCGGCGGCGCCGGCGAACAATTCAACGGCCATGGGCGGCAACCTTGCGAAATCGATCGATCCAGGCCCCAATGTCTTCGGGCCGGGTTTTCAAGGCCGCCCGGTTGACGACCAGGCGGGTGGTGATATCGGCAATGCGCTCGACCTCCTTCAAACCGTTGGCGGCCAGCGTCTGCCCCGACGAGACAAGATCGACGATCCGCTGGCACAAACCCAAGGCCGGCGCCAGTTCCATGGCCCCATTCAGCTTGATGCATTCGGCCTGCACGCCACGGGCGGCGAAATGGCGGCGGGTGATTTCGGGATATTTGGTCGCAACGCGAATATGGCTCCAGCGGGCCGGATCGTCGGTTTGCGACAGGTGCTCCGGCTCGGCCACGGCCAGGCGACAAACGCCGATTCCAAGATCGAGCGGCGCGTAAATCTCGGCATAATCGAATTCCATCAAGACATCGTTGCCGGCAAGGCCCACCTGTGCCGCCCCGAAAGCAACGAAGGTCGCGACATCGAAACTGCGCACCCGGATGATGTCGATTTCGGAATGATTGGTGGCAAAGCGAAGCTGCCGGGCATTCGGATCGGCGAAGGCCGGTTCGGGATCGATGCCGACCGCGTGGATCAGCGGCATGGCTTCTTTCAGGATACGCCCCTTGGGCAGGGCGATAACCAGTTTGTCACGGTGCGCCATGGACTCCTCGAAAACAAAAACCACCATGGCAGGGCAATCGCATTTGAACGCGATTGCCCTGCAAAAACGCCTTACGCTCCCACGATTGCGGAAATCTTATGCCACCGGATGCCGGAGTTGCGGATTCGGGATGGCCGGCTTTTTCGAATAATCATAAAATCCTTTATTGGTCTTGCGACCCAGATAACCAAGCTGGACCAAACGAATCAAGGTATGCGGGGCCGAGCAATATTGCTGACGCACATCCTGATAGATATTGTTGGACATGGCCAAAACGACATCAAGCCCGATATAATCGGCCAAGCTGAAGGGTCCCATCGGCATGCTGGCGCCCGTCATCAGGGCATGGTCGATGGCATCGATGGTGCCGGTGCCGTGCTCCAGAAGCCGGACCGCCTCCAGCATATAAGGTGTCAAAAGCCGGTTGACGATGAAGCCGGTGGTATCTTGCACCAGCACCGGGTCTTTGCCAACCTTGCGGCTGAATTCCATCAGGGCGGTGACGGTCTTGCTGGATGTCTCGAAGGCGTGGATGACCTCGATCAGCCGCATCACGGGCACGGGATTGAAAAAGTGCAAGCCGGCAACGCGCACCCGTTCAGTGCAGACGGCCATCATTTCCGTAACCGAAAGGGTCGAGGTGTTGGTGGCAAGAATGCATTCCTTCGCAACGATCTGTTCAAGTCGTTGGAACAGTGCCTTCTTCGTCGTGATGTCTTCGATCACGGATTCGATGACGAGATCACAGGGCGCGACATCCTGTTCACTGGCGCTGAAGGTCACGCGATCAACGATGGAATTCTTTGTTCCTTCGTCCATCTTGCCACGCTCGACAAGTTTGGCCAGGCCCGTGACAAGGGTGTTCCTGGCCCGGTCCAGCGAACCTGGAGTTGCCTTGACGGCCACAACGTCAATACCAGCAGTCGCAATGACCTGGGCCACCCCAAGCCCCATCGTACCCGTACCGATAATACCAACTTTTTTGATTTCCATGGCTTCGTCCTTCACCTGCACGTGATGTTATTTTGGCAAATAATTGTACATGCAGATCTGGCGTCCGCAACTTCCCCGTCGATTTTCAAGTCGCATCTCCCCGTCACAGACGTTTGTCTCCAGGCACAACGACGATTATTTTACGAAATTTTAATGAGCCGGGCCAACCCCGATTTTGTTGCGGCGCCCAATTTTTTTTGCGAGGGCGTTGGAACGTTCCGCTCATGCGAAGAGCGGTAACGATTTATTTACGCTTGCCTGAAAGCGTGACAGGAAACGATGACAAAAAGGGAGTCTGTGATGCTGAAACCGATAGGAAAAATGAAACGGACGGGAAAAGGGATCGCCATCGGTCTTGTGCTCGTTCTCGGTGCCGCACCGGGGGCGGCGGCACAGACGGTTTCATCCATCGGCGCCGATGGTGCATGGACCGCCTATACTTTCACGGAAGACAAGGGAAAGGTGTGCTATGTCCTTGCCTATCCTTCGCATTCGGAAGGCAAGTACACACGGCGGGGAGAGATGTATGCCATCATCACCCATCGTCCCGGCCAGGGAAGCTATGGGACCGTCAGTGTCGCCGCAGGGTATCCCTACACCCCCGGTGCCACCGTCCAGGTCACGATCGAAGAGCGCACCTTCACGCTGACCGGGGAGGATGAAACGGCCTGGGCGCAGGATGGCGACTCCAAGGATCTGGTGGCCGCCATGAAAAACGGTCACGAGATGACCGTCACGGGGGTCTCCCGACGGGGAACGAAGACGGTGGATACCTTCTCCCTTGCGGGGTTCACCGCCGCCCATGCCCTGATCGACAAGGCCTGCGCCAGGGGCGGTGCACCCACCACTCCCCGTGCGCCCGCCACCCCCCGGCAGAAGCGTTAATCCCGTGTGGGGAAGGAGTCGAGGCAATCGTGCAAGGCACGAACAACCGTGTCTGGATCGGCCCCCGTCAGGGAGGTCAGACACCGGCGCCAGCGGCGGGCGCCGGGCATGCCGTGGAACAGACCATGCATATGGCGCAGGACGCGGACCGGCGGCGTGCCGTCGGCCGCGGTACAGGCTAGCGTGTCGATCATCCTGGCGGCCACATGCCGGGGCGAGGGCGGAGCCGTGAAACATCCGCCGAACATGCGATCCACCGGAACGAAAAGGCACGGCGTTTCATAGGCAGCGCGTCCGATCATGACGCCATCCACCCGTTCCAGATGAATCGCCGCGTCGGCCAGCGAGGCGATGCCGCCGTTGATGACCACCGTCAGATCCGGTCGGTCGGCCTTGAGACGGTACACCATGGCATGATCAAGCGGTGGCAAAGACCGATTCTGCTTTGGCGATACACCGCCCAGCCAGGCCTTGCGGGCATGCACGATGAAGACGGTGCAGCCTCCTTGCGCCACGGTGGCGACAAACCGGGTCAGATCGGCATCGCTATCCATGGCATCGATGCCGATGCGATGCTTGACCGTCACGGGAAGGGTCACCACCCGGGCCATGGCCTCGACACAGCGGGCGACGGTGTCCGGCCGGGCCATGAGACAGGCCCCAAATCCTCCGTCCGCGACCCGCTCCGACGGACAACCGACGTTCAGGTTGATTTCATCATACCCACGATCGGCAGCCATGCGGGCACATTCGGCCAGAACATCGGGATCGCTTCCTCCGAACTGGACGGCAAGGGGGCGCTCCACCGGGTGGTAATCCAGAAGGCAGGTCTGTCGACCCCGCACGAGGGCGAGGGCAGGAATCATTTCAGTATACAACAGCGCCGTCCTGGTGATGCAGCGCATCAGACGACGGAAATGCCGGTCGGTGCGGTCCATCATCGGCGCAAGACAAATCCGACGCGCGGCCAAAGACACCCCTTGCCGCCCGCCATCGGGGGAGGCATGCGGAACACCGGCGGCGCGCATGAGATCCTCTATCACACGGACAAACCCGCTCTTCTCCAGGACCGTTTCCGGACACTATTGACACTGAATATCATTTAATGAATACGATTTCTTCCGGCTTTTTCGGGGAAAAGGGTATCATGGGAAAAGGAACACGCCAAAGGTTCCGTTCGGCACGCAGGGAAGGTGCGGATACGCGTGACCTGCGATCACTCTACCAAACGAACGCAAGCCATGCTAGCCTGCAAAAGTCGCGCTCTGGTTTGGAACCAAAAGTCACGTGTGGATCGCAGGGACCGTGAGAAAACATAAAATTGATGCTTCCTGGTCCTCTCAAGCCCAATGCCACGGTTGTGGCATTCGGGATATGGCGTTGTTTGCGGATCTCGATGAAGCTGACTTCTCGCTTATTCACCTTCCGATCGAGGAGGTTCATTACAACGCCGACAGCGTTCTTTATGAAACGGGCGATGAGGGATCGGCGGTTTTTACGGTCCGCAGCGGCTTGATCAAGCTGGTACAATACCTGTCCGATGGAACGCAACGAATCGTTCGTCTGTTACGTCAGGGCGATACCCTTGGCCTTGAGGTTCTGCTTGACCGCAACTACGAGCATGCTGCTGTCGCTTTACGTGCGGCGGTGTGTTGTCGCATTCCGCGCAATGTCGTGCAGCGCCTGAGCGAGGAAACTCCCCGGCTGCATCGGCAGCTGATGCTGCGTTGGCACCAATCGGTGGCACGGGCCGACGAGTGGATCACGGAGATGCCCACCGGGCCGGCGCGGGCGCGGGTGGCGCGGCTTTTGTTGCGCATCCTGCACGATGAACCGGGGGGCGACTGCGACCTGTTCAGCCGGGAAGACGTGGGCGCCATGCTGGGCGTGACCACCGAAACCGCTAGCCGGGTCATTGCCGAATTCAAACGGACACAGGTCATCCTTCCTGCCGACAGCCATCGCGTGCACTGTGATGAGACGGCTCTGCGGCGCATCGCCAAGGACGCATAGCCTGCACGGCAAGGGGGCAGGATAAAGGAAAAAATTCCTTCCATTGAGACTGAGAAGGGGTTGAGAAAGGGCGGCCCCCACCATTTCAGGAATTCTCCTGGGAGGGCCTTGGAGGATCGTTCACCGGACATCGGGAACCGGTGGTATCCTATTAATGATAGGATCTGTTGTTGATACGAGTAAAGTCTTTTCATTTTTCGTTGTCATGGCGGCGGTCCTGGATTATTTTTCAAGAAAATTCTTTGTTTCGCTGAAGGGTGAAAGGGTTTTGCCTTTTACGGCAGCATGGTATGGGTTGCAACAGAACGAAAGATACCAAAAAATCCAGGTGCTGCCTACAGAATACCAGAATGGAGGGGGGGGAACCATGATGAACATTGTATGCAAGGCCATGGCGGAGACGCTGTGGAGGGGAGTGCGCTTCGCTGCCGTGGCAGGCGTTCTGATGGTCATGTCGGGGGTGCCGGCGCGGACCGGGGAGGTGCCAGGGGCGGTCGCCCTTGGCGGGCGGCTGTATGACAACTGGATTCTCGAACTGCGCTACAAGCCGCCCCAGGTTCGCCATCCCCTGTATCCCGCGGGCGGGAAACTTACCGGCACGCCCGCAGAAACATGGCGTTGCACCACGTGTCATGGCTGGGATTACAAGGGAAAGGATGGTGCCTACGGCAAGACAAGCGACCGTTATACTGGCATCGCGGGGCTGTGGGCGCTCCGTGGCACCGACCCGGCCAAGATCGCCGCGGTCCTCAATGCGCCGGCGCACGGCTATGACGATATTTTCTACGATGACCAGATCAATGCCTTGGCGGCGTTCGTCAGCCAGGGACAGGTCGAAATGAACGACTCGATCGACCCGGCCACGGGGCAGGCGCGCGGGGACAAGACAACCCAGGTCGAATTCTACATGACCGTGTGCAGCAACTGTCACGGCGCAAACGGAACGGAAACGCGGGATATTCCGCCGGTGGGATTCCTTGCCCGCCACAGCCCCTATGAAACCCTGCACAAGCTCCTCGTCGGCCATCCGGGAACCAAAATGCCGGCCATCGGTGTTCTGGGGCAGGCCAGGATCACCGATCTTCTGGCCTTTCTCCAAACATTGCCCGAGCGCGCGGACGACACGGCTCCCCCGGTGCGGGATGTCCTGGCCGCCGTCGTGCGGGGCGGGCGGCTGTATGATAACTGGATTCTGGAAACGCATGCCACGGC
This sequence comes from Rhodospirillaceae bacterium, assembly GCA_009773045.1. Taxonomy (GTDB): domain Bacteria; phylum Pseudomonadota; class Alphaproteobacteria; order Rhodospirillales; family Rhodospirillaceae; genus WOUV01. The sequence goes on along the minus strand of WOUV01000001.1, from coordinate 39,947 downwards.
GCCAAAGGGATTCCATCCGGCCTATCCCGCCACGCAAACGACGGGCGTACAGGCTGAAATGACTTGGCGGTGTGGCGGGTGCCATGGCTGGGACTATCGGGGAACGGAAGGGCAGGCCAGGGCCATTACCCCCTCCGTCATCGCCAAAAGCCTAAGGGCGGGCTTGCCGGTGGAGGACGTCCTGACCATCCTTGGGGATTCCAACCACCGCTACAACGGCATTCTGAACGCCCGGGACCAGTTCGATCTTGCGACCTTCATCAACAAAGGACTGGTGGATTTGGATTCGTTCATCGACGGGGCGGTGGCCAAAGGCGATCCGGTTCGGTACAAACACTATTACGAAGCGATATGCGCACCCTGCCACGGCTTCGATGGCCGGAAGATAACGAACGCCCCGCCACTGGGACACATGACACGCCAGAATCCATGGCACGCCGTACATATGGTTCTCAATGGCCATCCGGATGAGCTGATGCCTCCGATGCGGGTATTGGAGAAACAAATTGTCATTGATTTGGTCGCTCATTTGCAAACCCTGCCAGCCGACCGGTAACCGCGGACACACTCCAGGGCAAGACACGCGTGAACGACAGGGAGGGGGGGAACCTTGGGGAGAATGTGGCGTGAAATCACGCCTTGTTTTCCTTGTCCTGGTGACAGGGTTGGCCTGGGGCGTGCCGGAATGGGCCGCTCACGCGGAAACGGCGGGGGCGGAGGATATCATTGACCCGGAACGGGTGGTTGGATCCTTCGCCTGCGCCCAGTGCCACAAGGCCGTGACCACGCACTGGCAGGCCTCCCATCATGCCAATGCCTTGAACACCCTTGTGCAGAAACCGGAAGCGGCAACGATGGCCGGAAAGCTGGACATCCGGAACGCCGATCTTGCCTCACGGTGCACCGGCTGTCATGCAACGATCGCCATGGACCGCCGGAAACGGGTGGCGGTGGGGGGCGTGTCGTGCGAGTCCTGTCATGGGGCGGGCTTTGCCTGGAACAAACCCCATGCCGAGTTTTCCGGCAAGACCCGCGAGACGGAATCCGCCGAGGAACGTACCCGGCGCTGGCGGCGGGCCGAGCGGGAGGGAATGCTCCGGCCCGTGCGGGTTTATGAATGGGCAAAACGATGTTATGCTTGCCACGTGCCGACAGACGAAGAACTGGTCGATCGTGGGGGCCATAAACCGGGCGATGAGTCCCTTGAACTGCTGGCCTGGAGTCTTGGCGAAGTGCGTCACGCCATCGCCGAGACACCGGGTGCGGAAAACCGGCTGCCAGATCGTGAACGGCAGAGACTGATTTTTCTCGTGGGGGTGGCGGTGAATCTGGAAACCGCGCTGCGGGCGGTGGCGGAAAGCACGACCAAAGGCCCCTATGCCGTGGCGATGGCAAAGCGGGCACGCGCCGCCCAGAAGACAATGCGCCAGATCGCAACGCTTCTTGCCCTTCCCGAAATAACGCAGATCCTTGCGGCGAGCGAAGCTGTCGGGTTGCGCATCAACCATCGCGTCGCGTTACTCCAGGCCGCCGAAGCAGTGGCCGTGGCCACCCGGGCGATGGTTGAAAAGTACGATGGAAGCGTGCTTGCGGCGCTCGATGGTTTGTTGCCGGATGAAACACGGTTCAAGGGAAAACCCTAGAAATGGGGTCTCATGGAACGTGGACCTTCCGCACACGATGTCACGGGAAGCCCGCCCTGCGCTCTCGAAGCCGGGAGCGGGCCTCGCGTTCCCCCGGAAACGCAAGGGGGAGGAGATTTCAAGCGCATGACACATGTCATTGAATGGGGCGCTTATGGCATCATCGGCCTGTCCCTGGTCCAGGTGGTGGTGGCCTTGTATGGCCTTGTGTGGCGACGGTTGGCAGAAACACGTCATGCGCGGCACATGCTGACTGTTTTCGCGCAGCGTGTCAGAATCGATGCAGAGCGCAGGCTGGAGGAGCAACGGCATGCCGCCCTGTCGTGGGAAGGATGGCGGAAATTTCGCATCGACCGCAAAGTCAGGGAAACCGAAGACATCTGCTCCTTCTATCTAACGGCGCACGACGGTAAGCCCATTCCGTCCTTTCTGCCCGGCCAGCACATTGCGGTTTCCCTTGACATCCCGAACCAGACGGCGCCTGTCATCCGGTGTTACACGCTTTCGGAAGCGCCAAGCGCGATCCAGACCCATTATCGCATCACCGTCAAGCGGGTCAGACCTTTCGCCCTGGGGCAAGGGATTCCATCCGCATCGAACTTCCTGTATGATTCTTTGGAAGAAGGGGCCACCGTCGATATCCGCATGCCGGAGGGACGTTTTTTCCTGGATGTCAACGACGATCGCCCGGTGGTGATGGTGGGCGGGGGAATCGGCATCACCCCCTTCATCAGCATGCTGACGGCGCTGGCCCACGCACCCAAAAGGCGGGAGGCTTGGCTTTTCTATGGCGTTCGCAACGAGGCCCAGGAGATCATGCACGAGCACTTGCGCCGTCTGGCCAAATCCTGCGACACCCTTCATGTGCTGGTCTGCCACAGCGCGCCTGTCGGGCCGCCGGGAACAGGATATGATTATCGGGGCCACGTCACGATCGACATGCTCCGGCAAACGCTTCCTGCCAGTAATTATCTGTTCTATGTTTGTGGCCCCCCTCCCATGATGGAGGCAATCACGAGCGGGTTGCGTGCCTGGGGCGTCCCCGACAAGGATATTCGCATCGAGGCTTTCACCCCGGACAGCATCCGGGCGGGGGACGGAGGACGTCGCCCGGGCGGACAAGAAGGCGCGCGCATCGTTTTCAATCGCTCCGGCAAGACGCTGCAATGGACAGGGGAGCAGCATTCACTGCTTGATCTTGCGGAGGCCAATGGAATCATTCTTGCCACCGGCTGTCGGACCGGAAAATGCGGCGCCTGTACCACATCGGTGCTGCGGGGCAGCATCTGCCATGTGGATGAACCACCGGCGACGTTTGACCATGAACAAAAGCGCTGCCTGGTCTGCATCGCCGTTCCGAACAGCTCTGAACTTGTTTTGGATGCCTGAACGGCCCTTTTCCGAGTCCTTGCTGAAAACCTTCCCCCGTAATGGGGAAGGAGGGGGAGGAGTGTTCGAGTCTGGAAAAGAGTGATAACGTTCCACGATGTGTGCATCAACAGATGGAACGCCACCCATCCTGGGGCACCTCCATCACTCCCCCCCCCCAACCCGCCTCCATCGAGGGGGAGAAAAAGGTTTTGAGAAGTCCCCTCGAAGGGATGACGAGACAGGAGGGAATCGACCATGAACGCACCATATGCTCCTCCCTTTGATCCGGACACGCAGAACCAGGATCTCGAGCCGGTTCTGGCCCTGCCGCTTTTTCGTGCCGTCAACGAGGCGAATTTTCCTCCCGGGTCCTCTCTTCGGGATATCCTTGTGCGTCATGCGCGCGTGCGGCACTGTCGGCGTGGCGACATTGTTGTGCGCAGGGGGGACTATGGCCATACCGTCTTTGGCATCCTGAAGGGCCGGCTGCGGGTGCTGGTCGATCCTGGCGTGGAGAAACTGATCACGGCCCGGCCTGTTTTCGACCACAAGCCATGGTTTACGACCCTCCTTCAGACATGGCGGACCCCCAACATGCCGGAAATTCGCCACGACGAACAGGCCAACCGATTCGGGTTTGCGCGGTTGCGCAGGGCGGAAGAGATCGGCTCCCGTCTTTATCTTGAAGATCCAGAAACCGTCATCACCGCGTTTCCCACCCGGGTGCTGGTGGAAGGACAAAGCTTTGGCATGATCGCCGCCCTGGCCCGGAGCGCGAGAACGGCCACGGTGTTTGCCGAGAGCGACGCAACGCTTCTGGAATTGCGCTGGCAGGGATTGCAGGAAATCCGTTACCGGGACGTGCATTTCCGGAAGTATCTGGACGGCCTTTATGGTTCCCGCGCCCTTGCCAATCATCTGCTGGAATCCGTTCTGTTCGCCACCCTTGAACGGAACGTCCTTGACGTTCTCACCCGCGAAACCGAATTTGAAACCTATGGTTCGTTCGAATGGACGCGAACGTTCAAACAGGCCATGGCCCGTGGCGTTTCGACCATCATCGAATACGAGCCGGTCGTGGTTGACGAAGGTCAACCCCTGGACCATTTGCTCGTGGTCTGCTCGGGCTTTGCCCGCGTCAGCGTCCGCCACGGCTCCAGCTATCGTACAGAAGGATTCGTCGCGCGGAACGAGATGATCGGACTCGAGGAAATCCTGACCCAGGAACATCCGGTGTATCGACACCGGGTCAGCGCCATCGGGCATGTCGACGTGCTGAAGGTGCCGGTGGAGGTTTTGCAGGCGCACGTGCTGCCACGGTTGTCGGCTGATTTCACGCCGCGACCCGTCACGTTCAGGGAGGGAGGACCGCCCCTGTCGGGACGTGAACAGGCCCTGATCGATTTCTTCATCGACAATCGCTTCATCAATGGCACCGCGGTCATGCTCATCGATCTTGACCGGTGCACGGAATGCGATGAGTGCGTGCGGGCGTGCAGCCTTGTCCATGACAACAATCCACGCTTTCTCCGCCATGGTCGGGATTGCACCAACATCATGGTGGCCAATGCCTGCATGCATTGCGTGGACCCGGTGTGCCTGATCGGCTGTCCGACAGGGGCCATTCACCGCCTGGCGCAGGCGGGCCGCGTCGTCATTGACGAAACCTTGTGCATCGGCTGCGCCACATGCGCCGATTCCTGTCCCTATGACGACATCCGCATGGTCGAGATCCGAGACAGTGATGGCAGGCCGTTGCGGAACGGACGGCAGCCGACCTTGCGGGCCACCAAATGCGATCTTTGCCCGGACGTGCGCGGCGGACCGGCCTGCCAGCGGGCCTGCGCGACCGAGGCCCTGGTGCGCATCGATATGCGTGACCGTTACACGTTGGCCCGCTGGCTGGCACGGTCATGACGATGTTTTTCGGACGCCTGGCCGCGCAGGTTTTTCCGACCGTCGTTCTGGCGGGAGGGATTCTTGCGGCGAATCATTTGTACGCTGCCTCTTTTTCCTTCTCTTTCCGGGATGTGCGGTTCCTCAGTGGCTGGGAGCTTGTGGGGATCGTGGGCTGGCTTGCGCTGTTCGGCATGCAACGAAGGCTTGTCACTCTCTCAACTCTCAAGGCATCCGTGCAGCAACGGGTGCACATCGCCACCGGCTGGGGCGCGGTGGGGGTGTTTGTCCTGCATACGGATGGACGGTTGCCGCAGGGGCGATTTGACTGGTGGCTGTGGTCTTTGTTCGTCGCAGTGGCGGTGAGCGGAGTGATTGGCGCGGCGTTCTATACCTTTCTACCGGCGCGATTGCATGAGCGTCCGCATATCCGTCTGTGGCAGATCTCTCGTGCCGATATCGAGGCGGGGGGGGATCGTCGTCGCAACAACGAAATGATTTTCATGGAACGCATTCCGTTCTTTCGGGCAAAACTTGGGCGTCTGGTCGAACAGGAGGTCATGGCGTTTACCCGCGATACGGGATCGATGGTCATTCTGGACTTTTACGTCCATCGCCTCGCGCCGTTTTTCAGGGGGCCGCGTCATATGCTGTTCCATCTTTTCCAATCCCACCATCCCGTGCACCGGATCAGCCTTGAAATGCGTCCGCTGGAACGGTATCTGGACGAAGCAGGGCGCGAATCGCTTGGGAAAATCGAAAAGCTGATCCGTTTCAAGGATCATCTGGATTACCTGCATGCGCATCACATGATGCTCAAAGGGTGGCTCTTCATTCATGTTCCCCTGACGGCGGCGCTTTTGATCGTATCGGCGGCCCATGGGATCCTGGTGCATGCCTTCACGGCGGGAAGCCCTTGAGCCATGCGCCTGCAAAAGTTTGGCTATCGTGACAGCCCCTATGAACGTCCCACCCAAAAGTGGCACTGCGGTCAAACCGATGAGACGGCCCCCTGCCGCCTTGGACCCGACAGCAAAGGCCGGTGTCAGGGTGCATTTCAGTGCGCCCCGGCGCGCCGGGGCGAGCGTTGGGAATGCACCCGGCCCAGCACCGCCGGCGGTTCGTGCGCGCCTGGGCCGTTGCCCGATGGGCGCTGCGGGCAGGGAGGGTCTTTTTGCGTGCCCGTCCGGACCTGGCGTGGCCGACGACGGGTATTGAGTGTATGGGGGGCCCTTCTGACCATTGGATTGATGGGCGTCTTTTTCAGCAGCCGCCATGACCTTGCGCATTTTGCGGCCGGCGATATGGCGCCGCAACACCGGATGATCGAGGACTGCACGATCTGTCATGCCGCCCTGCCCACGCACCCGGCGGCGTGGGCGCAAGCCCTCACGCACCGGCCCACTCCAACGGTTGCGGCGGAGCGGTGCCTGCGGTGCCACGCGCGTGGCCTCCACCCGATGACCCCCCACACCCTGCCACGGGCGCGACTGGCCGCCTTGCGGCAGACCCCTTTGACAGAGAACACGATCCCAGCGGAAACGTCGATCGATACCGTGGCCTGCTTCTTCTGCCATGGGGAACACCGCGGCCGTGCGGCGGATCTGCGCGGCCGGGACGGCATACGCTGCCAGGGCTGTCATGGGCGCTGGTTCGCGCAGGCGGCCGACGAACATGCCCGGACAGGTTCCTATCCCGTCGGTCCTTCCCGAATCACGTTCAATCATGGCAAGCATATCAACACCGTGTTCCCTGCTCAGGTGACGGACAGGAAAATAACCTGCACCACCTGTCACCTTGTGGCAGAGGGATCCCCCGGCATGCGGCTGCAACGGTTCGATGTCGTTTGCGCCGACTGTCATCAATCCAAGATCGACGGCACGGTGGCGGCAGTGGGGGGGGTCCCTTTTCTTTCCCTGCCCGGCCTGGATCTGGAAACCTTGCGCCAGCGGGCAGCGGCCATCGGCACATGGCCCGAGTCTTCAACGGCGCGACTGACACCCTTCATGCCCTGGCTTCTGCTGCCGGAGGCCGCCGTCGACCTTGCGCACCTCGACGGGATCGTTCTGCGCGATCTGACGAAGGTCCCACCGGAAACAATCGCCGCGGTGGAACGGCTGGCCTGGGCGATCAAGAACCTTGTTCAGGATCTCATCGACTCCGGCGATGCGGCGCTGGCAGCGCGGCTTCAGGCGCACCTGGGGCACGCGCCGGAGAGAAACGTTCTGGTCCGCCTGATGGCCGGCCTGCCGCGCGATGTCCTGATGGCCTTGCAACGGGAATGGCTTGCGGCCCTGCCGGAGGAAATCACCCGGTTTCGCGCCGGGGAGCGCGTCGTGATCCCACCCGCCTCTCCCCCGCCCCGTCAGGAGGAGACCCTCGTTCCCGTGGACCGCACTGTGCTTTCCAAGGATGATGATGAAATTCTGCCCGAGGAGGATGGTCTTCTGTCAGAGGATGAAACATCGCCCTGGACTACGCGCGCCGCCGCCAATCCGGGAAGCCTGCCCGCCGCCGATCCAGGAGAACGGTACGGAGGCTGGTATCGCAAGGGATTCACGTTGTATTACCGGCCCATGGCCCATGCCGATCCGTTCTTGCGCGCCTGGCTTGAGATGATCGTGACGGTAGCGCCGGCAATCGGGAACGATGACAACGATGATGGGAACGATATCGCATCTGGAGACCCCGGCAAACGCTGTCTGACATGCCATTCCCTCCAGACGTTCCGGCAGGGTGACGAGCCATGGGCGCCGGCCTTTCGCCGTCACAGGGAGGAGTCCTTTATAACCTTTGACCACGCCCCCCATTCCCTTCCGCCGGCGCTTCTGTCGGACGAGGGGCGTTGTCTTGCCTGTCATCCCTGGCGTTCCCCCACGGCAACGGCTTTTCGCCCGACACCGCGGCAGGTTTGCATAACGTGTCATGTCGAGGGAAACGCAACACAAGGGTGCACTTTGTGTCATCGTTACCATGCCGGGGGGTGAAAAAACCAAGCCCCCTCCTTCATGAAGGGGCCGTCGGGTTTGGCACCATGGGGGCGGGGCGGTCGGCGGAGGCGGCGAAGGGACGCAAGACAGCCCGAGCGTGCGCGGAATCAGCGGCGATCTGCGTTTGCAGCGCTTCGAAGCTGTTGAAACGGCGCTCGGGACGCAGGAACTCGACCAAGGCGACCCGCAAATGGCGATGATACAAATCATCGGCGAAATCGAACAGATGAACCTCCAGAAGCGGCGGACCATTGTCGAAACTGGGGCGACGTCCGTAATTGGCGACGCCATCGTGCCACAGCGTGTCTCCGCCCCGGTCCACCCCGGCGCGCACGGCATACACTCCGGTGTGGGGCGGCTGGTATTCACCAAGATGCAGGTTGGCCGTGGGATACCCCAACCGCCGCCCCCGTTCCGTGCCGTGCTCGACACGCCCTTCCACCTCGAAACAGCGCCCCAGCAGCAGGGCGGCTTCACGGGGGCGCCCTTCCATCAGGCATGTGCGCACGCCGGTCGAGGAATGGATCCTGCCATCGGCGTTGCACACTGGCGGCACCACGGTCACGGCAAAGCCGCAGCTCCGCCCCATGGTCTCCAAAGTGCTCACATCTCCGCCGCGGTTCTGGCCGAACAGGTAATCGTATCCCACGACCACGTGACGCACGCCCATTCCTTCCACCAGAACGTGATCGACGAATTCCGTCGCGGTATGTCGGGCGAAGGCCAGATCGAAATGCTGGGCAATCAGGAAATCCATCCCCAATGTTTCGAGGATGCGAGCCTTGATGCGAAAGGGCGTCAGACGAAATGCTTCTTCGCTTTTGGCGAACACGGTGCGGGGATGGGGTTCAAACGTCATCACGCCAACCGGCAGGGCCGCGGCCTGGGCGATGGTGCGCGCCGTGCCGATGACCGCCTGATGCCCTAGATGCACACCGTCGAAATTACCCAGTGCGACCACGCCGCCCTGCACATCGGCGGGCAGCTCGGTATAATGGCGGAACAAACGCAAGGTCACGGGGATTCCACCTTCAAGCGCGTGTTGGCATCAGAATGACGGCCTCGCCGTCCACCAGCAGACGTTCATCAACGAAACAGCGCGTTGCCACGGTTGCGAATTTCTTTTTCTCGTCGAGAGCGGTCACCTCCACCCTGACGACCACCGTGTCGCCGATATGGACAGGCGCGAGGAATTTCAGGCTCTGGCTGACATAAATGCATCCCGGCCCCGGCATGCGCGTCGCCATGCAGGCCGAGATGTAGGCCCCGCACAGGGCGCCGTGGGCGATTCTGGTCTTGAAACGGGTTTTTTTGGCGTATTCCTCGTTCAGGTGCACCGGGCTGTTGTCGCCCGAGACGCCGGCGAACAGAACGATGTCGGCCTCCGTGACGGTACGGGCGAACACCCCGTGATGGCCGATGGTCAGATCCTCGAAATACAGGCCGTTCAGTTCGTCGATCATGGTCCTTCTCTCCGCCGCTGTTCCGCCGGAACTGTAACGCCGTGCCCCGCACCGAACAACCATATGGATTGTTCTGGTATTCGGAATCGATGGAGTGGGGGCAAGGGCGCCGTCGAAAGAACCCTCCCCCCTCAAGAGAAAGGGCGTTATTCTGGCGCAAGGGTGTGTTTCAACGGCCGTGGAGAGACCCCTCCCCATATCTTCTCGCAACGGGAAAAGTGTCATGCATCGTCTCGCGCTGTCGCCCCGTCATGATTGGCCGCAGACCGCCGAACGTGTCGGCTTCACGTTCCATACCCTTTACGATGCGCCCTACTGGTGGGAGGAGGCGGCCTATGCCTTCACCCTGGAGCAGATCGAAAACGATATCGAAGATCCCACGGCCGAACTGATCGCCCTGTGTTATCACGTGGTGGAACGGGCCAGCCGTGACGATGAAGTGCTGTCCTCGTTGCGAATCCCGCCCTCCTGGTGGGACCCCATCCGCGAGAGCTGGCATCGTGGCGACAAAGACCTTTATGCCCGTTTCGATCTTGCCTATGACGGCCACGGCCCGGCCCGGCTTCTGGAGATGAACGCCGATACCCCGACCGCCCTGTTCGAGTCGGCCTTCTTTCAGTGGCTGTGGCTGGAGGAAGCCGGACAGCGTGGCCTGATCCCCCGGGGCTGTGATCAGTTCAACAGCGTGCAGGAAGCCCTGATCGATGCGTTCGCCGCCCTGGCGCCGGACTGGCTGGCGTTGTCGGGGTCACGCACCGTGCACCTGGCCTCGGTTGCCGCCAACGCCGAAGACCGTGGGACGATCCTGTATTTGCGCGACTGCGCCCATCAGGCCGGCCTGGCGACGACGGTGCTGGATATCGAGGCAATTGGTATTGATGCGAACGGCGCCTTGACCGACCGTGACGATCATGTCATTGCCGCTCTGTTCAAACTTTATCCGTGGGAGTGGCTGATCGATGAACCTTTCGCGCCTTTCCTGAAAGGGCCGCGGGCACCACGAATCATCGAGCCGTGCTGGAAGATGGTTTTGTCCACAAAAGGCCTTCTGCCCTGGCTGTGGCGGATGTTTCCCGGTCATCCCAACCTGCTGCCGGCCTGGTTTGCCGATGATCCGGTGGCACGACCGGCGGCGCGCCACGTGATCAAGCCCCTTCTTTCCCGCGAGGGGGCCAATGTCCGCCTTGTCGATCCCGCCCTACCGGAAGGGGAGCGTGCCACGGACGGCCCCTATGGCGCCGAGGGGTGGGTGATCCAGGAGTATCACCCGTTGCCGGTGTTCCCCGATGACGCGGGGCGGTGCCATCACGCCGTGGTCGGCTCTTGGGTTGTCGCCGGGCGCCCGCACGGAATCGGCATGCGCGAAGACAACGGCCCCATCACCGTCAACACCAGCCGTTTCGTGCCGCACCTGATCCTGCCATGACGGAACCGCCCTCATGTCATGCCACGGCGCACGGGGGCCGATAAGACCCGTTCCTGCCCCGGAACCGCCGCAAGCGCCTGGACAAGAGCGGCGATGTTTTGTTTCAAACGGTCCAATTCCGGCAGGGGCGCGTAAGTCATTTCGTCAACATACAACTTTCGATTTATTTCTATCTGAAGGGCATGCTGGCGTCGGATCGGTTGTCCATACCGGCGTGTTGTGTAGCCTCCGGCATACGGCCTGTTGCGGGTGACCTGGTAACCCTGCGCTTTCAAGGTCCGCTCGGCGGTCGCAGTGAAGGCGCGGGCGCAGCTCAGGCTAAAACAATCTCCCAGAACGAAATCGACCCGCTGCAATCCGGGGTCGGCGTCCATGGGGCCGCCGATGGAGGGCATCGAATGGCAATCGATCACCACGCAACAGCCAAAGCGCTGCCGCGTGGTCTCGATCAAATGCCGCAAGGCCCGGTGATAGGGGTGATAAAAGGTGTTGATGCGCCGTTCGGCCTCGGCAAAACGCAGTTTGCCGGCATAGATGCTGGCGCCGTTGGCAACGACCTTGGCAATCGTGCCCAGTCCGGCGGCCACCCGTGGCGAGCGGGCGTTGACATAGGCGGGCAGAGTCTCCTCGAACATGGCCGGGTCCAGTTCATACGGCTCGCGGTTGGGATCAAGGACGGCGCGCGGGAACAGGGCGCGGAGCAGTGGGGCGCCGCACGCGACAACCAAGGCGAAAATCTGATCCACATAGATGTCTTCCGATTTGCGCAAACTCGCCGGGTCAAGGGCGGAGGCGTGCACGAAGTCGGGAGGATAATTGGACCCCGAATGGGGCGAGGCAAAGACGAACGGAATTTTTTGTTCCGCCGGGACCAGAATGTCGATGACCCCCGGGGCAAAAGGCGGCATATTCATGACACATCCATGATTCGGCGTTCATAGGGCACTATGGCCGACAGAGGCAGCCATTGGCCGATGGAGACAATCATCATTGTGCGGCACGGAGCGCCGTTTTGCCAATAGCCCGGTTGGGCACGGTCCTGGGGGGGGACACCCCGCCTTGGGAGAACATCTTGGAAGGAAAGGCCGGTATGGGAGAAATCATCACGCTTGCGGCACGGGACGAGCATCTTTTCGAGGCCTATGTCGCCTGGCCGAGTGGCGGGTCCTCGCGGGGCGGTCTGGTCGTGATGCAGGAAGTCTTTGGGGTCAACGGCCATATCCGCGCCCTTGTCGATCGTTTCGCGCACGAAGGGTATGTAACGATTGCCCCGGCCGTTTTCGATCGGCTGGAACGGGGCGTCGCCTTGGACTATGGCGCGGAGGACCTGGCCCGGGGGCGGGCGCTCCGCCTGGCCTTGGGGTGGGAAAAACCCTTCCTCGATATCGAGGCCGCGCGCGAATACGTGGCCGCCGAAGGGGGCGAACGCACGGTGGGGGTGGTGGGCTTCTGCTGGGGCGGGTCCCTGGCATGGCTTTCGGCGTGCCGTCTGCCGTTCCAGGCCGCCGTGTGCTATTACGGTGGGCAGATTGCCCAGTTTCTTGACGAGCATTCGTTCTGTCCGGTCATGATGCACTTCGGGCGGGATGATTCCATCATTCCCCCCGCCGATCAAGACGCCATCATGGCGGCCCATCCGGAAGTCACGTGTCATTTGTACGCGGCGGGACACGGCTTTAACTGTGACCGGCGGGAAGATTTTCGCCCCGACTGCGCGCAGGAAGCCTGGTCACGGACCACCGCCTTCCTGGCCGGCCATCTGGTGCGCGCCTGAGGGAGCGGTGTGCCCATGAAGCGCGCCGTCACCGCTTTCGTCTGCCAGTCCTGCGGCACGGCACATGCCCGGTGGGGCGGACGATGCGAGGGGTGCGGAAGCTGGAACAGTCTTGTGGAGGAAACAAAGGCCGCCATCGCTCCCAAAGGGCTTGACCCGGCAAAAGGGGGGCAGGGGGTCGTGTTCGTCGGGCTTGCGGGCACGAGCGAACAGCCCGCCCGGCTCGCGACCGGCATCGCCGAACTCGACCGGGTGTGCGGCGGCGGGCTGGTGGGGGGATCGGCGCTGCTGGTCGGGGGCGACCCCGGCATCGGCAAGTCTACCCTGTTGCTCCAGGCGTGCGCTGCCCTGGCGGGCGCCGCCCGTTCCATCTACATTTCGGGCGAGGAGGCGGTGGACCAGGTGCGGCTGCGGGCCGTCCGGCTGGGCCTTGCCAAAACCAAGGTCGATCTCGCCACGGCCACCAGTGTGCGCGACATCCTCGCCACCCTGGACACTGCCGTCCCTCCGACGGTGGTGGTGATCGATTCCATCCAGACCATGTTCGTCGATACCCTCGACTCGGCGCCGGGAACGGTGGCCCAGGTGCGCGCGAGCGCCCACGAACTGATCCGTCTTGCCAAACGACGGGGGCTTGTGTTGTTTCTGGTGGGACATGTCACCAAGGAAGGCATGATCGCCGGTCCCCGGGTGCTGGAGCACATGGTCGATACCGTTTTGTATTTCGAAGGCGAACGCGGCCACCCGTTTCGCATTCTGCGGGCCATGAAAAACCGCTTCGGTCCGACCAATGAAATCGGCGTGTTCGAGATGACCGGCGCCGGCCTGACGGAGGTTGCCAATCCGTCGGCCCTGTTTCTGGCCGAACGGCGGGGCAATGTTGCGGGAAGCTGCGTCTTTGCGGGCATCGAGGGCACGCGGCCCGTGCTGGTGGAAATCCAGGCCCTGGTGGGCACGCCCGGCACGCCGCGCCGGGCCGTGGTGGGGTGGGATGGTAACCGCCTCGCCATGGTGCTGGCCGTGCTGGAGGCGCGTTGCGGTCTTGCTTTGGGCGCGCGGGACGTTTATTTGAACGTTGCCGGGGGATTGCGCATCACCGAACCCGCGGCGGATCTTGCCGTGGCCACCGCTCTCGTGTCTGCGGCAACGGGTATGGCAGTGGCGGCGGACATGGTGGTTTTCGGGGAGATCGGTTTGTCGGGCGAGGTTCGCGCCGTCGCGCAACGGGATGTCCGGCTGAAGGAAGCGGTCAAACTTGGATTCGTTCAGGCCATGATCCCACCGCCCCACCGTTCCGGGGGAAAGGGGGAAAGGGGGCTGGCGATCCGCGAGGTGGGGCACGTGCAGGGGGTGGTCGATTCTTTCCGGCGGATGGCAGGGTCATGAGCGGTCAGGGGATCACGACGCTTGATGCGGTGGTGGCCCTTGTCGTGCTGTTATCGGGGCTGATCGGTTTCATACGCGGTTTCGTCCACGAAGTTCTGGGCATTGCCGCCTGGGTGGGGGCCGGTTTCGTCGCCCTGTATGGTTTCGTATGGGTCAGGCCGCTGGCCCGCAACATCATTCCCGTGCCCTGGGCGGCCGATGCGGCGGCGGTGGTGGTTCTTTTTCTGGCGGCGCTTTTGGTCTTATCCATGCTGTCCCATGCCGTAGCGGGTGCGATCCGAATGACTCTGTTCGGGTCCTTTGATCGCGCCTTGGGTTTTCTATTCGGTCTTGCAAGGGGTGCGCTCGTGGTTTCCCTTGCCTATCTGTTGATAGAGGCCCTTGTGCGACCAGATGACCGGCCCGCCTGGTTGCAGAATGCAAGAAGCCTCGTTCTGATGCAACGAGGAAGCGCCCTGATCCGCCAGCTGGCGCCCGATGAACTGGTCGGCAAGGCCAAAAACGCCACCGATGCCGCCACGGAGCGGGTCCGCCAGATACGGGAAACCGAAGAAGCCTACAAGCGGCTTGCCAATCCGGTTCCGCGCGCCCAAGGCGCCCAGGGTGCGCAGAGTCCGCGAGAGGCTCAGAACACGTCGCGTTCCCCCTGATCCCTGGATGCGTGTAGCAGGAACGGCCATGCCCCTCATTCCCACAAACCCCTTCGATGCCGCCTCTTTGGGGATCGAAGATCCCCCGGAAGACCACCTGCACGAGGAATGCGGGGTGTTCGGCATTTTTGGGGACCCCGATGCCGCCGCCCATACCGGCCTTGGCCTGCACGCCTTGCAGCACCGGGGGCAGGAGGCGGCGGGAATCGTGAGCTGTGATGGCGGGCAGTTCTATTCCCACCGTGGTCTTGGTCATGTGTCGGAGAATTTCAACGAAGAGGTCATCGATCGTCTGCCGGGAAGCATGACCGTTGGTCATGTCCGTTACGCCACTTCTGGCGCCACAGTCCTGCGCAATGTCCAGCCTTTGTTCGCCGATTTTGCGTTCGGCGGGTTTGCCATCGGGCACAACGGCAACCTGACGAACGCCATGACCGTGCATGGCGCGCTGGTGCGGCGGGGGTGTCTGTTCCAGTCCACCACCGATACCGAGGTCATCATCCACCTGATGGCCATCAGCACCTATTCTTCCGTCGAAGATCGGATGATCGATGCGTTGCGCCAGGTGGAGGGGGCCTATTCCCTGGTGGCCCTCACGCACGATGCCTTGATCGGGGTGCGTGACCCCTTGGGAATCCGGCCCCTGGCGCTGGGGCGGCTGGGCAAGGCGTATATCCTGACCTCGGAAACCTGCGCGCTGGATATCATCGGGGCCGAGTTCGTGCGCGACATCGAACCGGGAGAACTGGTGGTGGTGGACGCGCGGGGCGTGCGCTCCATCAAGCCCTTTCCCCGCCACCCGCGGCGGTTCTGCATTTTCGAGTATGTTTATTTCTCCAGGCCGGATTCGGTGGTGGAGGGTTTGAGTGTTTACGCTGTCCGCAAGCGAATCGGTGTGGAACTGGCCCGGGAAAGCCACGTGCTGGCCGATGTGGTGGTGCCGGTGCCCGATTCCGGCGTGCCTGCCGCCATGGGCTATGCCAGCGAATCCGCCATTCCGTTCGAATATGGGATCATTCGCAATCATTACGTGGGGCGCACCTTCATCCAGCCCACCGAGCGCACCCGCCATCTGGGGGTGAAACGCAAGCATAACACCAACAAGGCCGTCCTATATGGGAAGCGCGTCGTTCTGGTTGATGATTCGATCGTGCGCGGAACCACATCCATGAAAATCGTTGACATGGTGCGCCAGGCAGGAGCGGTGGAGGTGCACATGCGCATTTCCTCGCCCCCGACCGCGCACCCCTGTTTTTTCGGTATCGACACTCCCAGCCGTGAAAAACTTCTGGCCGCCCGTCATGACGTCAAGGAAATGGCGGCGATTCTGGGGGTGGATTCTCTTGCATTCATTTCCCTTGATGGTTTGTATCGGGCCACGGGCGAAACGGGGCGCCATCCCGAACAGCCCCAGTTCTGCGACGCCTGCTTCACCGGCGCTTATCCGGGACCGCTCACCGATCAGGAAACCATGAATACCCGGGCGCCGTTGTCGTTGCTGGCCGAAGGGAGGAGGACATTACACCGATGAGTACCTGGACGGGTCGTCTGGAAGGGCGCATCGCCCTTGTCACCGGCGCCTCGCGCGGCATTGGCCGGGCGGTGGCGTATCGTTTCGCCGCGGAAGGGGCAACGGTGATCGCAATCGCCCGCACAGTGGGCGCGCTCGAGGAACTGGATGACGAGATTCGCGCCTTGGGACGCGACAATCATGCCGTTCTCGTGCCCCAGGATCTGGCCGATCATGCCAAGATCGACCAGATTGCGCTGGCCGTTTATCACCGTTTTGGCCGCCTGGATGTGCTGGTGGGCAACGCGGCGGCGTTGGGACCCCTCAGCCCCCTGCAACACATCGCGCCCGAGGATTGGAATCAGGTGATGGCGGTCAACGTGACGGCCAATTTTCATCTCCTGCGCAGTTTCGATCCCTTGTTGCGCCAGTCCGACGCGGGGCGGGCCGTGTTCGTCACCTCTGGCGTTGCCTCTGACATTTTCCCCTATTGGGGGGCCTATGCCACATCGAAGGCGGCGCTGGAAATGATGGTCAAGGTCTATGCCGGAGAGGTGACCAAGACCCGGATGCGGGTCAACCTTCTGGACCCCGGGGTCGTGCGGACCCGAATGCGCGCACAAGCCTTTCCGGGCGAAGATCCGGAACACCTGCCGCCGCCGGAAAGCGTGACCGAGGCCTTTCTTGATCTCGCAAGTCCCGAATGCCGCCAACATGGCCAGGTGGTCCGGGCCTATGGCGGACGGGAATAGGGACGCAGGGGGGAGCGCGCCTCTCTCATGTTCTGATTTCTTGTTGTGGGATCCCATCCAAAGGAACTCTCGCAGGGATCGTTCGTGTGTTTTCCACACCGGATATTCAATTTCTTCCTGTGGAGTATCACTAAAGTCATCCGCAATCATATCTGCCATGAATCCTTTTCGTGATGGCTGTAGATTGGCCGCACCCTGGTACAGGCTTAAAAAAGGATAGGTAGATGAATCCTTACGAGCTGGCTTATCGGCGCTCTCTTTCCGACCCGCAAGGATTCTGGGGGGAGGTCGCCGAAAATATTCACTGGGACAAGAAATGGGAGAAGGTTCTCGATGATTCCCGTCCGCCTTTTTACCGCTGGTTCCGCGGGGGCGTGATGAACACCTGCTACAATGCCGTTGACCGTCATGTGGCGGCGGGCCGCGGCGGACAGAACGCCATCCTGTGGGACAGCCCGGTCACCGGGAATCAGCGCACGATCACCTATGCGCAATTGCAAGACCTGACCGCACGTCTGGCCGGCGCCCTGGCGGCGGAGGGCGTGACGAAGGGCGACCGGGTGGTGATCTATATGCCGATGATTCCGGAAGCCTTGATCGCCATGCTGGCCTGCGCCCGAATCGGGGCGGTGCATTCGGTCGTCTTCGGCGGCTTCGCGCCGAACGAACTTGCGACCCGCATCAACGATGCGCGACCCAAGGTCATCGTTTCGGCCTCGTGCGGCGTCGAATCGGCGCGGGTCATCCCCTACAAACCTCTTCTGGATCAGGCGATCGCCCTGTCCACCCACAAGCCCGAACGGACCATCATCGTCCGTCGCCCGGAGGCCGAGGCGATTCTGCTGCCCGGGCGCGACCGCGATTATGAGGCCGTGATGGCCGCGGCCAAGCCTGCCGACTGCGTGCCGGTGGCGGCGACCGACCCGTTGTACATCCTTTATACCTCCGGCACCACCGGCGATCCCAAGGGGATCGTCCGCGACAATGGCGGCCATGCCGTGGCCCTGGCCTGGACCATGACAGCCATCTATGACGTGCGTCCGGGCGCCGTGTTCTGGGCCGCTTCCGACGTGGGGTGGGTGGTGGGCCATTCCTATATCGTTTATGCGCCGCTGTTGCAGGGCTGCACGACGGTCGTTTACGAGGGCAAGCCGGTCGGAACTCCCGATGCCGGGGCGTTCTGGCGCATGATCACCGAACACAGAATCGGTACGCTGTTCACCGCGCCAACCGCTTTCCGCGCCATCAAGCGCGAAGATCCAAACGCCGATTTTCTGAAAAAATATGATCTCGCGGGGGCGGGGTTCCGCGCCCTGTTCCTGGCCGGGGAGCGTTCCGATCCCGATACCCTGCGCTGGGCCGAGCAGCATTTGAACGCTCCGGTCATTGATCACTGGTGGCAGACCGAAACCGGCTGGGCCATCGCCGCCACCTGCCTGGGGCTGCACCCTTCTCCCATCCGGTACGGTTCGGCGGGCCGGCCCGCGCCGGGGTGGGATGTGTGTGCCGTGGACGAGGCGGGCGACCCCGCACCCGCCGGCCATCACGGCCCACTCGTCTGTCGGCTGCCCTTGCCGCCGGGCAGTCTGGCGACGCTGTGGCAGCGGGAAGATCGCTATCGCCAATCGTATCTTGATCCCTATCCCGGGTTTTACCAGTCGGGCGACGCCGGGTATATCGACGACGACGGTCATGTTTACGTCATGGCGCGAACGGATGACATCATCAATGTCGCCGGACACCGCCTGTCCACCGGCGCCATGGAGGAGGTGCTGGCCGCCCATCCTGATGTCGCCGAATGTGCCGTAATGGGGGTGGCCGATGCGTTGAAAGGTCAGATTCCCCTGGGGCTGGTCTGTCTGAAGGCCGGCGTGGTGCGGCCGGAGGCGCACATCATCGCCGAGCTTGTGGTCATGGTGCGTGAGCAGATCGGGGCCGTGGCCGCTTTCAAGACGGCTGCCGTCGTCAAGCGACTCCCCAAGACCCGTTCGGGCAAGATTTTGCGCGGCACGGTGCGCAAGATCGCCGATAACGAACCCTGCAAGGTGCCGGCGACTATTGACGACCCTGCCATTTTGCAGGAAATCAAGGAAACCCTGACCCTTCTAGGCTACGCTCAGGCCCGTTGACAAAGAATCGAGGGGGCAGTGGGGGAGGCCGAGCCTTCCCCGCATCGTGGTTTTTGTTACGGGTGAAGGCGCACACCCCCCCCCCTCAATTCCCTACCGTGGGAGAAGACAGCGTCAGGAGAATGTAATCCAGCATTTCCCAGAAGGCGGCGTCTCCATGATAGCCGGTGATCCGGCCAACCTCCCGACGGTTCTCGATCACGACAAACGTTGGCGTGAAATGAACCGGTTTTTCCAGAACGAAATCATCCTCCAGCACATCCAATCCCTGCACCGTCCGCAGCGGCACCCGCTGCCCTTCCGGCGTGCGGGAATAAACCGTGCCGATTTCCCGCCGCCATTTGGCGCACTAGCCGCAGCCGGCGCTTTCAAACATCACCAGTTCCGCCGTTTGGGCGACGCCGGAGGCGCCGCCCACACCAGCGATCAGGAGTCCCCCTACTACCACCATGTGTTTCCATCCCGCGACCCGTCGCAGAAAAGAACGGATCATCGCCCCAGGCTCAGGTAAGCTTGGTTGTCCTGTTTCATTTTTACCCGCAAGCGCCAGACCAACCCTCTCCCCGGTCTTCTTTGTGGCCCCTGGCGTGTTCTGTTTCGCTACGCGGCACCGTCTCATCAGCTCGTGCGCTTGATGTGATACTTGTAAACGCCGCCTTCCTCGATACTTTGCACCAGTTCGTGGCCGGTTTGACGACAAAAAGCCTCGAAATCCTTGACAGATCCCGGATCGGTGGCATGAACCTCAAGGATATCGTTGATGGCGATGTCCTTGATGGCTTTTTTCGCCTTCAGGATCGGCAGGGGGCAGCCCAGACCCTTGACGTCGAGAAGGGTGGTTGTGCTCATTGATACTTTCTCCTTGTTTCAGTGTTGATGTTCAACAAACACGTCGGCGCTGTCCCCATGACACGACAGCGTCGTGATTTTTCGCACGTCCGATCAAATGAACAGATTGATGTCGCATTTGGTGGCGGTTTCAATATACGTGGCCGCGCCGGCGTATTCGATCCCGTCCATCATGTCCGCCTGTTTGTACTCGAACAGATCCATGGTCATCTGGCAGGCGATCATGCGCACCTCGGCCTCCTTGGCCAGTTCCCGCAGTTCCTCGATGGAGGCCACCCCTTTTTTCTTGATGAGATCCTTCATCATGGCCGTGGCGAAGCCATCAATCCCCGGCAACATGCCCACCATATTGGGCATGGCAAGATGCATGCCCATTATCGGCATTTCCATGGCGGCATTGCCAAGGGTGGTGACTTTCAAGTCAAGTTTTTTCTTGCACAAAGCCAATCCGTAAAAGGTGAAAAACAACGTGACATTAAGCCCCATGCTGGCGCCCGTGGTCGCCAGAATGAACGGAGGATACGCCCAGTCCAGTGTGCCCTTGGTCACAATGATCGACATGCTTTTGGCGTTCTCTGACATCTAGTCCTCCCTATGCACACACACTCCCCCCCCTCGTCGCCATCATGGCCCACGACGGGAACAGGCGAAAATGCTTTTTCCCTCGGCAGCCCCTTTTCTTGACCTTTGTCATCGATTCTGCCCCCCCCATGATTTATATCATGGCCAATTTCCCTTTGTCTTCATCTCTATTTTCGTATTTTTTTGTTTCTGTTGTTCGTTCAATCCCCTTGTCTCGGACGGCCAATGAATTAGAAAATGGCAATCTATCGTGAAATCTGTCTGCCGCCAAGAGAATTAGTGCCAGGCTCATGGTGTATGCAAAAAATGCTATGGATTTTAGGGGGAGAATAACCTTGAACGTCATCAGGCGGCTTTGGATGTGGTTGTGGCGCCCCAGTGCGCGACTTGCCGTGGGAGTCGTGCTCATCATCGGTCTTGTGGGGGGGGCGGGGGGCATCGTCGTGTTCAATATGGCGCTGGCCAACACGAACACGACGGCTTTTTGTACCAGATGCCACGAAATGGGAACCGCTCTCAACGAGTTACAGAAGACGAAACATTATCTCAACCGTGTTGGCGTCCGTGCCGAATGTCCGGATTGCCACGTGCCGGAAGGCGGTCTGCCGAAATACTTGGCCAAGCTGGCTGCCGCCAAGGATGTCTGGGGCCGCATCACGGGGGTCATCGATACACCGGAAAAATATGAGGCCCTCCGCCTTGAAATGGCCAAGGGCGTATGGGCGAAAATGAAGGCGACGGATTCCCGTGAATGCCGTTCGTGCCATGACTTCAACGCCATGAAGTTCGATGATCAGGACAAAACGGCCGCCAAGAAACATCAGCGTATCATGAAAGAGAAAGGGGATGAACGCAAAACGTGTATAGACTGCCACCAGGGAATTGCCCACACGTTGCCTTCAGGCGTTGAGGAGTGAGGCCGCACTTTTACGATTCTGGTATTTTTTCCGACCCCTTCCACGTCAAGGTCTTGCCTTTGACGGGAAGAGGTGATACGGGGGGAAGTGGCACGGCAAGGGGGACATGGACGAGAGCAATACGCCATACCTGAAGTATAGACCATACTCATTGATACTGTCCATTGTGTAGTGCAGGAGAATGTTGCTGCGTACCCTTTTGGGTCGTGCGTTGGCGCGTGTCATTAGCGCATGTCGTGAGAAGGGAGTGTTTGCCATTGTGCAGACGGTGCGGGAACGGTTCTGCGAATCGTTCCCCAATGATCGTTGGGGGATGGTTGTATTTCTGTTGACTCAAGACAGAGGGAAGACCATGAGAAACAAAATAGGTTTCTTGGTACTGTTGGGGGGATTGGTGGTCGCCGGCAACAGCTTCGCCGCCGATCCCACCACGCCGGAAATGTTGGCCAATGCGTGCGCCGGCTGTCACGGAACGAACGGCGTCAGCGTCGGTCCTTCGATTCCAACCCTTGCCGGAATCGATGCCGACTATTTCACGTCCGCCATGCAGGGCTACAAGAAAGGCGAATGGGCGTCCACGGTGATGGTTCGTCTCGCCAAACCTTACAGCGACGATGAAATCACGGCGATGGGAGCGTTCTTCGCCAAACAGAAATTCGTTCCCGCCAACCAAAAGACGGACCCTGCCAAGGCCAAGCTGGGGGAAACCCTGCACAATCAGCAGTGTGAGAAGTGCCACGAGAACGGCGGCAGCAGCGGTGAGGGGGCCGGCATACTGGCGGGCCAGTGGATGCTCTATTTGCACGCGACCCTTGATGACTATGCTTCCGGAACACGACCGACTGACAAGAAAATGAAATCCAAGGTCGATGCAGTGGTGAATGAGCATAAAGATACTGGCATCGAGGCGCTTGTTCACTTCTATGGCAGCAAGAAGTAAGGGGGGGATGCACCCATGTTTACCGTCAATCGTCGTAACTTCCTTAAATTCACGGTCGCAACGGCAGCAGTGGCCCCGGTGGTCGGCATGCCGTTCATCGCCCGCGGCGCCGCGGCGGCGGGCCAGAAGGTGGTGGTCGTCGGAGGAGGCCCGGGCGGCGCCACGGCTGCCAAATACCTGAAAATGGCCGATCCGAACCTTGATGTGACCGTGATCGAGGCCAGCGAAAAGTATGTGAGCTGTTTCCTGTCGAACGAAGCCGTCATAGGCGAGCGCACAATGGACTCCCTCACCATCGGTTTCGACGACCTGAAAAAGCACGGAATCACTGTTGTCATCGACACCGTGACCGGCATCGACCCGGTGGGAAAAACGGTTGCGACCAAAGGGGGTAAGACCTACGCCTATGACCGTTGCATCGTTTCACCCGGCGTCGACTTCAAATGGGGCGCCATCGAAGGCTATGACGAAGCCGCAAGCGAAACCATTCCCCATGCCTGGAAGGCCGGCCCGCAAACGCTTCTTTTGAAAAAGCAGATCGAAAGCATGAAGGATGGCGGAACGGTGGTGATCGTTGCGCCCCCCAATCCCTTCCGCTGCCCGCCGGGGCCATATGAGCGAGCCTCCCTGCTTGCGCATTATTTCAAGACCCACGGCAAGACCAAGTCAAAAATCATCATTCTTGACCCGAAGGACGATTTTGCCAAAAAGGGACTGTTCATCCAAGCATGGACCCGGATGTATGGCTATGGCACGCCGGAGTCCATGATCAAATGGGTCCCCGGCGCTGAAGGCGGCAAGGTGGACAAGATCGACCCCAAGGCCTTGACGATCCAGGCCCAGACGGAGGATTTCAAGGCCGATGTCCTGAACGTCATTCCGCCCCAGAAGGCGGGGAGCATCGCCACCGCCGCCGGCCTTGTCAACGATAAGGGCTGGTGTCCGGTCAACCAGAAAACCTTTGAATCCACCTTGCAGGCAGGGGTTTATGTCATCGGGGATGCGTGCGTTGCCGGTGTCATGCCAAAGTCGGCCTATGCCGCAAACTCCCAGGCCAAGGTGACGGCCGCCGCCGTGGTGGCCGCCTTGGCCGGCAAGGAACCGGGCACGCCCTCTTATGTGAATACCTGCTACAGCATCGCCGGGCACGATTATGGGTTCTCGGTCGCGGCGGTGTATCGTTTCGACGAGGAGAAAAAGGAAATCGTCGGCAAGGCGGAAGTGACGGCCAGTGATGCCTCGCCGGTCATGCTGAAACGCGAGGTTTCATACGCTCACAGTTGGTTCGATAACATTATCGCCGATAGCTGGAAGTGATTTTCTTGCACGGCAGTGGACAGGACAGGGAGGGGGCGTGCCCTCTCCCGCGTCCGGTCGTTCTCACGAATCTGTATCAGGCCGATTCGCGCACCTGTTCGACCAGACTCCACGTCAGGCGGCACGCCCAACCAGACCGGTGAACAGGGCAGTGCTTCCTGCGGATTTCAACGGACAAGAACACGCCGCGCTGTGGAAGGGGGAGTGCCCCCCCCACCATCAAAGAGTAACCCTCAAAGGAATCACTGCTTTGGCAATGCGTTCTCAATCAAGGTGACAAGGGCATCGTAAGATCCCACCCCGACATGGGTCCGTCCACCAATGACAAGGCTTAGTGTTGCCTTGATCCCATGCTGTTGCACGGCCTCGTTTTTCATGGCGGTCAAACCGTTCAATAACGCCTGATTGTCCAGGCACTGCGCGACATCCGTTTCGGTCATGCCGCCCAGCCGGGCCAGGGTGACGAGCGCCTCCCGGGGCTTTTGCGCCTTGGACCACGTTTTCTGACTGCCAAACAGGGCGTCGAGAAAACGGAAATACATCTCGGGTGGAGCGCACCGGGCCAGCATGGCTGCCGCGGTCGCTATGGGTTCGAGGGGAAAGTCGCGATAGATGAACCTGACCGTGCCGGTGTCGATGTAATGGGCTTTGAGTTTTGGCAGGATCTGGGTATGAAAGTCAGCACAATGGGGACAGGTGAGTGAAGAGTAGTCGATCACCGTGAGAGGCGCGTCGGCTTTTCCCAGGAAGCGATCTTCCAGAAGATGCGCCGCGGACACGGTGACAGTGGGCAGGGGGTTTTTACCGGAAACATTCTCCCCGGCCTCCCCGGCAAGGGCTTCTCCCCCCGCCAAAAGCGCAACGGCGATTCCCCCCTGCGCCAAAAGACGCTGTAATTTTTTCACTCAAGGCCTCCCCTTGTCTCGTGCATGCGAAAGAGTGTAAGGAATGATCGCTTCCTCCGCAAGGTCGCTTCTTTGGCAAGACGGTTGCGAAAAGGAAATTCTTTCGGTCCGAATAATCCCTTTGAGCCTTGATCGTGACCGATCAAGGCTCCCCTCAGACGCCGGGCGTCCGTGGCCCGTGGCTTTCGCGCCTGAGGGCGCGCCGCGGTAGCCCGTGAGCGTCGGTCAAAGACTGACGTTCAGGGGGACAACGTTTCGCGTTCAAAGGATTGGTCATGACGATGATACTACTCTATCATCTTTGCTCCGCCGCCGACTGGACCACCACCGTCCGCATGGGCCATTATCTGCCGCCAGCGGCGCGGCTCGAGGGGTTCATCCACCTTTCCACCGTCGAACAGGTGGAGGAAAGCGCGCACAAGTTCTTCAGGAATGTGACGGATCTGCTGCTGCTGACCGTTGATGCCGCGCAATTGGGGGCATCCCTTAAATGGGAAAACGCTTTTCCTCATTTGTACGGTCCCCTGCCGGTCATGGCGGTGCTGGCGGTGGAAGGTGTGTCCCTGGATGCGGCGGGCTATCCGAATCTGCCCTTCCTGCGCAGTGGCGGACAGCACCGGTGACAAGGGTTTGGGAGTACGGCGGGCGGTGGGGGAGTTCCCTGTTGCGGCGGCTGTCGCCGGAAACGGCCCATGCCCTTGGTTTCATGCTGTTGCGGGGCGCGGAACGGACGGGTCTGTTGTGTGCCGCGAAGCGGGACGATCCGATTCTTGCCGTGCGGCTGTGGAAACGCGATTTTCCGAATCCCATTGGCCTTGCGGCCGGTTTCGACAAGAACGCCACGGCGCCTGGGGCTTTGCTGGGACTTGGGTTCGGTTTTGTCGAAGTGGGCACAGTCACCCCCCGTCCACAACACGGCACCCCCCGTCCGCGTCTGTTCCGTCTTCCCATGGATAAGGCGCTCATCAACCGCATGGGCTTTAACAATGAGGGCCTGGAGGCCATCGCCTCCCGCCTTGTGACGCGCCCGGGATGGATCGGGGCCAACGTGGGCTGTAACCGGGACAGTCCGGACGCCGTGGCCGATTACGTGCAGGGCGTGCGTGTTCTTGCCCCACGGGCCGATTACCTCGTGATCAACGTTTCCTCTCCCAATACGCCGGGCCTGCGCGCCTTGCAGGGGCGTGACGCCCTGGCGGAACTGGTTGCGCGGGTGCGGGAATCCCTGGACCAGGCAACGGCGGGGGAGACCCTGAAGCCGCCGCTGCTGGTGAAGATCGCCCCCGATCTGACGGGCGGGGAGCTGGCCGACATTGCCGCGGTTACCCTTGCCGGTGGGGTTGATGGCATGATTGCCACCAACACGACCATCGACCGCCCGTCCTCCTTGCGCGATCCGGCGCGCCGCGAGGCGGGCGGCCTGTCCGGCCGGCCATTGTTTCGGGCATCGACCGCGGTGTTGACGGAACTCTACCGGCTGACCGAAGGGCGGTTGCCCCTGATCGGAGTCGGAGGAGTGGGGTCGGGGGCGGAGGCTCTGGCGAAAATCACGGCAGGCGCCTCGCTCGTGCAGATTTACACCGCCCTGATTTACGAAGGCCCCGGCGTGGTGGAACGAATCAAAAGGGAACTCGCGGCGCTTTTGCGGAACGAGGGATACCGTACGCTGGCCGATGCGGTGGGGACCGGGGTCAAACAACAGGGGTGACGGTTTGCTCTTCCCCTTGCCCGTGTCCCCACGCTACTTTGCCGGACCTTCACAGTTTTGAGCGTGTTCGGTCATGGTCGGTCCTGGTTTTGATGTCGTTGCCATTCCCGGCCTGTCCGTCGTGGCTGAACACTATGATGCGTTCATTCTTGACCTGTGGGGGGTGATCCATGATGGCGCCGTGGCCTATCCACATGCCGCCGCAACACTCAAGCGGTTGAAGGAAGCCGGCAAGCGGACGATTCTGTTATCCAACGCCCCCCGGCGTACCCGTAATCTGATCGACGGCATGCAGCGCATGGGCCTCTCCCGCTTCCTTTATGATGACATCCTGTCGTCGGGAGAGGCGATCAATGTCGCGATGCGCAGTCGCGGCGATCCCTTTTACGCGGACCTAGGACAGCGTTGCTGGCATCTGGGGCCGGAGCGTGACCGTAGCGTGTTTGAAGGGCTTGATGTGGCCCTGGTGGCCAGCCCCGAAGAGGCCACGTTCGTTGTCAACACCGGCCCCTGGGAATTTCACGAAACCGTGGCCGATTATGAAATGCGGCTGCTCCGTTGCCGACACCGGGACCTGCCCATGGTGTGCGCCAATCCCGATCACGTGGTCATTCGTGAAGGACGGCGGGTGATGTGCGCCGGCGCCCTGGCCGCCCGGTACGAGGCTTTGGGAGGACGGGTCAGCTCTCGCGGCAAGCCTGATCCGGCCATTTATGATTTGTGCCTGGAACGGCTGGGCGGGCCGGACCGCAAGCGGGTGCTGGCGGTGGGGGATGCGCTGGAAACCGATATCGCCGGGGCCAGCGCCGCTGGCCTTGATGCGGTGTTCGTGACCTGCGGTGTCCATGGGGCCGAGTTGGGAACCGGTTACAACGAACCGGCCGACCCGGCACGCATCGCCGCTCTTCTCGCCCGTCACCATTTACGGTGCCGGGCGGTTCTATCAGCGTTTATCTGGTGAGTGTCCCTGCCTCTTCCTTAAGCGTCAGTCAAAACTGACGCTTAAGGCAACGGGAAGGACGCGCCGAATGGTGGATGCACCAAAGGCCGCGCGGGAGGTCGGCGCGTGAGGGGAAAAGTCCTGACGATCAAGGCTCGACGGGATCAGAAGGTTAATTCGCGATGACCTGCGCCGTATCCTTGACATAGTGTTTGAAGCGGGTCAGCTCCTGATCTGTCAGGCGCACCGGCACCACGTGATCACTTTTATCAAGGGGATTGACCTGTCGGTTGTCCACCAGAACCTCGTAATAAAGATGCGGCCCCGTGGCAAGCCCGGTGGTTCCGACATAACCGATCAGTTGTCCCTTTTTGACCCTCTCGCCTTTCATCAGATGGGGCGCGTAGCCGTCGAGGTGGGCATAGGCGGTGGACAAAACATCGGTGTGGCGGATACGGAGATAAAGGCCGTAAGTGCCGCGTCGCCCGATGTCCTCGATCACGCCATCGGCGGCGGCGAGTGTGCGCGTGCCGCGCGGGGCGCGGTAATCCACGCCGCGATGGAACCGCTTGTCGCCCAGAACGGGATGGGTGCGCCAGCCCCAGCCCGAACTGATTTCGACGGCATGATCGATGGGGGTGGACAGCTCGACCACGGCCACACCCTGTCCTTTCTCGTTCAGATAGGCGACCTTGGCTTCGCTCAAAGGAAAGCGGTACGAGCGATGTTCACGCCCCTTGTCGTGGAGGGCGGCAAATCGCAGGACCGGCTCGCCCCGTTCCGGACTTTCGTAAACGACCGTCAAGGTGGCCTGACGGCTTGGTTTTGCGGGAAAAGCGGGATCGGTTGCCGCGACGGTCATCACCTCATGCGCAACCGAAACAGGCAGTCCGCCGCCCGTGAGGGAACGGCGCGGTCCTTTATCCATGGACAGGACACGGCGGTGCAATTTCTTTTCCCGCTCGTGGGGCGTGCGCACGAACCGTCCATCGGGATCGCGCCGAAAGGCCAGCCGGGGACCATTGGGAATGCGCAGCGATAACGTGGCCATCTCCCGCTTTCCCCCTTGGTCCGCCCCACGCAGAACCGTCAGGGCATCACCGGGGCGGACCCGGCGGGCATCCATGGCGCCGGCCAGCGCCAGGGCAAAGGCGTTGGCGTCGTTGATCGATACGCCGTGTTGCCGCAAAACGCCAATGACGGTGTCCCCCTTGTCCAGGATCATCTGTTCATAGGCCAGAAACACACCTTCTGCCCGGCTGGTGAGGGAATCGCAGATTCTTGTGCTCTGCGGGGAACGGGGGGGCACGGGCGGCAGGGGGACCTTCCGGGAGAAATGGGCCGTTTCCGGTGGGATTGGGGAAGAGGGGGAACGGAGGGCCGGACGGCGAGGCGGCAAGGGAACGCCTCCAGAACGTTGGCCAGGGCGTTGAATCGATGCGTCACTGGCAAGGGGGGTGAAGGCTTTTGCCGGGGTCCCACCGCTCAGACTTCCCCCGACACTTGCGGCCAAACTCAATAAAACCCGGAAAAGGGTTCGATTGAAGCCGTTCATGGGGCCAGTGATGCGATTCGTGCGGTCCTTTGTTTTACCGTGCCGAAAGTGCATAGGTGTTCCTTTCCCCAGGAATATGCGCTTCATGCCTGACGGCTATAACCGCAATGCAGGAGAATTGTCAAATGGCGTTTCGCTGTTGCAAAAATTTTTATGAAAGCCTTCTGACAACGGCCCGGGAGTCTTCCTTTCTGAAAGAACCTTCCCCCACAAAGGGAAGTGCAGTGTTTTTGTAAGGAGGCTGACGATCCTCCCGGCTCCCATTGACGCAAGGCGGCGCACACACTAGACTGTCTTCTGCTGTTGGAATATGTTAGAGAATGAGGGTGCCAGGTTTGCGTACCACAACGGTCGCCCAGCTCAGCGAACGATCGCGCGAAATTTTCCGCCGCATTGTCGATGCCTATGTCCGCACGGGCGACCCCATTGGTTCGCGCACGTTGGCGCGGCAGCTTGGCATGGATCTCTCTCCGGCCACGATCCGCGACGTGATGGCTGACCTGGAGGCGGCGGGTCTTTTGCGTGCGCCCCACACCTCGGCCGGACGGCTGCCCACGGAAGCGGGCTTGCGGCTGTTTGTGGATGGACTCCTTGAAGTGGGGGATCTTGCCGACGAGGAACGGCGGCGCATCGATGCTCAATGCCGGGCGGCCGGCCGCAGTATCGAGGAAATGCTTGGAAAGGCGACCGCTACCCTTTCCGGGCTGTCCCACTGCGCCGGCCTTGTCATGGCGCCCAAGCTGGAAAGTCCGCTCAAGCATATCGAGTTCATCAACCTGGGACCGGGCCGGGCGTTGGTGATTCTCGTCAACGACAAGGGGCTTGTCGAAAACCGGATCATCGACGTCCCAGACACCGTATCGGTCACCGCGCTGATGGAGGCTGCCAACTTCCTCAATGCCCGTCTCCCGGGACTGACACTTGAAGAATCCCGCGAGACCATTCTTGCCGAGATTGAAAACAAGCGCAACCAGCTCGATGAACTCACCCGCAAGGTGGTGGAGGCTGGGCTTGCCATCTGGAATGGTGGAATCATCGGCGGCGTTCTGATCATCCGTGGACAGTCCCATTTATTGGAAGATGTCACCGCGCTCAATGATTTGGAACGTATCCGGGCCTTGTTCGAAAGCCTGGAAAACGGGGAGAAGGTTTTGCGACTCCTGGAACGGGCACACCGGGCCGAAGGGGTGCAAATCTTCATCGGCGCCGAGAACGAATTGTTTCTCATGTCCGGATGCGCCATGATCGTCGCGCCGTATCGGAACCGACGAGAGCAGATCATCGGTGCCATCGGCGTCATCGGCCCGACTCGCATTGATTATGCTCGTATCATTCCGATGGTGGATTACACGGCCAAGATGATCGGCCGTCTTATTGGTTGAAAAACAGGATTCCAGAATATGACTCAGAACGACGACAAGGCTCCCGATACCCCTCTTTCCGCACTTCAGGAAACCACCGGCGATCCGTCGCAACCCGATGTTTTTGCGGTCATGACCGCCCGTGTCGCCGAACTGGAAGAACAGGGGGCCGGCTTGCGCAACGACTATTTGCGCGCCCTGGCCGACGCCCAGAACGCGAATGCGCGCGCCGACCGCCGCATCGAGCAGAACACGAAATATGCCGTTGCCAACTTCGTCAAGGATCTGGTCACGGTGGCTGACAACCTGCACCGGGCCTTGCAGCATGTCCCGCTCGAAGCCCGCGCGGGCGATGAACTGTTGAACAGCCTGGCCACCGGCGTTGAGATGACGGAGAAATCACTGCTGACGTTGATGGAGCGCAACGGCTTGCGCCGGCTCGATTCCCTCAGCCAGCCGTTCGACCCCAATCAGCATCAGGCGGTACAGGAAATCGAAAACAAGTCGGTGCCCGCGGGCACCGTGGTTCAGGTCTTGCAGGAAGGCTATGTCTTGCACGATCGGCTGGTACGACCGGCCATGGTGGTGGTTTCCCGGGGCGGACCGAAACGGCAACCCTTGGCCCCGTCAGAATCGCAAACGTCGGGTGACTGGCTTGCCAACCAGGATTCCAAAGCCTCAGGAATCGCGGGGGGTGTGGGGGGAGGCCGGAAAACGCAATGCGTTTTCTCCCTTACGCTTTGGTTTTTGTTACAGGGGAAGGCGCGGCCTCCCCCCACACCCCCCGCGATTCCTGAGGCCTTGCTTATTTCAGAGAGATCTGCGCCAGATCCCGCACGGCCCCCCGCGCCGCACTGGTGGCAAGGGCGGCATAGGCGCGCAGGGCCGTCGAGACGGAGCGCGCGCGCGCGCGCGGCTGCCAGGCGTTCGCTCCCCTCGCGATC
Organism: Rhodospirillaceae bacterium; assembly: GCA_009773045.1. Classification (GTDB taxonomy): domain Bacteria; phylum Pseudomonadota; class Alphaproteobacteria; order Rhodospirillales; family Rhodospirillaceae; genus WOUV01. The sequence continues at coordinate 8,939 of WOUV01000001.1, read as the reverse complement.
ATGGCCTTATGCCGCCGTTCCAGTTCCGCGTCCGCAACGGCCAGGGTGAGGGTGCGGGCGGGAATGTCGATGCAAAGAATATCGCCCGATTCCACCAGGGCGATCCCCCCCCCTTCGGCCGCTTCCGGCGAGACATGGCCGATGGAAAGCCCCGAAGTGCCACCGGAAAAACGGCCATCCGTCACCAGGGCGCACACCTTCCCCAGTCCCTTCGCCTTCAGATAGCTGGTCGGATAGAGCATTTCCTGCATCCCCGGCCCCCCCTTCGGCCCCTCATAGCGGATGACCACCACATCCCCGGGTTTGATTTCCCCCCCCAGAATACGGGCCACCGCTTCTTCCTGGCTTTCACACACCACAGCCGGCCCGGAGAAAACGAGAATCTCGGCATCCACCCCGGCGGTTTTCACGATGCACCCCTCACGGGCCATATTGCCGTAAAGCACGGCAAGGCCGCCATCGGTGCTGTAGGCGTGGGCGCGATCGCGGATACACCCGTTCACCCGGTCCAGATCGAGGTCAGGATACCGCCGGTCCTGGCCGCAGGCCACCACCGTGCGTTCCCCCCCTGGCGCGGCGCGATAGAAGGCATGAACCGCCGCATCGGTGGCTATGCGCACGTCCCACACCGAAATCGCCGCTCCCAGCGTGGGAGCATGCACGGTCCGGGTGTCGGAGTGGACCAGATCCCCCAACTCGCCCAGAATGGCCATGACGCCGCCCGCCCGGTGCACGTCTTCCATGTGATAGTCCGGGGTGGCGGGGGCGAGCTTCACCAGATTGGGCACCCGCCGCGACAAACGGTCGATGTCGGCCATGGTGAAGGGAACATCTCCTTCCACCGCCGCGGCCAAAAGGTGCAGCACGGTGTTGGTGGAACCTCCCATGGCAATATCGAGAATCATGGCATTCTCGAAGGCCTGGAACGAGGCGATGGAACGCGGCAACCGCGAGTCGTCATCCCCTTCATAGTATCGTTTCGTAATCTCGACCACCGTGCGGGCGGCGCGCCGAAACAGCTCCCCCCGGTCACTGTGGGTGGCCAGCAGGCTGCCGTTGCCGGGCAGCGCCAGCCCCAGCGCTTCCATCAGGCAATTCATCGAGTTGGCGGTGAACAGTCCCGAACAGGACCCGCAGGTCGGGCAGGCCAGGCGTTCGAAATCATCCACCGTCGCATCGGTGTTGCGGTCATCGCCCGCGGCGATCATCGCATCGATCAGATCGACCTTTCCCCCCGCCATTTTCCCGGCTTCCATGGGACCGCCAGAGACGAACACCGCAGGAATGTTCAGCCGCAAGGCGGCCATCAGCATGCCGGGAGTGATCTTGTCGCAGTTGGAAAGGCACAGCATGGCATCGACGCAATGGGCATTGACCATGTATTCGACCGAATCGGCGATGATCTCGCGGGAGGGCAGGCTGTAGAGCATGCCGTCATGGCCCATGGCAATGCCATCGTCGATGGCGATGGTATTGAACTCGCGCGCCACCGCCCCCGCCCGGGTGATTTCTTCGGCCACCAGGGCGCCGATCTCCCGCAGGTGGACATGACCCGGCACGAACTGGGTGAACGAGTTGACGACGGCGATGATCGGCTTGCCGAAATCCGCATCCGAAAGCCCCGTCGCCCGCCACAGGCTGCGGGCGCCGGCCATGGTGCGGCCATGGGTGGAGGTGCGGGAGCGATAGGCCGGCATGATGCGGTATTCCTTATGGTGTGTGTATCGCGTGTGCGTGTTGGCTGGCGGCGGGCGTATGATCCCCTCCCGCCCGGTGTTCAGTCGAACAAGGCATCGATGTCGGCCTGGCTGACGCCGCCATTGCTGAGCTGGGGACCGTGGAGGAGATCCTTGTCGGGGCGATCGTCATCGGGGGCATTGACCATCAGATGGGACTGGCCGGTGCCGCGGTCGATCTGCCAGATGGTCATCATGGTGCCGATGTGCTGTTCGATGTAAAGAAGGGTGTTGACAACCTTGTTGATGCGCTGGCCGGTAATATCCTGGAACCCACAGGCGAGCAGCAGAGTCGTCCCCACGTTTTCCAGCGCGTCAATGTGGTGGTTGATGTCCTCCACGCTGTTGGAAGTGCAGGCATCCCGCAGATTCTCGACGATGGTCTGGATGGTTTCCGCCTGTTCCAGGATTTCCGACGTCGCCATTTCGGTCGCCTCGATCACCGCATCCAGTTCGTTGGTGGCGATGGCGATTTGATTCTCGTCGGCCCCTTCCGGACGCAAGGCGGCGATTTCAGTTTTGGTCTTGTCGATATGGGCCATCATGTCGGCCAATTCCTTGCGCAACCCCCGGAAGGAAGCATCCTCGATATCCTTGATTTCCGCCGTCATGTGTTTGATGTCGGTCATCTGAACGGCGATGGCCTGGGCCGTGCCCTGGACCGCCGCGGACATCGCCGGCAACAGGGTTTCCTGGAAGTCTTTCATGGTCTGGACGATCCGTTCGATTTCGCCCAGGGGCGCCTGAATGGCCGCGGCAACGATGGCGTGGATATCGTTGGATGCCACGGAAGACGGGATTCCAGCCCCTTCTTGCTGGACATGGACCTGGCGTTCCGCCGCCATGGTTTCAACGACAAGGGTCTTGATGCCCTCGGCCATCGCGAGAAGGGCCTTCAGGATGTCTTCGTTGCTTGCGTCGTGGCAGGGGCCGATGGCGCCGCTGCCGGCGTTGTGGGTGCGGACGTGGGACGTGGCGGGTTGGCGCTGCTTTTCCGCGGAAAATTGTTTGCGATCGGCAAGGGAATCTTGCGACATCTGGCTTCTCCACCCGGCAGGTATAATCCCGCCCCAACTTATGCGTCTCTGTTGGGGCAGGGCAATGGTTCTTTTGCAAAATATTCGCTTAAGTCACTTTGACAGACGACCCGTGTTGACAGAGGACCCTTGTTGACAGAGGCTCCTTGAGCCGTTTTCGCCCGGACTCTTCATGCACGTGCCAGACTGATCAGAACGGCGCTTGCCGCCGCGTAACCGGCGGCCCCCAGCACATCGCCCGTGTAACCGCCGATGTGGCGACGCGCGGAGACCGTCACCCAGCCGACAGCGATTCCCATGGCAAGACCCGCCCCCCCCGCCGGCCCCGGAGGCAGCAGAACCAGCGCCAGAACCAGCGCCGTGGCCACGGCGATGACCGTGGCGACAATGCTTTTGGCCTGGTCCGCGGCGGCGACGGCGGCCCCCAGGCCGTCGGGGCGCGCCGGTGGAGCGAATCGCATCACAAGCGGCATGGCCGCCCGCCCCATGCTTTCGGCGACCACCAAGGCGACAACGACGGCATCCACGCCTTTCGTTCCAACGGCGGCCACGGCGGCGGCCCGCAGGGTCACCCCGAAGACGAGGGCCAGCACGCCGAACGTGCCGATGCGGCTGTCCCGCAGAATCTCAAGTTTGCGCGGGCGGGGAACGGTTGCGCCGAAACCATCGGCCATGTCGGCAAGGCCGTCTTCGTGCAAACCCCCGGTCAGCCGGCTTATGGCCGCAAGGGCCAGCAGTGCGGCAAGGAGCGGGGTCAGACCCACGGTGACGGCCAGGGCATACACCAGCCCCCCCCCTCCTCCGATGCAGGCCCCCACCAACGGGAAAACCCGCATGGCCCGCGCAAGGGCTTGCGGAGACGGTGTCTGCGGCAGGGGTGGCAGCGGCACGTGCAAAAGAAAAGTGGCCGCCAGATGCCCGTCAAAAACGATGCCGCGCCAACCACCTGGTTCCTGATCCATATCCTTTGTCCTGCTTCATGGCGCCTTGGTTTTTCCCCCTTTTGTTCAGTGTGGCTGAAAAGACACAGGGAGGGAGGAAAAAATGTCCTGCCGGAAATTTTTACCCATTCTTTACACCCGATAGGCACGTTGTATGCGATGGGTCGGGCATTGGAACAGAGTCCGTTGCGCCCATATTACAAGGAAAGATTGAGCCAGGAGGACTGAACAATGAAATATATTGATCGTTTCGTGATGTCCGTATGGAAATACCTGATCCGGTCCCCCCAGACAATGCTTCCGGATACGACGAGAGCCATGCTGGGAAAAAGACCATGATCGGCATCGTCACCGGCCTTGCGGCGGAGGCCCGCTGTTGCGATGGCCGGTTCGTCCGGTGCGAAGGGCCTGGAGCCGAGCGGGCGGCACGCGCGTGCGAAATCCTGTTAGGTCACGGGGTGGGCGGACTGGTCAGTTTCGGTCTGGCAGGGGGACTTGCGCCGGCGTTACGGCCAGGCGCCGTGGTTCTGGCAAGCGAAGTGGTGCTCGAGGATGGGCGTCGCATGCTGCCCCATGGCGCGTGGCGGGAACGTTTGCGCGAACGGCTGGCCGTTTTCGGGCCGGTTGAAACCCCGCTGGCCGTGAGCACGCAGGTCGTGACATGCGCAACGGCCAAGGCAGACCTCACGAAAACCACCGGGGCCGGGGCGGTGGATATGGAAAGCGGCGCCATTGCCCTTTGTGCCACGGCGGGGGGGGTTCCCTTTGTGGTCGTGCGGGTGACGGCGGACCCGGCGGAGCGGACTCTTCCCCCCGTCGCCGAGGCAGGGGTCGATGCCAACGGCCGCTTGCGCCCCTTGAGGCTTTTTCAGGCCCTGGCGCGTCATCCCGGACAGGGGGGGGCGCTGTTCCGGCTGGCGCAGGACAGTCGCACCGCCTTCGCCCGGCTACGTCGCGTTGCTGAACGGGCCGGCGCCGATTTCGCCTTTTTGTGATTCCTGAACCTGAGATCCCTGAGATCCCCCCCCCGCCGTTTCCCGTGGCACTTCCGGGGCCATAGCGCCCTCCGTCCGGGGACCGAACAGGGCCGCCAGGGCCGCTTTCCAGGGATGCGTCACGGTATCGACAACAGCGGTCGGTTCAAAGCCGCAATGCATCATGCAATTGTTGCACGCCGTGTGGTGGCCAATGCCATAGGCGTTCCAGTCGGTCGTGGCCATCAGTTCCTGGAACGTCGCGGCATGGCCATGATTCAGCAGATAGCACGGTTTCTGCCAGCCGAAAACGTTGCGGGTCGGATTGCCCCAGGGCGTGCACTGGTAACTTTGGTTGCCCGCAAGGAAATCCAGAAACAGCGCGGAATGGCTGAAGCGCCACCCTTTGTTCAGGGCGAACAGGCGGCGAAACATCTGGCGGCTGTTCTTGCGGGACAAGAATTGATCCTGTACCGGCGCATCCTCATATGCGAAACCAGGAGAAAGGGTGATGCCTTCTATCTTCAATTCCTGACAGGTAAAGGTAAAGAATCGCGCCATGTCTTCGACGGCACCGTGGTCGTAAAGCGTGCAGTTGATATTGACCCGGAAGCCGCGGGCGCGGGCGGCGCGGATGGCGGCGACGGCACGGTCGTAAACGCCCTCCTGGGCGACGGCGCGGTCATGGTGGGCACGGTCGCCGTCCAGGTGGATCTGAAAAGTCAGATAGGGGGACGGGGTGAACTGGTCGAGTCGTTTTTCCAACAGCAGGGCGTTGGTGCACAGGTACACGAACCTTTTTTGTGCCACCAGACCGGCGGCGATGGCACCGATTTCCTTGTGCAGAAGAGGTTCACCGCCGGGGATGGAAACAATGGGGGCGCCGCATTCCTCCGCAGCATGCAGACATTCCGCTACAGACAAACGACGATTGAGAATATCCTCTGGATAGGCGATCTTGCCGCACCCCGTACAGGCGAGATTGCAGCGGAACAAGGGTTCCAGCATCAACACCAGGGGATAGCGTTCAACGCCCTTCAGGCGCTGTTTGAGAACATAAGCGCCAACGCGGATTTGCTGGATCAGGGGAATGGCCATGAATGAATTTTCCTGCAAGACTGCGAAACACCCTCACATACCATTCTTGACGATCCTGTTTGAGACTTCAAGGCCCTTCCAGGGCAGGAGCAGGGCAACGCGCCGTTTGTGACGCAGAGGCTCGTATGGGGGATCCAAACCTTCTGTGATGGGGAGGGTCGGAAGGGGCCTGCCTCGTGCCAGATTCCGTGCAGACCGTGCTTGACGGGTGTTTTGTGATGGGCCATGTAGTCTTGCAGCATTCACAATAAACGTTGAGAAGAAAAGGCACGCCCATGTTCATTCAGACAGAACCAACCCCCAATCCAGCATCCTTGAAGTTCCTGCCGGGCCGCTCCATCATGGCGCGCGGCACTGCTGATTTTCCGTCACCAGACACGGCCCGTTCCTCCCCCCTGGCCCAAAGATTGTTCGATGTGCAAGGGGTGCGGGGCGTGTTCCTGGGGTCCGATTTCGTGACCATCACCAAAATCGACGGTACGGAGTGGTCCTTGTTGAAACCAGCGGTTCTGGGCGCTTTGGCCGAACATTTTCTGTCGGGGGACGCCGTGGTTCATGAGCGGCCCGTCGGGGAAGGCGCAGAAAACGAGGAAGACGAGGAAGACGCAGACGCAGAAGGCATCGTGCGCCGCATCCGTGAACTGCTCGACACCCGGGTTCGCCCTGCCGTGGCCCGCGATGGGGGAGATATCATTTTTCGGGCTTTCCGCGATGGAGTCGTCTATTTGCGCCTGCAAGGTTCGTGCTCTGGATGTCCAAGCTCGACAGCAACCCTTAAAAATGGCATAGAAAATCTATTGCAGCATTATATCCCAGAGGTCCTGGCCGTTCGGGCAGTGGACTAAGAGCCTGCGAAAGGGCGGGAGTGGGGGCACGGATTCGGGGATCACCGCTCCCGGGTGGGGTGTTGTGTGGCACCATCTTGGTGAAAACGCGCACTTTTTTCCGTTTCCCCGCGGCCCTCTCCGCCGTTTCCCCGCCGTCTTTCCATTCCGTTTCATCCCTGCCATGGCAGACGCGTGTTCATGATACTCCCCCTGACCGATCGGACAGGTCTGAAGCCTTTGGGGCGCTGTGCGATTCAACAAAGGGGTTGCTGCAATGCCGCAAATCCGCTACAGCAACTTAAGATATGCGTGATGCCGGCATGCGGCTAACGTGAAAGTTGGTTCTTGAAACCCATGAACGAAGCGTTCTGAAACAGGAGGGAGAGGCCCGTGACAAACGGCGCACCGTACCAGTCCAGATTCGAACAGACATCTCTTGGGGTTTTAGTTTTTTTGACGGCTTTGCTTTACTGCATGGCTTTTTGTGTTCCGACTCCCCGGTTGTCCGTTTTCGCTCCTCCGCCTTCCGCTCTGGAAGGCGAGGCCCGGCCTCAGCCGGTGATCTTTTTAACTCTTTCCACTCTTTTACCTCCCATGCCCGAACGGCTGAGCGCAAGGGCACTGCAAACCGTTTTCGAACAATGGGAATATTCACTCGAATCCGTCGCCGATGGCATGCGCCAGGTGCCGCCGCTGCACGTGCAGGCCATTCCGGGAGACATGCAGCACATCCCCGATTCCGTCGAGCGTAAAGATTTGTTCCTGCGCCTGATGCTGCCGTTGATTTTGCAGGTGAATGACGAAATTTTAAGCGAACGCCGCCGGTTGATCGCCTTGCGACGGCAGATGGGGCGGGGGATGCCGCTGTCGTGGGATGAGAACGAGTGGCTGGCGGAACGGTTTGCCCATTACCGCATCGCCCCCACCGAAAGCATTGAACGGTTGTTGCTTCATGTTGATATCATTCCGCCTTCGCTTGCCCTGGCCCAGGCTGCCATGGAAAGTGGCTGGGGGACGTCACGGCTGGCACGCCGGCGGAACGTGCTGTTTGGCCAAACCACGACCGGAGAGGATCTCGAGTCCGTTGCCGTCAAGGATGCGGGCAAGCGGGTCATTTATTACAAAACGTTTGCCACCCCGGTTGATGCCGTGCGGGGGTATGTCCGCAATTTGAACAGCCACGCGGCCTATGCGAGTTTCCGACGGGTCCGGGCGGAAAAACGCACGAGTGGTGTTCCCCTGACGGGTGAAGGTCTGGTCGAAAATCTTGAAAACTATGCCGAGATGGCAAAATACACCCGAAACTTACAACGTGTCATACACTCCAGCGATTTGGGCGATCTGGACGAGGCGACCCTGGCCATCAGGACCGATGTCCTTCGGTTCTGAAAAAAGTGTGGGAGAGGCATGGCCTCTCCCGCACGTCCTCGTTTCCGTTCATTGACCGGAAGACACTCCCCCCAGCACGTCGCGCAAGGCCGCCATCAGGGGAACGTCGGCCACGGGCATCGGCCAGGATGCGAGGGTGTGGGGGCGGACCCATCGCAGGAGCTGCCCCTCGCGCCCGGAGGGCACTCCGTTCCATTTGCGGCAGGCATACAGCGGCATCAGAAGGTGGAAGTCCACATAAGGGTGCGACGCAAAGGTCAGGGGGGCAAGACAGCGCTCGTGCACCTCGATCCCCAATTCCTCCCGCACTTCGCGGACCAGGGCGGTCTCGGGTGTTTCGCCGTCGTGGACCTTGCCACCCGGGAACTCCCACAGGCCGGCCATGGGTCGGCCCGGGGGACGTTGCGTCAAGAGAACCCGTCCATCCCCGTCGATCAAAGCCGCCGCGGCCACCAGAACCCTGGGCCGGGCCGCCCATTGGGTCAGCCAGGCGGTTCGGCTCAAGACAAAGGCCTCACCCACGGCGGTGAAACCGGCCTTCTCCAACACCCGCCGCGCGGCCGGATGATTTTTCGGGAGGAGGGCTGAAAGAATCTCCAGACCGAGATCCTGGAATACCCAGACGGCCACACGGCGCACGGCTTCGGTGGCGAGGCCATCGTGCCGGAACGGTTCATCGACCCAATACGTGATCTGCGCCGCTTTTCTGTCCGTTCCCTGGGGGGAAAGCCCGACGGCGCCCACCACGACGCCATCGGCCAAGCGCTCGATGGCCAGCAGCGTTTGGAAATCGGGCACGGCCGTTGTGCCGGCCAGTGCGGGTGCATCGGACTCGTTTGGTCGTCGCAAGCGCAGATTCATGGCCGGCAGCGATTCAAAGCCGTTTGCGGTAATGTTCATGGTCTGCATGTTCCACAAGAGCATCATTCCCTTGATG
>WOUV01000158.1 GCA_009773045.1 Rhodospirillaceae bacterium | reverse complement strand
ATTTGTTCCAGGGTTTCAACGATTTCTTCCACATCGCTTTCACCCCAGCCGTCGGTCCCTATGGCCGTTCCCGTTGCCACGGGCAGTGGTTTCTGTCGGGTCAGGGCATGGGGCGCACCGGTGGCCACCAGGTCCAGATGGCCGGTGTTGGCCGAAACGATCGTCGGCAGGCCGCACGCCATGCATTCCATGGCCACCAGATTGGTGCCCCCTTCGCAGCGGTTGGGAAAAAGGGCCACATCCATTTCCTGGAGGACCCGACCCATGGCATGGTTGGGCAGGCTGCCGATATCGATGATCTGATCGGCCTTAAGACCATTGGCCACGGCCCACGCCCCAATATCCAGCTGTCCCTGTTCATCAAGAGAAAGCGGCGCGATATCCGGGTTGACATTGAGGGAAAGCGCCACCCGTGGCCAGGGTGAATGCCAGGCGCACACCAGAACGGCCTCTGGATGCCGACCGGCGAACGCCTTGAACGCCAGCAGCACCAGATCCTGGGCCTTGCGGTATTCAAGCTTGCCGCCACTGAAAATGCAAAAGCGGTCCGCCAGCACACCGGCTTTCGGAGCGGGATGGAATACGGCCGGGTCCACTCCCTGGATCACCTTTGCCACGTTGGTCACGCCACAGCCCCGCAGGACCTCTTGGTTCCAGGACGAACCGGCAACGATGACCGCATATTCCTGCGCGATACGTGGCGCATCGGGAAGATGGGTATCGTTGAAAAAGATCACCCCTGCGGTAGCGATGCTTCCTATCATACCGCCTTCACTGGGCCAGAGGGACCCTTTGAAACGATTGTTCAGGGTATGCAGAGCCACACCCTCGAAGTATCGTGCGGGTATTCTGCTCTCGACCGATTCCGTCCACCGCCGACGCATCTGGTCCGAAGCGACCAGGGTGGGTGCGATCGCCCGCAACGTCAAGGGATCGGTTCCACCCAGACTGCTCAGATGAACCTGCCCCACGCACCAGGCCGGTGCCTCGGCCACCTGCGCCCAATGTTTCAACAGATTGAGTCCATAAATGCCCCAGCCATAGATGGCCGAAACGCCCCAGTCAAACAGAAGAGGAATCTTCATGGCTTCGTCGCGGCCCCAGAGGCAAGCAGAAACGAAAAATACACATCCGGCCCAGCTGGTACGGACAAGTTCACATCAAAAGCCGCGAGCACATCAAACCCGGCCTTGCCGAACAGGCTGAGCCACATGTCTTTGCTCAGAACGCTGTAGTGGTTGGGGTTGCGTTCATGATGACAGGCGGTGTCCGGCGCCGGAACCTCGACATAGACCAAACCCTGCGGGCGCAGGACACGGTGGATTTCAGCCAGGGTGAACAGCGGAAAGGCACTGTGCTCCAGGGCATGACGGCACCACACCAGATCAAAGGTCGCATTCGGAAAATCCAGAAAGGCGAAATCGGTCTCCAGCACCGGCAATCCCTTGGACCGGCAGACGGCGGCATCCGCACCCAGTGTGAGGCCAACCACGTCATGGCCGGCATCCCGGAACAGTCCAAGGGCCAGTCCCTGACCGCACCCGATGTCCAGCACCTTTGCCCCCTTCGGCAGGTCTCCCTCCCCGGCTGGTCAGGGCGGCGACGCACTGTCGGGTGATCGTGGTGTGGGGTTCGCTTGGCGGTTCCGGGTAAACGCTTTGCCCCAGCCCATGCAGGAATCGTTCGAATCGGTGCCACCACACGGCCGGCTCCGCATCGGATGCGGGAAGACCGCCGGACGATAGGGCCAGCCAGGACGCGAGCGCCGCTTTGACCTCCGCCATCACCGCATCCCACGCACCGCGTGTTTTCTGGCGGAACAGACGCAGGCTTTAATACCACGGGTTGTCTGTTCTCTCCAGCATGTAGCGCGAGCTGGGGGCGAAGGTGAGCAGGACCCACAAGGGCTTTCCCATCGCGCCGGCCAGATGCGCAACCGAGGTATCCACCGCGATCACGAGATCAAGGTTGGCGATGATGGCGGCGGTGTCGGCGAATGTTTTCAGATCCGCATTGACATCACGCACGAACGGCGCCATCATCGCCCATTCCTCCGCCGGCGGGTCTTTTTGCAACGAAACGAACGTCACTTGGCCGACGAACGCCGCCACTAGATCAAGGAATCGGGTCGCGCCGGCAGAGCGGTTGTGATCGTTCGTCTGCGAGGGATTGCCCCGCCAAACAAGGCCGATCTTGATTCCTGCCGTTCCCAACCGTTCCCGCCACACCTCAACCAGTGCCGGCGGCGGACGAAGATAGGGCACCGCGGCCGGAATGCTGTGCAGCGTGGTGCCAAAAACCCGGGGGAGACTCAGCAAAGAGCAGAACACATCGAAAAGTGGCGGGAGTTCATCAAGGCCGGTTACGACGACGCTTGCATCCAGGCTGCTGTTGAGCAAAGACTTGAGAATCGGATGCACGACTAGAACCACCCGCGCGCCCCGCTCGACCAAAAGAGGCACATACCGCACGAACTGGATGACATCTCCCAGCCCCTGTTCGCCCACGACCAGAATCGTCCACCCCGATAACGACTCGCCCGTCCACAGACGGTCTGAGTATAACCTGAACAGGTCTTTCATCATTTCATGAATATCGATCCGACGACACTTCTCCCGCGACCAAAAGGGCATCGGCGAGCTTAAGGTGCGTTTCGGCTAAATGTGGCGCCACGGTCAGGGATTGGCGCAAGGCAAGGATGGATTCCTGGACCCTTTCGCTCGCCAGCAGGACCGTGCCAATATTGTACAAAAAAAGGGCGGCATAGGGCGTTTTGGGCTGACGGCGCAAAGTATCGCGCAAAAGATGCAGGCTTTCCTCCAGCCGGCCGGTATGGAAATACGCGACGGCAAGATGAAGGCAGGCAAGGTCAGGCGGCTCTCCTGCGGCACGGGACAGGGTTTTTTCAAGCACGGTAATGGCGTCTTCATTGCGCTCGCAGACCAGAAGCGCGCCCCCCAGGCCGACATGGGCTTTCATGAAACCAGGATGGGCGGCGATAAGATCGGAAAAAACCGTAACGGCTTCCTCCCACTGGCTCATTTCCGTCAGCGTTGCACCGACGGTAAAGTGTGTTTCCGGATTGTCAGGGGCAAGCGCGACAGCCTGGCGGGACACCTCCAAGGCCTCCGCAAATTTTCCTTGACGGAGCAATGTTACGCCAAGATTGAACGTCCCCGCGGGATGGCCGGGAGCGTCCTGTAGTCCTTTTTTGTAGAAGCTTTCCGCATCGGCCAGATTTTTTTCCGCCAGACAACGGTCCGCCTTTGTGAAGTGTTCTATGACCTTGTTCCGGGGGTGGGTGGGTCTTTTGTAATCCTTGAGAGTCACCTTCTTTCCCCCAACGGCACGCCCTGCACGAACATGCGCTTCCCCCCAGCCTGTGGAGCGGGTGAAGGGAATCGAACCCTCGTCGTAAGCTTGGGAAGCTTCTGCTCTGCCATTGAGCTACACCCGCGGCAACGGAAGGGAGCCAGAATAACCGCTTCCCTTCCGGCGCGCAAGGAATGTCTTGCACGGGAACATCAAAATGCCGACGTTCCCAGGTAACGGCGGAAACGCCAGAAAAAGAAAACGGCAAACACCGGTGCCCCCACGGCGGCGGCATAAAGAAGCGGGACCGATCCCCCCAGCCCCATCAAAAGGGGGACCGCCAGCATGCCATCATCGGGATCGAATCCGGCCCGGCTGCCCAGTTCGGCAGCCCGCGCCCCGGCAACGTTTTCGACACGCATGACGAGCCACAAAATGGCCGCAACGGACACCCCCGCCACGATCCCCATGGCCACCGCCCCCGCGACCCCGTTGCGCAGACCGATCCCCAAACCGATGAAGATCAAGGCATTGGTCACGGTATCCGACACGAGATCATATTTGTGTCCAAAAGCGCTTTTCCGTTCGGACAGCCGCGCGAGTTCGCCATCGGCCCGATCCAGAATCATGGAGACGAGAAAAAGACCGGCGGCCAGTTCTCGCCCGTTTTCGTAGGCCGCCGCCGCTGCCGCGCCCACTCCGACGACGAGCCGCAGCGTTGTGACATGATTTGACGTCACGGACGACCCCACCAGGGGCCGAACCATCTCGCGGGCGATTCGGTGCAGCCAAGTATCGTGACTCATAGCGAAACTTCTTAGCAGAATCGGGAAAACGGCACAAGAGAATCCCGCAAGGGACAGAAAGTGGGGGGAGGCCGCGGCCTCCCCCTTCGATTCCTACGACTTGTCATACTGGCCCGGATAGAGACGCTTGAAGCCGTCTGCCACCTTGCCAATGAAGGCCGGGTCACGGTCCCGCCAATAGCGTGGATCTTCCATCATTTTCTTGAGGGTCTTTTCGGTCGTGACATCGACGCCGGTTCCCGTTGATCGCGTCAACCCCGGCTCGCCGGAAGCCATCATGCGGTACAAGGTCTTCACCCCTTCCGCCGTCGTGCTCAAGGCCGCCAGCATATCGGGGGGCAGGTTGGCCTGTCCCCACGCCATGAGCTGGCGCGCGATCTCCGCCCACTTTTCTTCGCCCCCGAAATGGTCCACAAGACGGGCAAGGTGTCGTTCGGCCTCGAACTGGCTCGCAAGATCGGCAAGGAGCGGCAGGACCTTTTCCGTGGCGAGATCATAAACGATTTGCGCCTGATCATTGGTGAAACGCGCCCCGTGGAGGATTTTATTCACATCAGAATCGGCGGTCATCATCTTGTGCTTGAAACGCACGGTGTACCCATCGGGATTCTCGGGAACGCTTCCCAGACGGCGCTCCAGATCGAGATAGGCCTGGAGCAGGGATTCGGCGTGGAGCGTATTGTTTTGCGTATCCCAGAAACGCTCTGGCACATGGGATGGCCGGTTCGGGAGGCCGCCGGTTGCTACGGCGTGGGACGTGAAGGCAAGAAGATTGGCTGTGTCAGACATGAGAAATCTCCTGATTTGAGATGAGTTTGAGATGAGAGAGAACAGAAGAAGACTAGGCAGAAGAACAAGGACGGGCTGAAGGCGCAAAGGGATCATCCGTTTGCCGGCATCACCGGGGGCCGGCTCAGGATCGCTTCCACGTCCTCCACTCCTTGCGCGCGGATCAGCTCCCCTGGCACGCCGAACGCCCGCCCAAGCCAGCGGGGGCCGTGGCCCCGAGACATCCACCGTGGCCATGGCGAGCGGTCCCAGTCCGCCCAACGCCCCGAGCCACATCAGGGCATTCTGGGCTTCCCGGTGCGCCTGGGCCTGGGCCAGGGGCGCCCGGTATTGCAAGCCCACCACGCGCCCGTCCACCCGCACATCGGGAATGTCCCCCCGACGCCGCAGAATCGAAACCGCCCGCACGATCAGGGGTGTCAACAGTTCCGATTGCAGACGGCCATAGGTGGCGCCCAGAATGCGCGCCATTTCAGAGGCGCGTTCCAGCACCTCGGTTGCGGTCATGCGCGGGCTGTTGATCTAGCCAAGCTGGTCCGCCAGCAGGGCATGGGTGATGCGGGCGCGCAAATCCGTCAGAACAAGCTGGGAGATATCGAATCGGCCCGGAGCCTCCAACGGCTTCAACCCCGCCAACCCCACCGCCTTTGGAATGATCGTCCCCGGCACCAGTTTGATGTTGGCCGGGTTCAGAACCCCGTCATCGTCGGCCTGCCAGATGCCGGTGACGGCGATGGTGGCGTTTTTCAGGATCAGTTCCACCACCTTGTTGGCGGTTTTGATGTCGGGCAGGGCTTTCATGACCGGCGAACGGCCATACACCTCGCCCGGCGCCTTGAGCCAGCGGAAATTGATGAACGGCGTGACCTGAAAGCGTCCCTCCGCCAGCACCGTTGTGTCCAAACCGCCGCCGTCTCCGGCCAACACGGCGGCATAGTGATAGCCATGATTTTCGGGCAGCACGGCCTCGATCACCTCCACCCGCAGATCGGGATCGTCTTGTGCCTGTCGTTCCAGGTCATCGGCTAGCACGGCCTCGGGGTAGCGCTTGCGCAGGGCGGGCAGGAGGGTGAAGCGGCAATGGCGGAAGGTGACATCCAGCCGTCCCTCTGGTCCTTCCTCCAGCACCACGTCGGCCAACGGGACGGCCGTGAAACGAAACGCCGAGACTTCGCCTGGTCCGGCCTCCTCGAACAAAAGCGACGCCGTGCCGCCCACCACCAGATCCAGAAAGCACTGGTGCATTTCGACGGCGAAATTGGAACGGTCCAGATTGAACTGAACGATATCCGCCGCCTGATCGAGGATCGGCGCGAGGGCGTTTTGTTCCTCGGACGTCAAGGCATGTCCCGCCGCAAGGCCGAACCAGCGCGTCCAGGGCGGGGTCAACTGGGCCATCAGGCTTGCGGCAAGCTGTTCCGCCGCATCGGCCGCGGTGCCATCGAACAGAAGATCGTTTTTTCTGCCCCCCGCGCCGTCCTGGGACCCTTCGCGCGCCGGCGGACATACTCGTAACATTCCTGCCAATACGTTTCCCACGGCGTGCGGCGTTCCTTGGCTCTTTGGCAGCGTTTCAGGATGTGTTCGGCGATGTCGTCCATGGGGTCACTCTCCCAGCAGCATTTTGCCGGTCCGAAGGCCCGGCATGAACAGGCCACGCGGTGACGTCAGGATCAGGCCGGGGCGGCCACGCCGTTGACGGCTCAGCAGATCCAGCCGTTCCTGACGCACAGCATTTTCTTCGGCTGTCGTGGATGCGGCGCTTGTGGCCGCGGTTGTCGAGGTTAAAACCGGTGATGCCGATGGTAGGCTGACCGGGGCCGCGGGGGCCGGAAGGGCGATCGGTCCATAAGACGGAGCCGAAGAACGCAGGATGACATAAGACATGATCCTGAAGACGGAGGCCATGGCCGTTTTTCCTTTTCCGGATGTGAAAGCAAAAAGAACGAAAAAAGCCCGCCGCGGGCGGCGGCGGGCACAGACAGCACCGGATATGATGAGAGTGGTCACTGGCTGCCGGCACGCCAGAGGCATGCCGGCATCAAGCTATTTTTTCATATATTGGTCTATTTTCCGCACTGTATCGGAACGAGATCCTTTTCCCGGCAACAGGCCGGCCACGCCCTGGCCAAGATGAAATGGGGAAAAGAAACCTTTCGCTGGCCAGACAAGACCTTATACAGCTGCCACGGGGTGATGATCGCGCGCACGTGAATCCCAAGAATGCGTTTGACCGCCTCGACGCACGTGAACGGTGCCCAGGGAGCCAGGCGCAAAGGGGGCACGAACAGGACGGTCTCGACCACTGTCAGGCCCTGGTTGCGATACAGAACGGCCAGATCCGGCACGGTCCCAATCCCATGGACCGCCCACACTGACACAGTGGGACAGGGGATCAAGCGTAACCCAATATTGGCCATCGCAAAGAACAACAAAACAATGGCGGAAGCCGCATTTGAGAAATCGCA
>WOUV01000157.1:1106-10862 GCA_009773045.1 Rhodospirillaceae bacterium | reverse complement strand
TGGTTCACGCACGGCATCCAACGCATCGTCAAAATCATCCAGGCGTGCCTGCCGCTCCCCCGCCTCTGGAAGGCCATTCTAAACTGATGGATGGCCAGCTCTGCACCCCCCACGAGGGTCATCGATTCCGGCGTCTCACCCAGCAGTTCGGCGGCGCTCAGCACCTCCTGAAAACCACTCTGGTGCATACTGACCTTGTGCGCGCCCATGAAGCGCGGCACCTCGGCGTCAGTCAGCACCACCAGTTCGCCTGGACCGGCCCCGCAATCGACGGCATCGAGCAGAAGCAGGCGACGGCTCGCCTGGACATGGGGCAGCAGATACAGGCCCTGACTGCCACCATCCATCAGTTCGACGGTGCCAGGGACATCGAAACGCCGCACCAGTTCCCTGACCGCATGAACGCCGAAACCGTCATCCCCCCACACCAGATTCCCGATGCCAAGGACGAGGATATCGTAACGGAACGCCTCCGCATGGGGAGACATGACTAGAGGACCCTGACCCTGGCCAGTTCCCGGCCCTCCGGGGACATGACGTGGGTCGCGCAGGCCAGGCATGGGTCGAAGCTGTGCAGAATACGCAAGATTTCCAGTGGCTGTTCCGGGTCGGCCATCGGCGTGCCAAGAAGGGCCGCCTCATAGGCGCCGATGTTGCCCTGCGGATCGCGCGTGGCGAAGTGTTCCAGGTCGTGGGCACCACCGCCTGGTAGTTGGCGATCTTGCGGTCCTGGATGTGGATCCAGTGGCCCAGCGCCCCACGTGGCGCCTCGACGAAGCCGGCGCCCCGACAGTCGGAGGGCCAGGTTTTCGGTTCCCACAGATCGGTATTGGCGGTGGCGGTATCGCCGCTGCGGATGTTGGCAATCAGCCGCTCATAGCTCGCGC
The DNA here is from genome assembly GCA_009773045.1 of Rhodospirillaceae bacterium. Classification (GTDB taxonomy): domain Bacteria; phylum Pseudomonadota; class Alphaproteobacteria; order Rhodospirillales; family Rhodospirillaceae; genus WOUV01. Next base: position 9,975 of record WOUV01000157.1, on the reverse strand, counting down.
GCATCTTGTGGGGCCACCCACGAGCATTCAAGCCCCCGCGCGGCGGTGCGCCCGAGGGTCGAGAACAGGGCGGCGACCGGCACATCAAGCGTCCTGAGCACCTTGTCAACCGGCTCCTTGAACTCAGGGTTGCCCTGGGCATAGCCGATGACGTAGCGGGCCAGCGGCCCCACCTCCATGGCATGGCCGCGCCAGCGTGGCGCCTTGATGAACGAATATTTGGCGTTCTCGTCTATCCGGCGGATGTCGGTCCGGCTGCCTTCGGTTTTCGGCCCCAGCACGAAGTTGGGTTCGGTCATGCCCTCAAAGGGGTGCAAGCCCTGGTCTTCGGCAGGGTAGCGATACCATGAGTGGGTCACGAATTCCTGGATCTGATGGGTATCCTTCAGATCCACGTCGTGGATTTCGGCGAGGTTCCCATTGATGATGGCGCCGCGCGGCATCAAAAGGCTCCGGCCCGAATAATCGTTGGCGCGATCGGGCAGGTCGCCATACGAGAGCAGATTCTTTCCCGCCAGTCCCCCGCCGATCGCGCCCCAATCCTTATAGAAGGAGGCGATGGCGAGCAGATCCGGAATGTAAACCTTGTCGACGAAATCGATGGTCTGATCGATGACCGTTGCGATCATGTTCAGACGTTCCATGTTGAGCGCCCCGACGGCGCCGGGACCGTCGAGATTGATGGCGCACGGCACGCCCCCGACGATCCAATTGGGATGGGGGTTCTTGCCCCCCAGAATGGTTTGGATCTTGACGATTTCCTTCTGGAAGGTCAGGACCTCCAGATAATGGGCCACCGCCATCAGGTTGGCCTCGGGTGGCAGCTTATAGGCCGGGTGGCCCCAATAGGCGTTTCTGAACGGCCCAAGCTGACCGGATTCGACGAAACGTTTGACCTTGCCCTGGACGTCGGCGAAGTACCCTAGCGATGTCAACGGCCAGGAAGAAATGCTGCTGGCGAGATCCGACGTGGCTTTTGGATCGGCTTTCAGGGCGCTCACCACATCCACCCAATCCAGAGCATGCAGGTGATAGAAGTGCACCAGATGATCGTGGGCATACAGAGTCAGATGCATCAGGTTGCGAATGATATTGGCATTCTCGGGAATGGCGATGCCCAGCGCATCCTCGACACACCGCACCGACGCCAGCGCGTGCACACCCGTGCACACGCCGCAGATACGCTGAACAAAGGCCCAGGCGTCGCGCGGATCGCGGTCCTTGAGGATGACCTCAAGACCCCGCCACATGGTGCCCACCGACACGGCGTTGCGAATGACGTGATCGGCATCGACATTGACCTCGACCCGAAGATGGCCTTCGATCCGGGTCACCGGGTCAACAACGATCCGCTGCCCGCCGTCATCCAGCGTAAACCCGTTTGGTGTTTCCGTCCTCGCCATCCCCGTCTCCCGAAACTTCGGTGCAGTCTTTCAACGCCGTGGATTCCGCAGAACAACGCCCTGCACGGGTATGGGGAAGGCCACGCCCTCCCCCGTTTTGTTGAAAACCACCGTGCAGGGGAAACTTCAGCCTCCGTTCTACCCCCTTTGAGTGCTTTTCATCATCCTGAATCCGCGGTTTCGTCGCTTTTGGATGGCAAGGCCCCCTGTTCCCGGCGCTGCTGAATGCGGCGCACGACGCTTGCGGCGGCATGGAGACCGATCGCTGTGGCCACCCCCGACACCGCGGCGATGCCAACGGTATCGGCGTTGCTCTCCGCATCCAGGCGGGGGATGTTTTCCTGCCGTGCATAGAACGGCCCCTTGTCCCAGAAATCGACCTCGGAACAGCCAATGCAGCCATGGCCGGAGCGGATCGGGAACGACACCCCCCCATTCCAGCCGGTGGCGGCGCAGGCATTATAGGTGGTTGGCCCCTTGCATCCCATTTTGTACAGGCAATACCCGCGCCGCGCCCCGTCATCGTCCCACTTTTCCACGAACTGACCGGCATCGAAGTGCGCCCGCCGATAGCACTTGTCGTGGATGCGCTGGCTGTAGAACATTTTCGGGCGACGTTGGCGGTCAAGGGAAGGCAACCTGTCGAATGTCAGGATATAGGAAATCACGCCGGTCATCACCTCGGCAATAGGCGGACACCCCGGAACCTTGATGATTGGCACATCGCTGATTACCTTGTCGATGGACACGGCCATGGTTGGGGTGGGCTTGGCCGCCTGAACACACCCCCACGAAGCGCAGGTGCCCCAGGCGATCACCGCCTTGGCGTATCGGGCGACGTGTTTCAGCTTATCTACGAACGGCCTGCCACCGACAATGCAGTACGTACCGTCCTCGTTCAAGGGCGGGTCCCCCTCCACTGCCAGAAGGTAGTTGCCCTTGTACTTTGCCATCACGTCTTCGATGATGGCCTCGGCCGCTGCCAGCGGATGGGCCGAGCGAATGAACGACTCGCTGCAACACGTGCACTCCAGCCCGTGCAGCCATAAGGACGGGGATGCGGGGCTTGCTCTCCAGCGCTCGGCAATGGCTCCGGCGTGGGCCGGCGCGACAGGCCAAGTGAAAGCGCCGTAACGGTACAGAACTTCAACACACTCCGCCGCGTAATGCCCTGCCGACGGAAAATATCCCCGAACGTCTCATACCCAGAGAATTCAACCATGGCAGTAACACTCTTTTGCCGAACCGTGGCTTTGACATTGTATCATCGCATCCGGCACCCCCCCTTGACTTGAAACGCGTCGCCCTAGGTCCGTCCCCAAGCCCTGTCAAGTGAAACCAGTGGGACACTCCGGGCACTCGGGTGTCCCCTGGTTTGTTCTTTCCCTCGAACGCCGGGCGTCCGCGGCCCTTTGGCGCATCGGCCCTCGGTGCGCCGCTGCGCGGCCTCCAGGCGTCAGTCAAGACCGACGTTCAGGGGGTCTCAGGGGGAGGGGGCCGTCTTGGGTGCGCAAGGATTGGTGGCCTTGCCTGTGGCCTGTTGGGCGGCCTGGAACGCCTTCTGGCGCCCGGCCGTGTAGGCGGTCAGGGCGGCCAGTTCACGGGAATCCCAGGGCAGCGGTTTGGCCGCCATCGGCACGACCATGCAGAACTGGATCATTTCGTCGAGGTGAACCGTGTCGATGCCGCCTTTTTCGGTCGCCATATCGACCGCATGGGGATAGGGTTCCGCGAAAGTCGGCATGAAGGCAGCGTTGTCGGCGTGACAGCTTTCGCAGGCCATGCCGCTGGTCCCGAGTTTTGCATCCTTGAACAGCGTTTCACCGTCCTGCATCAGGGCGGTGTGGTCCCCTGCGACCAGTTTCGTTCCCGCCGGACGCAGCACCAGCGCGGACGAGACTTCCGGTGTGGCGGCCTTTGGGGCGCACGGATTTGGCCGTCTGGGCGAAGACGCCGCTGCTGGCCATGAAGCCGCCCGCGGCGACGGCAAGGGTGGTGGCGCGGATCAACGTCAGCAACGCATTCATGGAACGCTCCTCGTTGAATGAAACACCCACGGACCAACCCGCAGGCCCTCCTGCCTTACGCTTTCAAGCGTTACACTCAAAGGCATAAAAGGTTCTCCGCCATCTGGGGAAAAGTTACCGAGTGTTCCAACATTCTTTCCGTGTGGTGGGTGGGCGACCCACAATACCAGTCCATGAGCATGACCCGATCGGGATCGCGTTTCCGAACCATCCATACCACTATGGACGCGACTCCTGTCGCTGCCACGTCATATCAAGATAGTTTCTCATGGACAATCGCACCCCACGGCAAGAGACGTGAGTTGTCCCAGAAAAAAGTGTGACCGGAAAGCCACAGCGCCGCTCTTTCGGCATGAAAGAAGTTATTTTTTGTTGGCATCCGCCAAACAAGTACGATGTATTTAAAATAAAGATAAAATGCACGACAACATAATGTATATCCCTTTTATAAGAAACTCATTCATTATAAACAATAAAACAAAGAAACTTCAATTCATATTATTATGCACGTATATTATTTAGTAATGATTTCGCATGCAAACGATATGTTCCTGTCCGCAAAAACAAAACATCAGTGTTCATAGGAAATTTGTTGCCGGGGGATGAGCCGCAGTAACAGAGGAGCACCCATGAGAAAAGCTCTCTACGGAATGACGGCCTTGGCCAACCTGATGACGGGTTCCGTTCACGCCGCCGAACCGCTCAAGTTGAGCATCACCGGCAACATGCAAGAATAGTTTGGTATTGTAAAGCATGAAGAGGATGTCGGCAAGAAGTTCAACACCCTTGGCATCAACACCGACAATGAAATCAACTTTACGGCAAAGACTCTGCTCGACAATGGCATGGAGGCTGAAGCCTTCCTTCGCCTGAACGTATATGATGACAACCTGGGGCCGGACGACGCCGTTGGTGGCGTCGGCCTTGATGAGCAGTGGGTGGCTTTGGGCGGCGCCTTCGGCAAGGTCTACGCCGGCGTCAAGGATTCGATCAACAAAAGCCTGCACAATCAGCCGATCGACTACGGTATCGGTTCTGGCGATGTCAACATCTGGGTCATAAAGCCCGCTTTTTCGTCGTCGCCAAGCAGCAACATCCTTCAAGGGGCACGGGACCGGACATCATTCGAAGTCATTGCCGACACCATACCGATGGTGGGATACATCAGTCCCCAACTGGGCGGCTTCCAGCTTGGTCTGACATACGCACCCAATCCTGGGACTCTGGGGACGAACTCAAATACGGCTACAAGCCCCACCAATCATTGGGATGTAACGCTGGCGTATGCGCACGAGTTCCAGGGAATATCGATCGGGTTTGATGGCGGTTACGGAACCCAGAATCTGACTCCTGCGAATGGAGATAAAGTGAAAGCCTGGAATATGGGTCTTCAGCTTGGGTATGCTGGTTTCACGCTGGGGGCCTCCGTGCTACAGACAAGATTCCCTGGCGCTTTTGTCAATGATGGCCATGGCTGGAATGCCGGTCTCGCCTATGCCAACGGGCCGTGGGGGATCAGCTATACCTATTTCCAGGAGCAGCGACGCGGAAGCGCCGCCGGCAAGAACGAGCTGTTTCAGACCCATCTGCTGTCGGGCAAATATGCCCTTGGCCCGGGCGTGGATCTGAAGTCGAGCCTTTTCCACGGCGCGTTCAGCGGCGAGGGCGCGTTCAGCGGCGAGAACCGGGACGCCGATAGCCAGAACACCTCGGGCTATGGCCTGGTGTCGGGTTTTGACGTTTCCTTCTGATCCTCCCGTGTCGGAAAAAGCGATGCATGAAAGAAACCCTCCCCCCCCCACGGGGGAGGGAGTCATACACCCTGTGATCACAACGGTTCGTTTCCGACACTGAATAGTCGAGGAGATCCTGCCCGGCGCGCCGCCCGGCGGTTACGAAAAACGGATCCCCTCCCACCACGCGATGCTAGGGATCCCTGGCATTCTGGGTGGGCTGGTTTGAAAACGATGCCTAGAACCCGTGATGATCGAAGCTTTCCGGCGGGGGGCTGATGAGGACGGGGGGGCCATCGGCCTTGATTTCCATGACGGCCAAGCCGCGTTCCGTAATCCCCGAAGGACGCAAACGGAACAGACCGTCCACCCCGGCAAAACCGGCTTCTCCGGTCAAGACCCCACTGTCGAAATTGGGGCCGGCCGGACCTTCCGCCAGCACCGCGGCCAGAGCCACGGCGTCATAGGCCAAGCTGGCAATGGCCGAGGGCGGGGCGTTGAACAGCTGCCGGTAGCGTTCGGCAAACCGGGCCTGATCCGGACTGACGGGGGCCGCGTACCAACCGCCCACCGTGGCCGGTTCGTGATGCCCGTCGCCTGTGCTCCAGAGCTGGGTCCCGAGCAGACGGGTTTCCTGCACATCGATATCGAAATAGGGCAACAGCGGGGCCACATTTTTAAGCCGCTGGCCCGTGTCGGGAATCAGCACCGCGTCGAACGGTTTCTGCCGGGCCAGACGCTTGACCACGGGCGTCGGGTCGGTGGCGGGATCATAGAATTCCACCGCTGTGATCCGGCCATCGAGTGCCGTCGCGGTTTGACGCAAGGCCGCCACCGCCTGGCGGCCGTATTCGTTGTCGGGGGCAAGGGCAGCGAAAACGGCCAAGCCACGGCTGCGGGCAAACGCAGTCACCCGCTCCACCTGTTGCCGAAGCTGGTGTCCAAGGACGAAAACGCCGCCCGATGCCGTGGCCGGGTCGCCTGTAAAGGCGATCACGTTGACATTGACGGCGTGTGCCTGCGGCGCCACCGCCTTGACTTCAGGCGAAAACACCGGGCCGATGATCAGCCGCACTCCTTGGGAAAGGGCAAGACCGGCGGCCTGCACGGCGCCTTCGGGTGTGCCCTTGGTGTCATACACCTGCAGCACCAGTTCGGAACCGGTCCTTTCGAACAAGGCCATCTGAGCGCTGTTCAAAAGGGCCTGCCCCACGCCGGCGGTGGTGCCGGAAAGCGGCAGGAGCAGGGCTACCCGCTGGTGTGGACCGGAACCCCACATCCCCCCTTTAGGGTCGGGATTGCCATCCCCCGAAAGGGCAGGGGGCACCAGTGTCGCCATTTCTTCTCTTGCTTCCCTGGCGGCAGGGGGCGTTTCGATCCGGCCGACTGTGGTCTCCTGGGGTTCCTGGGGGGCAGGGGCCGGTTTTTCCCCGGGTTCCGAGGGGTGTTGTGACGCCTGTGGCGTGGCTGGCTTGGGAGCCGTCGGCAACAGAAACGACGGCCACGCGATCTGCGGCATGCGCTGACAGCCGCTGACACCCGCGGCCAGGAGAACGAGGAAAAGAAAGCGCCCGACCACGGAAAGTCCTCCGTTCGCAAGACAACGACCCTAGCGTAGCCGGGACGACGGCGGAAGTAAACGAAAACCGGGACGGGAGGAGGAGAGACCAGGGCCATGGCGTCTTGCCCCGTCAACCGTCTTCTGGAGGGCGGGCCTCGTGCCGGCCTGCGCGGCGGGCGCGAGACACATCCAGAGAGCGGGTCAGGTAACGGGCGGTGTGGCTTGACGCGACACAGGCCACCTGTTCCGGCGTGCCGGTCGCAACGATGGTGCCGCCGCCGGCGCCGCCCTCCGGCCCCAGATCGATGATCCAGTCGGCGGTCTTGATCACTTCCAGATTGTGTTCGGGCCTGCAACACCTCCAGAAGCCTGCGCACGTCTTCGAAATGCAGGCCGGTGGTCGGTTCGTCAAGAATGTACAGGGTGCGTCCGGTTGCCCGGCGCGAGAGTTCCTTGGCCAGCTTGACCCGCTGGGCCTCACCACCGGAAAGGGTCGTTGCCTGCTGCCCCAGATGAATATATCCCAGTCCCACCCGTTGCAATACCGCAAGCTTGTCGCGAAGGACGGGAATGGCCTTGAAAAAATTTTCGGCCTCCTCCACCGTCAGATCCAGCACGTCCGCAATGGATTTGCCCCGGAAGGTGATTTCCAGAGTCTCGCGGTTGTACCGTTTGCCTTTGCAGGAATCGCACTCCACAAAGACATCGGGCAGGAAATGCATCTCGATCTTGAGGACTCCGTCGCCCTGGCACGCCTCGCAACGCCCGCCCTTGACGTTGAACGAGAACCGCCCCGGCTTGTACCCGCGCGCCCGGGCCTCGGGCAGAGTGGCGAACCAGTCGCGAATGGGCGTCAACAGGCCGGTATAGGTGGCCGGGTTGGAGCGCGGCGTGCGCCCGATGGGGGACTGGTCGATGTCCACCACCTTGTCGATGTGCTCCATTCCCTCGATCCGGTCGTGTTCGGCCGGCAGGTCGCGGGCGCCGTGCAGGATACGGACCAGGGCCTTATACAACGTCTCGATCACCAGCGTCGATTTCCCGCCCCCCGACACGCCCGTCACACAGGTGAACGTGCCCATGGGAATGTCCACGGTGATGTTTTTAAGATTGTTGGCCCGCGCCCCCACCACCCGCAAGAACCGGCTATTGCCGGGCCGCCGCTGCGTGCCAAGGGGAATGTGCCGCGCGCCGGTCAGGTACTGGCCGGTGAGGGAATCGGGGGTGGCCATGACCTGTTCCGGCGTGCCGGCGGCCACGATCCGTCCTCCGTGGATGCCGGCCCCCGGTCCCATGTCGATTAGATAATCGGCGGCGCGGATGGCCTCCTCGTCATGCTCGACCACGATCACCGTGTTGCCAAGATCGCGCAGGTGCTTCAGGGTGGCGAGCAGGCGGTCGTTGTCACGCTGGTGCAGGCCGATGGAAGGTTCATCCAGCACATACAAAACGCCGGTCAGGCCGGAACCGATTTGCGAGGCAAGCCGGATGCGCTGGCTTTCGCCCCCTGAAAGGGTGCCGGACGTGCGGGACAGCGCAAGGTATTCCAGCCCCACGTCCATCAGAAATCCCAGACGGTCGTTGATCTCGCGCAAGATGCGGCGGGCGATGGTACGGGCCTTGGGAGACAGGCGTTCTTCGAGGTCCCCGAACCATGCCGCCGCCCCGGCGATGGACAGTGCGGTGACGGTGACGATATCAACCCCTTCGATCTTGACCGTCAGGGCGGCGGGTTTCAGACGCTTGCCGGCGCACGCCCTACAAGGGCGGCTGGTCTGGAAGCGGGAGAGTTCCTCTCGCACCCAGGCCGAATCGGTTTCCTTCCAACGCCGTTCCAGAATGGGAATGACCCCTTCGAAGGGCCGTTCCACCGCGTGGTGCTGGCCCTCGTTCTCATACACCATGGGCACCGGTTCACGACCGGAGCCAAACAGCACGACCTCGCGCACCGGCTGTGGCAAGGCGGCAAACGGCGTGGTGAGAGCAATGCCGTAATGACGGGCGAGGCCTTCAAGAGTCTGCTGGTAAAAACGGGCGGTCGCGCTTGCCCACGGCAGAATCGCGCCTTCGGCCAGGGACAGGGCAGAATTGGGCACCACCAGATCGGGATCGAACCGGAGAGTCACCCCCAGCCCGTCACACTCC
>WOUV01000157.1:0-1073 GCA_009773045.1 Rhodospirillaceae bacterium | reverse complement strand
GCAAGACGGGTTTCGATCCCCTCCCGCACCACCAGCCGGTCCACCACGACCGAGAGGTCATGTTTGACCTTGCGGTTGAGGATCGGCACCTCGTCGAGTTCATAAAGCGTGCCGTCCACCGTGACCCGTTGAAAGCCTTTGCGGCGCAAATCGGCCAGTTCGGAGCGGTATTCCCCCTTGCGGCCGCGAATCAGCGGGGCCAGCAGATGCAGCCGGCTGCCCGCGGGCAGGCCCATGATGCGGTCCACCATGTCGCTCACGGTCTGGCTTTCAATGGGCAGGCCGGTCGCGGGCGAATGGGGAATGCCGATGCGCGCCCACAACAGGCGCATATAGTCATACACCTCGGTCACCGTGCCAACGGTGGAGCGGGGATTGCGCGAGGTGGTTTTCTGTTCGATGGAAATGGTGGGCGACAGGCCTTCGATCAGATCCACGTCGGGCTTTTGCATCAGTTCCAGAAACTGACGGGCATAGGCGGAAAGGGATTCGACATAACGCCGCTGTCCCTCGGCATAAAGGGTATCAAAGGCCAGCGAGGATTTTCCCGATCCCGACAGGCCGGTCATCACCACCAGCCGGTCGCGGGGGATATCGACATCGATGCTTTTCAGATTATGTTCGCGCGCGCCACGGATGCGTATGTATTGTGTCATGAGTCAAAGTGAGCACAGAACGCCAAAGCGAGCACAGAACGAAAGTGTGCGGGAGACGTCCTGCTTTCCCCGCCTTTTGCTTTCGTGTTTTCAATGAAAACCAGCGTCCAATAAAAACCAAAATGTCGGAAAGGGCAAGCCCCCTCTTCCCCAGGGCCATTGGGTGCAGGACAAAGTTCCTTGTGATACGATCAACTCCCTGCCCCCTGATGGAAAAGGAAGGGAGTGGGGGAATTTCTCAAGCGCTTCAGCAGGACTGAGTCTCCTTGAACGTGAAACTCTCGAAAGGCGTGTCACTCCAAGGATGCGTTCAGGGATCCCCCCATTGCGGCAGATCCACCTCAAGGCCGAACAGGCTCAGCGTCCGCCCCACCGTGTAGTCCACCATCTCCTCTAGGGACCGGGGGCGGGTATAAA
>WOUV01000156.1 GCA_009773045.1 Rhodospirillaceae bacterium | reverse complement strand
ATGCTCTTGGCTTTCCTGGATATGGCTCACCTCCTGCCCAAAACCATACACCAGAGAAGCGCAGATTAATAGCAAATATTTATGCAATTAGACAGTAGGTCTGCGGGGCCACCGCCAGGGCGGCCTCTTCCGCCTCGCGCAAGGGGTCGTTCGCCGGGTCGTCGAAACCGTAAAGCGCAAAAGAATCTTCCATCGCCAGGGCGGCCGCCACCTCGGCCTCCCGTCCGGCCAGGAAAGCCTGGCATTTCTTGGCCCGCGGTCAGGGTATGGTCGATCAGCCAGCCGGCAGGAAACGCCAGCATCTGCGATGGCATGTTCTCCTGGGGGGTGCCACGGAACGTCTCGATCCAGCGCACGAATTCCTGATGACAGACGCGATGAGGGGCAAGAGCGGGATAATCCAGGCGCTCCAGCAGATTTTCTTCGCGGCGGAAATGGGTCTGTGCGTAGTCCATCGGCGGCGGTGTCTTCGGCGACGGCTTGGCCAAGCTGGTTCAGCACGCCCAGGAGAATGCGCATGTCATCATCCAGCGCATCGACACCGACACACAGCGCCTCGGTCCATTCGGTTGGGATGGGCATGGGGAACCTCGGGGAGTGCTTCATCAATCAGAACGTGGCCGGGTCAAGCCTTTCCCCACCAGCATGACGGACCGAACGGACCTGACCAGTACGGGCATTGAAAAGGCAGCCCCCTTCTTTTGTCAAGTTTCATGATCAAGGATTTCGTGCGGGAGGAAGAAAGGGCCTGCCTTGGCGACACCCGGGGATTCTGGAGCGCTAATGGAGCATGATGCGAATCGCCACCACCGCTGCGCCTCCGGCCATTGTAAACAGCCCCGTCAGCATCATTCCCATCTTGATGATGAGGCGTAACTCCATTCTTTTCATCGCCACTTCCAGGCGATGCTCAACGGTGTCGATTTTCGTTTCCAGCCGGATGGTATCGCTTTTTGTGGCTGCTTCCAGCCGGGCGATATCGTTTTTGGTGGCTGTTTCCAGCCGGATGATATCGTTTTTGGTGGCTGTTTCCAGCCGGGCGATATCGTTCTTGATGGCGATGACGTCACTTTTCGTGGCGAGTTCCTGTCCCGTGGCCTCGGCGAAGGCTTCCGCCACGGCTTTGGCCTGGAGCACCGAGAACCCCCCTGCCACCAGCGTTTCCGAAAACCGCAAGGTATCGAACGCCACGACGGGAACCATGGACACTCTCCTTTCAGGATCACTCTTTCAGCAAGAGTAGCCAGAAAAGGCGCGCCCGTCAACCTGTGTCATCGGACCAGTATGCCGCTCGGCCTGCTCACGGTACAAGCTGGAGGAGTCCCTCATGACCACCCCTTCCCCTCTTGCGGCACCGCTCTTGAAAATGTGAGCATTGCCCGAGCGCTTCAGGCATGACCTTGCAAGGCCTCGAACCGCCATTCGCGCATGAAACGGCGCAGGGCCGGGTCTGGCAAGGGGCGGCTGATGAGATAGCCCTGAATCTGGTCGCAGCCCATTTCCTTCAGGAACTGGTAATGACGCATTTCCTCCACGCCTTCGGCCACGACATGCATGTTCAAGGCATGGGACATGGCGATGATGGCGGAAACGATGGCGGCGTCGTTGGCGTCGGTGGTGACGTCTTGCACGAACGATCGGTCGATCTTCAACTTGGCGATAGGGAATCGTTTCAAAACGCCAAGAGAGGAATACCCGGTGCCGAAGTCGTCGATGGCGCACGCAATCCCCATGTCTCGCAGGGTCTTGACGACGGCAATGGCGTTGTCGGGATCGCTCATGGCCGAGCTTTCGGTTAATTCGATCTCGATCAGGCTGGGATCGATTTTGGTTTCCTTCAGCACCTGTTCCAACGACGAAAGCAGCCGGCGGGAATTCTGGAACTGGCGGCCGGAAATATTGACGGCCACCGGCACGGTGCGGATGCCTTCTTCCAGCCAGGAGCGCAGGCTGCGCGCGGTATACCGCAAGACCTGGTCGCAAATGGCATCGATCAGGCCGCATTCCTCGGCGATGGGGATGAAGTCTCCCGGAAACACCAGTCCGCGTTCCGGGTCCTGCCATCGCACCAGGGCCTCCATGCCAACGATGGTGCCGGTCGACAGGTGAAGCTGGGGCTGGTAATAGGCGATGAATTCTTCATTCTCCAGCGCATGGCGCAGCCGGCTTTGCAGGGACAAGGTGCGGGCGGCAAGGGCGCTCATTTCGGCGGTAAAGAACTGGATTGTGCCTGGCCCTTGGCTTTTGGCCCGATGCAAGGCGGTGTCGGCATTCTTGATCAGGGTTTCGGCATCGGTGTCGTCACGGGGATAGACCGAAACGCCGATGCTGACGGTCAGGTCGAATTCCTGGTCCTCGACCATGATCGGCTCACTGAAACTGTTGACAAGATCCTCGATTTCCTCGGCCAAGGCCGAATCCGACGACAGTTCTCCCAGAAGAATCAGGAAACGGTTTCCGCCAGCCCGGGCCAGCACGTCGGTGGCCTCAAGATGTCGGCGCAAACGTTTGGCGGCGGCGGCTAAAACCTGATCACCGACGGTATGGCCCATGGAGGCGTTGATGATGGAAAAACGGTCGATGCCAAGTGAAAGCACGGCAAGCGCGGCGCCACTGCGTTCGGCAAGGGGGCGGATGCGGCTGAAGCGCTCAAGAAACATGGCCCGATTGCCGGCACCGGTGACGGGGTCGTAATAGACAAGGAATAAAAGCCGTTCTTCGGCCTGCTTGCGGTCGGTGACATCGAGATTCACACCATCCCACACCACCGTGCCATCGTCCATTTTCCGTGGCCGCGACCAACCACGCAGCCAGCGGTTTCCGATCGGTGTGGCGATGCGGAATTCGTCTTCCACCGGTTCCGTCGTTCGGGCCGATGCGCGATAGGTTCCGATGAACGGCTCACGATCATAGGGGTTCAAGGCATTGAAGAAGAAGTCCGGATCAGCGCACAACTGTTCCAGCGTCATGCCCAGAACCTCGCGACAGCCATCGGAAACGAACGTGAAGGCCAGACGGCCATCGGCGCGCAACACCCTTTGGAACACCATGCCGGGCAGATTGGCGGCGATATTCAGCAGCACCTGTTCGGTTTCGCGCAAGGCGGCTTCGGTTTTCTTGCGATGGGTGATGTCGCGCATGACGGCGATGAAAATGCGTCGCCCCTCCATGCGGACCTCGCTCAAGGCCATTTCAAGGGGGAAACGGCTGCCATCGCGGCGTTGGCCCTCGAACTCCCCTGGTCCGGCCCCGATGATGCGGCTTTCTCCGGTTTGGATATAGCGCGTGATATAGGTGTTGTGGGTGCTGCGGAAGGGTTCGGGCATCAGCATGGAAACATTGTGGCCCAGCATGTCGTCGATGGCATGGCCGAACAAAGTACTGGTCGCCGCATTCACCGATAGAATCAGCCCTTCCTCGTTGATGGTGACGATGCTGTCGTAGGCATGGTTCATGATGATTTCAAGATCGTGCTCGGCACGCTTGTGCCCGGTCACATCGATCAGCACACCATCCCATAACACGTCTCCCCCCGGCAAACGGGTGGGACGGGACATGCCGCGCAACCATCTCACTTCTCCGGCACGGGTGATGGCCCGGAAGGTTTCGTGGCACGGCGATAGTTCGCTTGCGGAACGGTGCACCGCCCGCAGGTGGTCGTCACGATCCGCCCAGTGAATGACGTCGAGACATCCGTCATGGGTGATGCGCATGTCTTCGGGTTCCATGCCCAGAATGTCGCGCACCCCCCCACCGAAAAAAAGGGATAGCACAGGCTGCCGTCCTGGCTTTGGATTCGCTGGAACACGATTCCCGGCAGATTGGTGACAATGCTGCCCAACCGGGCCTCGATTTCCTCCGACCCGGTGACGAAGGCGTTGTTCACGTCACGCAAAAGGGCGATGAACAGCCTGTGGTCCCCGTGGAGCAGGCGGGTGGCGGCGACTTCAAGGGTCACGAGTGTGTCATCGCCGCGTTTGCAGGTCACGAAATGGCGACTTAGGGCGATGCCCCCCTCCTCCAGGGCGACCGCGCCCAAAAGATCCGCCGTGTCGGCGGTGGAGTCGGCCAGCAGGCTCGTAACCGGATGGCCGAGGATCATCGTTGGGTCGTACAGCAACAGCCCGGTCGCCGCCTTGTTGAAAACCACCACCCGGCCGGTTGCATCGATCACGATCATGCCTTCCGGTGCCGCCTCCACGAGGGTGCGGAAGGTCCGGTCACTGAGGGAAACGACATCGTTGCAGATCTGTTCCTGGCTGTAATTGGTCATTTTTTTGTCGCCACGCCATCCGAAGAGCCTGCTCTTGCAAGGGAACATCCCCTGCCTTTTTGAATCTCATGTTATGGTAAAGCCTGCCCCGGACGGGACGCAACGCCGGAACGTGCCAATGCATGCAAAAAATTCCCCCGTCCTCCCGATTTCATGATATGGGCGGCGGATTGTTTTCCGACACTTCTTGTGATGGCCTTCTCCCTGGGTGGGGGAGGGGGGGGAATGTCGATGCTTGGTATGATGTCAAAAAGGAGCGTGGGATTTTCCCCGGCTCCGGACCCGATGGGGAGATCCCTCCGCTCCTCCCCCATCACGGGAGAGGGGGATTTCCTCTTGCGAAAGCCCTTCCCCATGAGGGGGGAGGGCTTTTGGAAATGTCCACTCCAGACATTACCAGACTCTGGGGGCCAAAACTCTGGTGGGAATCACGTGCATTGATGAATGAGAAACACCCCCTAATGGAGAAGTTGGTTGCGCACCATTTCGTCCATGCGCCAGACGCGCAGATAAAGCTGGTGTGTACGATCCAGCAGGCTGCGGATGCCAGCGGGCATGATTTCATGTGTCAGGGGAGTGTTGTCAAGGCACACACCAGCACCGGAAAGTCTGTTGGCCTCCGAACAGGCTTCCTCCAGGGTCATTTCCCCATTGTAAACGGCCTGTTGCATTAAAAGCCACGCCATGATTTGCGTCAGACGCGCCGTGACTCGCATGGCCTCACACGCGAGTTCAAGACGGCCGATCAGCCCCAGCTGGCCCCGTTCCCGCCGTTCGACATAGGCCATATAATTGCGGGCCTCGACCAAAAGATTGAACGCTTCATTGTAGGTTCTGTTGAAGAACGGCGAGGCTGCGGGAACGTGCATACACGACTCCTTCTTTCACGTTGCGAACCGTAGTCTGCGCGCCCTTGTTTCATTCTATCGCAATAGGACCACGTTTTGGCAACAAATCAGCCACTCCCATCGGCGATCGTGACGAATGACATTGAGAAACAAGGTTTTAAGGCCGCTCTGGAGCGCTGACTGGTATTAATTAATCTGGGGTTTTGGAACGATGATGCCAGAGGACTCCGCAGCCGGAACGGAGCACACAAATCCGTGAGGAAGGGGTTTTCCTGCGCCGATGCGGGCGCGCCTGGAGAACGCAAGGAGGCCAGAAATAAAAGGAGGAGTGTCCGCCTTTCCGGGACCGCATGATGCGCGGGAGATGCAGGCACACGAGACCCT
The DNA here is from genome assembly GCA_009773045.1 of Rhodospirillaceae bacterium. Lineage (GTDB taxonomy): Bacteria > Pseudomonadota > Alphaproteobacteria > Rhodospirillales > Rhodospirillaceae > WOUV01. Next base: position 210 of record WOUV01000156.1, on the reverse strand, counting down.
TTCTCCACGACCATCACGCCGGACAGGTCAGAAGTGAGGGAGGATTCTATCGTTCTGATTTAATAATGCCCTTATTTCTCTAGCATTCATGATATGAAAGATGGACGGTGGCCTGGCCATCCATCAGTTTAGAATGGCCTTCCAGAGGCGGGGGAGCGGCAGGCACGCCTGGATGATTTTGACGATGCGTTGGATGCCGCGCGTGAACCA
>WOUV01000155.1 GCA_009773045.1 Rhodospirillaceae bacterium | reverse complement strand
ACGATTTGAGTCCCCCTTCCATCAAAGCTAGACCCCTTGAATCACACGCAGATTCCTGCCGTCAACAACCCATTGCGCTAAACTGATAGATGGTCAGCGGAACGACTACACCCTTGCCGGCGCCGGCGTGGGCTTCCAGCTTGAAATGGGGCCGGCAAGCGTGCAGGGAAGCTGGGCGCACGGCCTTGGTTCCAATCCCGGGCGCGGGGTCGATGGCACCAACAGCGATGGCACACGCACCGCCCATGCCTTCTGGCTGCAAGGGGTGATGCGTTTTTGAGGACGAGACCCCTCTCCCTTGGGATCGGGGGAAGGAGGGGGGCGGATCGTGGCAAGGCAGGGCGGCATCAGTCACCGCCACCCAGACGATGCACATTAAAGCCCCACGATCAAGGCTGAAGGGGATAACGAGCGGAGATCAGGACCCCCCGACCCCAGGCGGGATTGAAAACGGGTGGGATGGGCCGGATAGACCCCCAGAATGCGCAAAGAGCGGGAGAAAAACCGCAACTCCTCCAGCGCCAACCGCAGGCCCGCACTGTCGGGGTGGGCTTCCACCTCGGCATAGAACTGTGCGGCCACGAACGCGCCATCAACCAGATAGCTTTCAAGCTTCGTCATGTTGACGCCGTTGGTGGCAAATCCCCCCAGGGCCTTGTACAACGCCGCCGGCACGTTGCGGACCGTGAACAGAAACGATGTCACCACAGGCCCCCGCGCCGGATTGGGATTGACGGCCTGACGTGCCATGACAAAAAAACGGGTCGTGTTGTGGTCGGCATCCTCGATGTTGGCCTTCAAGGACACAAGACCGTAAATCTCCCCGGCTAGGGCGGAAGCGATGGCGGCGCGTGTCGGATCGCCGGTTTGCGCGATTTCCGCCGCCGCCCCGGCGGTATCGGCCGCCATCACCGCCCGCAGGCCCAGGGCACGGATGGCATTGCGGCATTGCCCCAGCGCATGGACATGGCTGTGCACGGTACGCAAGGTTTCCGGCGTTGCCTCTGGCACGGCCAGCAGGTGGTGATTGATGCGCTGGAAGTGCTCGGCGACGATATGGAGATCGCTATACGGCAAAAGGTGGTGGATATCGGCGACTCGTCCGGCCACAGAATTTTCGACCGGAATCATGCCAAGCCCGGCCCGTCCTTCCGCCACGGCAGCGAAGGCTTCCTCGAACGTTTCGCAGGCAAGGGGTGAAAGTTCGGGATAGGCGGTCAGACACGCAAGGTGCGAATAGGCCCCGGCAACCCCCTGAAAGGCAATGGTCCGTTCCGGGTCCGGGGGCAAACTTTGAAGTGTCATTGGGTTTGAGGATCCTTCTCAGAACAAACGCCCTTGACGGAGATCGCGGTTGCGGGAACGCGCGGAAGAATCGACTCGCACCGGCACCCTCCCATCGTGGAAGGTCACCGTCCACACCGTCGCGGGCACGGCAGCGGTCGCGCTTTCCACCACATGCCCCGCCTCGTCCCGCACCAGGGCAAACCCCCGCCGCAAAACGGAGGCATAGGAATAATTTTCCAGCAACCGGCCCAACCGGTCAAGAGCGTCGGCCCGCGCGGCCCCCAGCCGATGGACCGCTCCCTGAAGGCGTTCCGCCAAAAGACCGACGTCGCGCTGCTCGCGCGCCAGCGTCCGCAACAAAGGCATCGCCTGCACACGAGGAGCCAGGCGTTCCCACTGGCTGGTTCGTCCGGCCAGAACGGTTGCCATGGCATGGCGCAAATCCCCCGCGAGCCGCTCGAAGGCATGGGCGCGGGCGGCCAGGTGTTCGCGCGGGTGCGGCAAGCGGGAGAAACACCGGGCCAGTTCCGCCGCGCGCCGCTCGACAAGCACCCGCACGGCCTGCATCAGGCGTTCGGCACGGTCATCTAGGCGAAGCGCCCGCTCCTCGATCAGGCGCGATGGATCGGGCAGGCCGCGGGTCAGTCCTTCCACCCTTACGGCCCCTTCCTTCAGGGTGCGCGCCATGGCCGCGGTCAGCCGTCCGCCGTAGCGTTCCACCTGCGCCAGCAGATCAAGCCGCACCGGCACCGCCATTTCGGCAGCGGCGGTCGGCGTGGGGGCACGACGGTCGGCGGCAAAGTCGATCAGAGTGGTGTCGGTCTCGTGACCAACGGCGGCAATGAGCGGCACCACGCTGGCGGCGGCGGCCCGAACCACGACTTCCTCGTTGAACGGCCACAGGTCTTCCAAACTGCCACCGCCCCGGGCAACGATCAGAACATCGGGCCGCGGTACTTTACCCCCGGGGGAGAGTTGGTTGAATCCGGTAATCGCCGCGGCGATTTGCGTTGCGGCCCCTTCGCCCTGCACCGCCACCGGCCACAGCAGCACCCGTCGGGGAAAGCGATCGTTCAAACGATGCAGGATGTCGCGGATGACGGCCCCGGTTGGCGAGGTGATGACGCCGATGACCTCCGGCAGGAAGGGAAGTTTCTTCTTGCGATCCTCGTTGAACAGACCTTCGGCCGCCAACCGGCGGCGGCGCTCTTCCAGAAGTTTCAACAAAGCGCCCTGGCCCGCCACTGCCATGGAATCGATCAGAATCTGATAGTTGGACCGCCCCGGATAGGTAGTGATGCGCCCGCTCACCACCACCTCAAGCCCCTCTTCGGGTGTGATGCCCAAACGCATCGCGACGTTTTTCCAGATGACGGCCTCCAGCACCGCCTGCTCATCCTTGAGCCGCAGGTAGCAATGGCCGGAGCTGTGACGCTTGAATCCCGAGATCTCGCCGCGCACCCGCACGAGGCCAAAGGCTTCCTCCACCGTGCGCTTGAGGGCGAACGATAGCTCCGTCACGGAATATTCACTCAGGTTGGAAATCGGTACCATGGGGGGGGGATCCTGTTTGGAGGACACCGCATGCGGGAGAGTTCACCCCCCTCGATTCTTTTTCTTTCCTTGGTGCGATGGCATGGGGGTGCGCATCGTGCCTCAGATGAAATAGGACCGCAAAGGCGCGAAGCCATTGAAGTTGACACTGGAATAGGAAGCCGTATACGCCCCCGTCGATAGAATATGAACCCGATCGCCAATCTTCAGATCAAGCGGCATCTCGTAACCGGCCCTTTCATAAAGGATATCCGCGGAATCACACGTCGGCCCGGCCAGAATGACCGGCCCCATGGCACCATCAACATCGGGCGTGACGATCCGGTATTTGATACATTCGTTCTCGGTCTCAGCCAGACCACCGAAACGGCCCACATCAAGATAAATCCAGCGTGTTTCCTCCTGATAGCTTTTGCGTGAAATCAAGACCACCTCCGCCTGCAACACACCAGAATCCCCCACGAGCGACCGCCCGGGTTCCAGGATCATGGTCGGCAGGTTGTTGCGGAAATGCTTGGTCATCGCATTCATGACCGCCGCGCAATACACCTCAAGACCATCAACTTCCGAACGGTACTGAGCCGGGAAGCCGCCTCCAAGATTGACCAGCTTCAGTTCGATGCCCGCCTCGTTCAAGGCGGTGAACAGCATGGCCGTTTTGCCCACCGCCACATCCCATTGCGTCAGGTCGGTTTGTTGCGAACCGACATGAAACGCGACGCCATACGGATCAAGCCCCATCTTTCGGGCGAACTTCAACAGATCCACCGCCATTTCGACATCGCAGCCGAACTTGCGGGACAAAGGCCATTCCGCCCCGGCGTTATCAACAAGAATCCGGCAAAATACCTGTGACCCCGGCGCGGCGGCGGCAAGCTTTTGCACCTCGGCCTCGCTGTCAAAAGCAAACAGGCGGATACCCCGTTCATAGGCATAAGCGATATCACCCTGCTTCTTGATGGTATTGCCATAGGATATGGAAGCCGGCCTGACGCCACAGCTCAAGCACAGGTCAATCTCCGCCGGACTCGCCACGTCGAAATTCGATCCAAGCGATATCAAATGCGCAACCACCTCTCGCGCCGGATTGGCCTTGACGGCGTAATAAATGTCCGCCACCGGAAGATAGGTGCGCAGTTTGTCGTAATTTTCAGCGATGACATCAAGGTCTACGACAAGACACGGTGAAGACGGGTGTTGCTCGTTCAGAAAACGGCAAATCTTACTGGTCATCGCGCACTCCCTCTGTACACGATATGTGATCCCTGAAAGAAAACGAACGGCCGGAAACGACCGTTCGAACCACGAGCGCTATCAGATCGGACTAAAGCGATGGGGTTTCCATCTCCCCCCTGTCCCGAACATGATCAGCCGACAGGACGCGCGCCCCCTTTGAAGCGCGGGGAAAAACAGCATACACTCACCTTCGGGCGCGTAGCCCGCCTGGGAAAAGACTTCGACCATTGCCACATCCTCTAGGCTACCGGGATGACAATCCGGTGACATGGAGAACGCTTTGACGTCGTTGCTTAACCAGAGGGCCAGAGGCACGTGCGCATGTGCGTCTAAAACCGCTTATACCGCGATCTCGCAGAATTGAAAGAGGAAATATCGGCCTGCGCAAAAAAATCCGGGATCAGGCGGCAGGGGCCGGTTCAAGGTAGGGAACAGGATCGACGGCCTTGACTCCCTCACGGACTTCGAAATGAAGTTGTGGCGCCCCCACGCCGCCACTCATCCCCACAGTGCCAACGATCTGCCCCCGTTTCACGGTATCGCCCCGCCGGACCAGGATGGTGTCATGGTGGGCATAGGCAGTCAGAAGGTTGTCGGCGTGTCGAATCAACAACGCCGCCCGCACCGGAGTTCCCCGTGGAGCGGCAATATTAATGCCATCGTTGTGAGTCCCGTCGCCCAAGGCGCCATAACGGTTCAACATCTTGCCGGGAATCGGCCACAAAAACGGCTGGCCCGAACGTTTCGGCGGACGGGGAATGCTGGCATTCGTCTGTGCCACCGCCTGAACGGGCGCGGCGGAAGGCGGAGCGGGGTGCGGGGTCAGGGCAGCGGAAGGCGCTTCCTTGCCGGGCGACGGTTCCCCCCCACGGGGTGACCCTCCTCCGCCGGGCGGTGGCGGCAAAGACTCGACCCGTACCGTAACAGAAGCGGTTGGCGGGGCAGGACCTCCGCGTGCTGGAGGTTCCGCCTGAGCCGCGACTCCAGCGGACGGAACAGGCGATGCCCGCGGCCCGCGCGTCGCCTTGCCAGGAATGGACAGCGTTTGGCCGATCAGAAGTTTATACGGCGCGACAAGCCCGTTCACCCGAGCCAGGGCCGGCACCTCGATCCCATACGTGCGGGCGATTCCATAC
>WOUV01000154.1 GCA_009773045.1 Rhodospirillaceae bacterium | reverse complement strand
GGTTCACGCACGGCATCCAACGCATCGTCAAAATCATCCAGGCGTGCCTGCCGCTCCCCCGCCTCTGGAAGGCCATTCTAAACTGATGGATGGCCAGCGGTCACAGCTTTTTTTGACAGCTTGAGCCGAGGAATCACCAACCGCAGAACGACGGATCAGAGATCGGCATCCCGCTCCATCGCCCTCATCCAACATCACTACAAGGAGTGAGGACGATGACCGCTTCCCAAACCGCGCCCCCCGAGGCGCACCCCACCGTATCCCTTTATCCGATGACCCTGGCCTGGTGACGCATGCTTTCGGCATGGGCATGACAGGCCATTTATGAAAGAATGACGCTCTCGTATCGCCGAAACGTGACAGGAGACATGCTGACCGTCATGGCCAATCGCACTCCCTTCAAGGCGGCCCATGCCGCAGGCCCGGACTGGGCCAGAGCCGTCAAGACGTGTGTCGAGTCTCTGGGAGTGCTGACGGCGGACCACAGGCTTGGGTTCGTTTATGTCACCGAGGCCCTTGCAGAGGATCTTTCGAGTGTCCTTGCCTTCCTGCGCCAGACCACCAAGGTCGAACATTGGGTGGGCGCGGTGGGCGTTGGCGTCTGCGCCTGCGGCACGGCGTATCACAGCGGGGCGGCGTTATCGGTGATGATCGCCGCCTTGCCATCGGACTCCTTTCAGGTCATGCATACAATCCGCAGCGAGGCCGAGGTGCTGGACGTCGCCACCCAGAAATGGCTCGCCATCGGCAAAGCCAGCCTGGCCGTTGTCCACGGTGACACGCGCAATGGTCGCATGCCGGCCCTGATCAACCACCTTGCCGCCATCACCGGTGGCCGGCTGACGGGGGGCATCACCGCCGTGCAGCATGGAAAGCCACAGGTGGCGGATTCGCTCACCGGCGGGGGGGGTATCGGGTGTGCTTTTGCGCGAAGACGTGCCCGTCATCACCGGACTGACGCAAGGCTGTTCCCCCGCCGGGCCGTGGCACGTGGTGACCGGCGGTGACGGCTCCATCGTGGCCACCCTTGACGGTACCCCCGCCCTTGAGGTGTTGAAGCAGGACATCGGCGAGATTCTGGCGCGTGACCTGCGCCGCATCGCGGGCTACATCCATGTCGGTCTGTCGGCGGGGAAGGAGGATGACGGTTTCATGGTGCACCCTTTATGGGGGGTTGATCTTCATCACGGACGGGTCGCCCTCGGGGTGCCGGTTGCATCCGGGGAAGCCCTTGTATTCGTGCGTCGCGACCCTTCTGCGGCACAAAATGACCTGCGGCGCACGCTTCGGGTATTGCGCCAGCGGACGGGTGGCCTTGTCCGTGGCGCCCTGTATTTCAGTTGCGTCGGACGCGTGCCCTCCCTGTTCGGCGGCGAAAGTGCCGAACTGGCCATGATCCGCACGGAACTGGGCGATATTCCCCTGACCGGTTTTTACGCCAATGGCGAAATCCGTCATAACCGGCTGTATGGCTATACCGGGGTTTTGACCCTGTTCCTGTAACGCCGGATCCGCTTCGATGATGCCCTTCAATTCCCCCCTTCCGGCTTCTCCCCTGGACGATGCGGCGTTTGCCCGCCTCGTTCAGGCGGTCGGACCATTCGAGACGAAGCCCCAGGTGGCGGTGGCGGTCTCGGGAGGGGCCGACAGCATGGCGCTTTGCGTTCTGATGGGGCGTTGGGCACGGCACCACGGGGGGGAGGCGGTGGCGCTGACCGTCGATCACGCCTTGCGTCCGGAATCGGCGGCGGAAGCCCGTCAGGTCGGCGCGTGGATACGGACCCTTGGCCTTGCGCACCATGTGCTGACCCATACCGGGCCGATGCCTCGGGCCGATATTCAGGCCGCGGCGCGGGCGGCGCGTTACCGGCTGCTGGAAACGTGGTGCCAGACGGAAGGGATCGTGCACCTTGCCCTTGCCCACCATGAGGAGGACCAGGCCGAAACCCTTTTGTTGCGGCTTGCCCGCGGCAGCGGTGTGCGGGGGCTGGCGGCCATGGCGCCCGTGGCCTACCGTCGCGATGTGCGACTCGTGCGGCCCGTGCTGACGGTGCCGCGAGCGCGTCTGCGGGCCACCTGTCGTGCCCTTGGTGTGTCCTGGGTGGACGATCCGGGCAACCAGAACGAAGCGTTCGCCCGGGTGCGGATGCGCCGTTTGGCTCCCTTCCTGGCGGCGGAAGGCCTGACGACCGCGCGCCTTGCCGCGACCGCCGGTCACCTGGCGCGGGCCGGGGCCGTGGTTGGCGATGCGGTGGCGGCCGTGCTGGCCGAAAGCGCGCGTTTGCATCCGTTCGGATTCGTGCATCTCGATCCGGCGGTTTTAAGGACAGCCCCGGAGGAGGTGATGTTGCGCGTGCTCTCCTGTCTGTTGACGATGGTGGGAGGAAACCTTTATCCTCCTCGTCTGCACCGGCTCGTGACGTTGCGGGAGGCTCTTTTGACCGGGGGAAACGGGTGGACGCTGGCCGGATGTCTGATCCGACCCGAAGGGAACGGGTCGGAAAAAACGAAACAGCAGAGTATGCTTTTGTGTCGCGAGCCGGCCGCCGTCGCTCCGCCGGTAGCCACCAGGGAGAGCGTGCGCATGCGGTGGGATGGACGTTTTGCCGTCACTCTTTCCGCTCCCATGCCGGAAGGGACACGGGTTGGCGCCCTTGGCGCGGAAGGCTGGCGAAGGGTGGTCGCGGTTTGTCCAACGCTTGCCCGTCTGCCGTCTTGTGCCGGCGTTTCCCTACCCGCCTTGCATGATCCAGACGGGCCAGACGGGCCAGACGGGAAGGTGTGGCCCCTTTTGCCAGAGGGATTCCCCTGGCACGGGGAAAGGAAGAATGCCACAGCTGTTTTTGCGCCTGACACGCCAGCCTTGATCGGGATATAATGCCTTGCTTTATGGAACATGAAGACTATCTACTGTAACGGGGCATCGATGCCACAGGGTATCGACGGGTTGCCGCCGCTTCCTGGGAAGGGTCTTGAGCTTGAATTCGGGAAAAAACCTCGCATTGTGGGTCATCATTGGTCTGCTTCTGGTGGCCTTGTTCAATCTGTTCCAGTCGTCGGCGCCACGGACGACGCAGACCGTTCTGGCCTTTTCGGACTTTGTGGCCGAAGTGGAACGACGGGAGGTGCGCGATGTCCTCCTCCAAGGCCACACGGTGCAGGGCCATTTCAATGATGGCCGCATGTTCTCCACCTATGCGCCGGAAGACCCCACCCTGGTCCCGATCTTGCGCGCCAACGGCGTGCGCATCGCCGCCCAGCCCAATGAAGACACCGTGCCCACCCTGTGGAGCCTTCTGATTTCGTGGCTCCCGATGCTGTTGTTGATCGGGGTGTGGATTTTTTTCATGCGCCAGATGCAATCGGGGGGCGGCAAGGCCATGGGGTTTGGCAAGTCGCGCGCCCGCCTGCTCACCGAAAAAACGGGCCGCATCACCTTCGAGGAGGTCGCCGGCATTGATGAGGCCAAGCAGGAACTGGAAGAAGTGGTGGACTTTCTGAAAGATCCCCAGAAATTCCAACGCCTGGGCGGCAAGATCCCGAAAGGCGTTCTGCTGATGGGACCGCCGGGCACGGGCAAAACGCTTCTCGCCCGGGCGATCGCGGGCGAAGCCAACGTGCCGTTCTTTACCATTTCGGGATCGGATTTCGTCGAGATGTTCGTCGGCGTTGGCGCAAGCCGGGTGCGGGACATGTTCGAACAGGGCAAGAAGAACGCCCCGTGCATCATCTTCATCGATGAAATCGATGCCGTGGGGCGGCATCGGGGCGCGGGGCTTGGGGGGGGCAACGATGAGCGCGAGCAGACCCTGAACCAGCTTCTGGTCGAGATGGACGGGTTTGAATCGAACGAAGGAGTGATTCTGATCGCCGCCACCAACCGGCCCGACGTGCTGGACCCGGCACTGTTGCGCCCGGGCCGGTTCGACCGGCAGGTGGTGGTGCCCAACCCGGATGTTCTCGGGCGGGAGAAAATCCTGAAGGTCCACATGCGCAAAGTGCCGCTGGGATCTGACGTGGACGCCAAGGTCCTGGCGCGCGGCACACCCGGCTTTTCAGGGGCCGACCTTGCCAATCTGGTCAACGAAGCGGCTTTGCTCGCGGCGCGCTATAGCAAGCGGGTGGTCACCATGGCCGAATTCGAGGCCGCCAAGGACAAAGTCCTGATGGGTGCAGAACGACGCTCCATGGTGATGAGCGAGGAAGAAAAGCGCCTGACCGCCTATCACGAGGCCGGACATGCCATCTGCGCCGTGCACAGTTCGTACTCCGACCCGGTGCACAAGGCCACCATTATTCCGCGCGGGCGGGCGCTCGGCATGGTCATACGGCTGCCGGAAGGAGACCGCATTTCGACCTCACGGGCCAAGATCGAGGCGGATCTGACCGTGTTCATGGGCGGAAGGGTGGCCGAGGAACTGGTGTTCGGCGTCGAGCGAGTCACCAACGGCGCCGCCGCCGACATCAAGGGGGCAACCGATTTCGCCCGTCGTATGGTCTGCGAATGGGGGATGAGCGAAAAACTGGGACCCCTCGCCTATGCCGAGGCCGACGAGGAGGTGTTCCTGGGGCATTCCGTCACCCGGCACAAGAATATCTCCGATGAAACCGCTCGCAAGGTCGATGAGGAAATCCGCCGGGTCGTCGATGAGGCCTATGGCAGAGCGCGCGACATTTTGACCAACTACCGCCACGAGCTTGAAACGCTGGCCGGAGAGTCGGTCTTGCGGGTGGAAAACAACGACTCCTCTTCTCCCCTCACCAGCAACGGGCGTCGGGCCTCCGTCCCCAACACCGGCCATCCTTCGGGGGGGGGGCGCGGCTATGGCGGCTCCCCACCGCCCGAACCCCAGCCGGGTGCGTAGGGGAGGGAGAGAGAAGGATACCAAGCGTGAATCTTTCGCCGTCATGGGCGGAGGGCGTGGCTTGCGCGTCGTTTGATGGAGCATTGCGGGAATGGTGCGCGGGGCACCTCCGCGCATGAGAGGTGTCTGTTGCCTCAGATCTCCGCTGGGCGAGTGCGGCGACGCGCCATGAGGCGTGACGGCTGCTTCCTCCAGGCACGGGTGACGACCAAGCGGATTTTGCCGTCGCCCGAAGAGAAATCAGAACTTCTCCGCCTTGGAGCCGAATGCGACCACAATGTTGCCGAATCCGTGACGCCGACCGACACCAAGTTCTCCGGGCCATTCAACGAGGTCTGGAAATCCGAAGGCGCTCGGGTCATCCAGATTCCCCATGGTGCGCCCCAGGTCAATGCCTTTTGCGAGTCCTTCATCGGCACCTTCAAGCGGGAGTGCCTGGATTTTTTCGTTTGCTTCAGCAACTCCCAACTCTCCTTCATTTTGAAGAGCTGGATCCGCCATTACAACACCGAACGACCTCATTCCGGTGACGGGATCGGGAACAACGTCCTGCAGGTGAGCTTACGGCCCCAGGATATCGGGGTGATTTGCAGCAGAGAAGCCCTCGGTGGGATCGTCCGCTCCTCCTACCGAGAGGCGGCGTGAAGCCCTCCAACGGTTTGGGGTCTCTGCTATGCTCCCATAAATTGCTTGAGGAACAAGACGTTCTTCGTCCTCCCATATCGTTAGCTGGGCGAACTATTCTTAGGCAGGCTATTCTGCCAGATTTCCGAAGCTGCTTTCTCAATGTCCAAATATGATTTAGGAAGCAAGGGAGTGCGGGCGGAAGCATTTTTTTCTTCCATTCCATGGTGTTGCCGTCTTGGTCTTTTCTCTTCGATTTTGATCCACTACCAAGCGACATTGAAAACAGATCCAGGAATCGCCTGGCACCAACCCCTGTAAACGGCTCAAATGTGACGCGGTCCGTGGCAGATTGACTATCCAGGCTTTCCTTAAGCTCTATCGACTCTGAGTGCAGCTCCAATGCACGACTCTTCGGATAGGGTTCGACATATACAACGCGCATTATTCCAGCATCAAATTTTTCTGCGTTTTCCTGTGCCTGGGGAAAGCGCGGGAGTTGAACAGTGCAACGCTGTTTATGATGTCTCCAGAGCGGCCTGTACGGCCCGGAATGTCATAACCGTCGTCAAATGCGCCCGATAGGCGGGAGTGGCCTGAAGATCGGCGTTGAATCCCATGGCGGGGATTTCCAGCCCCTTCAGGGCCTCAGGGAAAAACCCTTTCCGGGACAGGGCCTCCTCCAGGATGGAAGCCCGGAACACGCAGGGTCTCGCGCCCATCACGGCCACGCGCGGCCCCTGTGCCGTCAGGACAGCGAACACCCCCACCAGCGCATACCGCGAGGCCGGGTGGACAAACCGGGCGTACCCTGGCCCGCAACGGGACCGGAAAGGTGACTACAGTGATGATTTCCGCCGCGGCAAGCGCGGGGTCGTGAACAGACCGGTGAAAAAGGCATCCGCGGCGATCGTGCGACGGTCGGTCTGAAGGCTGGCCCCAAGACCCAGCACCGCTGCCGCAGTATCACCGGCCGGATCGTTGGCGGCCAGTGCTCCCCCAAGGGTGCCACGGTTGCGTACCGCCGGATCGCCGATGCTCCCCCCGCCAATTGCGCCAGGGCCGGAATCCGTGTCCGCACAATGGGGGAGGCCGCCACATCGGCATGGCAGGTCATGGCCCCGATCCGCACCGTGTCTTCCGTGGCACTAATGCCCGCAAGGCCCGCAATCCGGGCGATGTCGATCACGTCCGAAACCTGCGCCAACCGCAGCTTCAGGCTTGGCAACAGGGTCTGGCCGCCGGCCAGATATCGAGGCTCCACCGCCGCCTGATGACAGGCGACCGCCTCGGCCAACGTATGGGGACGGTGATAGGCGAACGGATACATCATCCCTCCTCCGCGCCGGCCCGCACGGCGGCCAGGACAGGCGCATAACCGGTGCAGCGGCACACATTCCCCGCAAGACCGGCGCGCAGGGTGGCCTCGTCGGGGTGGGGCCCCAGGGTCAGCGCCATCATCACCATGCCGGGAGTGCAAAAGCCGCACTGGAGGGCATGATGCGCCCGGAACGCTTCCTGCATCGGATGCAAAACGCCGTCCCGCGCCACTCCTTCGATGGTGGTTATGGCCGTTCCATCGGCCTGAACGGCGAGCACCGTACAGGCCTTGACGGCGCGTCCCTCCATGTGAACGACGCACGATCCGCAGTGACTGGTATCACACCCAACGTGTGTGCCTGTCAGGCCAAGAATTTCGCGCAGTAATTGTGACAGCACCGTGCGTCCTTCGACCTGTGCACGGACAAGCCGGCCATTGACGGTCAGGGCGATCGTGACGGTCGGGAGGGCGGCATCGGCTGTTTCGATCATTTCGGTTATTTCATCTGTGGATCGGTCATGGAAATGCGGGGAACGTTCGGGTATCCTGACCCACAGACCGCGCATCGTCTTTGTCAGTATTTCCGAAAGAGAACACATCATGCAAGCCCCGGTCTGCGATTCGATGTTCGATGTGGTGTTCTGGTTCATGGACCGGGCACTCAATGACAAGGAATATCTTCAGTCTGGCAAGATGCATCGGCTTTTATATCTGGCCCAGGCGTATTACGCCGTTCTGCGACGGAAAAAACTGGTACCGGCCGTGTTCGTCGCCGCCGACGAGGGACCGCTTGAACCGAATCTGTATCGCCTGTTTGCCGCCGCGCAACGGCCTTATATCGAACGGCTGATGGTGCCCGAGGAGGGGGAGGCCTTCCTTGACAGCCTGTGGCGTCGCTTCGGTCATCATTCGGGCGATTACTTGAGCCGGCTCCTGAAATCGCACGCCCCCTATGCGGAAGCCCGGGCGCAAGGCGGGATGCGGGCGGAAATCGGCCTTGATGCCATGGTGCGCTTCTATGGCCGCCCACGGCAACCGGACGAATCATCGGATGCCGGCAGGGTCGATGCCAGGCAGATGATCAAACCGCGCATGATGCGGACCCAGACCGGCCGGCCCGTGGCGGTGCAGGCCTGGGCACCGGTCAAACCCAAGGTCACGCCGACGGTCGTCATTCGCGCGGTTCCCCCGTTGTCTTCTTCCCCTCCCGTCCTAGCCGCGCAGGTCGCCCTGCCCCCTTCTTCCCCTCCCGTCCGGGCCGCGCAGGCCGCCCTGCCCAGGACTGTTGCCGTTCCCGATCGTGTCCGGACAACACCCACGGTGCGTTCCCTGACACAGGAATCGCGCGTGCCCCTTTCCACCGACGTTGCCGCCCGACTGCCGCCTCACATCGCCGAGCTTCTGGGCCTTGGGGCGGGCAAGCCGATTCTGCGTGACGATGGCCATGCCCGTTTCGTTTCCCGCCCCCGCAAATCCTGAGAGGGACCCCGTTTCCTGGACAGTCCCCGCCCGGCGTTTGAGGAGAAGTCCTGGCGATCAAGGCTCGAAGGGATCCGTCCAGGCGGACGCTGATAGGGATCATTTCCATCCTCATACCAACGGCCTTAAAGAGTGACTGCGGCCCCCTGTCTTGAGGCGACGGATGCGCTGGGGCATGGCGATGCGCGTGTTTCATGCCTCGCGGTAGGCATGGACGATGGCCGTGTCGTTTTCCCAGACGTTGTGGCCGAGGGCATTCTGGCGCAGGTCTTGCCAGACATTTTCGACGGGCCGGGGCGGAGGGCGGCCGTGGCCGCGGGGTGATGGTGTGGGGAACGGCCAAGCCGCCCCACCAGGCCTTGTGCCCGCCGTCGAGAATGAGGATGGCGTGGGCGCTTGGCGCGCCCCCCGCCCTGACGGCTGATTTCGGCCCAATGCCGGGACAGGGCCTCGGTGTTGACGGTGGGCAGGACCCGTGCCGCTCCCGTTTTCCGGGCGGGGCGGGGCGGACCGCACCGAAACTGTAGGCCCATGGATAGCGGCAGTCCCGTGGCACCGGGATCCGCGTTCCGCCGCCGGGCCGCAGGCCCATCCTGCGTCCGCCCCGCCTCACGGCGCAGACGCGGTGAATTCCTTCCGGGAAACCGCCATGGCGGCCATGCGCCCCTCCCGGTCCGTTTCATCGGAGAGAAAATCACAGAAGGCCAACCCAGACAAAACCCCCGGAAACGGATCTGACCTTGCCCATCGAGCAAGACAGCGGCACCATCCGGCATGATCTGGCACGATTCCGACGCCGCACAAAGGTCGTCTCGAAGTCGGAAGAAATGGTCGATTGATCCCTGCGCCTTCACCACCA
>WOUV01000153.1 GCA_009773045.1 Rhodospirillaceae bacterium | reverse complement strand
CGTCGATCTTGTCATCAGCGGCTACACGGGGGCAGAGGTGCGGGAGATCCTCGCCAATACCGTGGAAACAACCTTTCAGCGCGCAACCGTTTCCGCCGACATTCTGCGCAACATGGCCAATACCGCCCCCGCTTTCGGCATGATTGGCACGCTGGTGGGGTTGATCATCATGCTGGGAACCATGGTCTCCGATCCGTCGAAAATCGGTCCCGGCATGGCGGTGGCGCTGGTGACCACCCTGTATGGCACACTTCTGCAACGACTGGTCTTCATGCCCACCGCGAGCAAAGTGCAACAGCGCGAGGAGATCGTGCGATTTCGCAATTATCTTGTGGCGGAGGGGTTGGCCCTGCTGGCCGAACGAAAAAGCCCGCGCTACATCCAGGACAAAATGAACAGCTATCTTGACCCGGTCCTTCATTTCAACATCGAACGGCACATGAAGGGACAAAAATGAGCCAGAAAAAAGGGCTGATTCCGGAAAAAAAGTGCGATGCGTGCGAGGAATGGCTTGTGACCTATGCCGACATGGTCACGCTGCTCCTGACCTTTTTCATCATGTTGATGTCCATCTCGAAAATCGATGCCGTGCAGTTCGAGCAGGTGAAGGCGGGCCTGACGGAAAGCATCAGCAAGAAGGAAACGGAACGTCCGCTGGAACGGCTGAAAAAAGACATGAAAGACGTCGTGACCCGTCTTGAAATCGACCGGGTGGCCAATGTGGGGCAGGATTCCCTGGGCATCGTCGTTGAATTTGCCAGCACGGTTTTCTACGACTCCGGTTCAGCCACCCTCAAGCCCGCGGCGCTGCCGGTGGTCCAGCAACTGGCCGAGGTTCTGAACAACCAGCGCTACAACACCTTTCAGGTCGAGGTGCAGGGGCACACCGATGATATGCCCATCAACAACCCCCCAGTTCCCGTCCAACTGGGAGCTGTCCGCCGCCCGGGCAACCGGCGTGGTACGCAGTTTGATCGGCTTTGGTGTGTTCGCCGACCGCATGCGGGCCTTGGGGTTCGCCGACATCGCGCCCAAGGTCAGCAACCGCGCGCCCGATGGCACGCCGCTGCCGCGGAGTCAGGAAATCAACCGCCGCATCGCGGTGCGCATCTATCCGCGATGACGGGAAAGGAGACGGTCACGGGGCAAACGCCTGAATCACCAGATGAATCACTAGCCCCACCATCCCCCCCCACAAGCGTGCCATTGAGACGGATGTATTGCAGATCGTTCCCCAAGGCCCGTTCCAGGCGCCGGGTCGTGGCGCGGTCGTCCCAGCGCTGGATCACCTCGGCCACGAACCGCTCGATTCCTGAACGCCAGGGAACGGCCAGCACCGCCGCCGCGATCCGGCGGTTGAGGCGCTCCCGCAGAACGGCATCCTCCTTCAGGGCACGGGCAAGGGCGCGAAGGGCTTGCCCCGTGATCGCGTGCAGGCGCGAAGAGGGAGCCGAGACATCTTGTTCAACAGACTGGCGCATGGCGCTCCAAAGATCGTCCAGGGTCAATCGCACCGCCTCACCCTCCAGCAAACGACTCACGATCTGGTTCACCGTGTCGCGATAAGAGGGTCTTCCCGGCAAACCCGCCAGGGCCGCACGCACTTCCTGGTCGAAACGCCGGCGGATGGGATGATGGGTGTCCGCCAAATGAGTCAGAAGCTCCTGCGCCGTGGCGACGATGGTCCCGGCGATCGCCTGATCCACGGTCGGCGACAGCCACCACGCACTGCGAGCGCTGACGGTCTTGTGAATGTGCTCGTGATTGGCTTCAAGGGACGCCTGCGCGAAACCGATCAAACGGTCGAACAAGGCCTGGTGTTGTCCCTCTTCCGCCAGCCCTTTCAGCAGATCCGCCACCACCCCCGGCATGTCAAGGCGATCGACCGGCTGGCGCAGCAGATCCCGCAGCAGGGTCTTCGCGCCCAAATCCTCCGTGGCGGACAAAAGGGCCGGCAGGGTTTTGACCAGGGAACCCGCCAGCGCAAAAGCCTGCGCCTCATCGCTCAGTCCCTGGGCCAGCCGGCCGGCGATATCGAGGGATCGCACCTTGCGGAAGATTTCGGCCCGCTTGAACAGGTGCCGTTTCAGGAAAGTGCCAAGGGTTTGTCCGATCCGCTCCTTGTTCCGCCGGACTAGCGCCGTGTGGGGGATGGGAATCCCAAGCGGATGGCGGAACACCGCCGTGACGGCGAACCAGTCGGCCAGCCCCCCGACCAGCGCGGCCTGCGCCGTCGCCCGGATCATTCCGGCGACGGGATCGGTTGGGGCGATAAAGGATGTCGCGCCCCACGCCGCCGCCGCCACGACCAACGCTCCCGTGGCCAGGGCCTGTGTCCGGTGCCGGCGTTTTCCTCCGCGCGGGGCCGGTGTCTGGTCTGCCGGGTCCATGGCCTTGCCGATCACTCGATGCGGCCCAAGGCCTTGGCAAGGGTCAGATAGAGTTTACCCACGTCGGAACTGGTGAAGACGGTCATCAGGACATCGGGACGGTCACAGGTCCGCACCTGTTGCAGCAGGCTTTCAAATTCCGCCACATAGCGCGAGACGAATTCGCGAAATTCCGAGTCTTCCTCGAACCGGTTTTTGATCGCCTGCAATTCGGCACGGGTCAGACTTTTCAAAAGGTGACGCAGGAAAACCGCCGTGTCGCCTTTGTAGAACTTTTTCCACATTTCTTCGTCCACCTGCGTCTGATAGACACGGGTGATGTCCACCGCCAGGGACTGCAACCGTTCAATGATGAACGCCGCATTCTGCAAGAACCGTTCAATGCCGACCTCGCTACGGGTCCGTTCCAGCAAAAGCACCTGCTGTTCGGCGCTTTTGGAGGCTTTGATCAGTTCGGTCACTTGACGGTCGAAGCCCTTGCCAAGAGACTCACCCTGCTGCACCAGACGCTCACCGGTGACGGCAAATTCTTCCGCCTTCTGCTGCAAGGAGTCAAAGGCAAGGCGCACCTTGTTCTGGGTTTCCTCGCTCATGGTCAACAGTTCGCGCGAATGCTTGCGGAAACCATCGCCGCCGGCCCGCACATGCCCCGCAACCTTTTCCGAATTTGTGGCCAGTTCCTGGATGATTTCCCGCATCCGTTCGGCGGCCACCCCGACCTGTGCCGTGGTTTTGCTGGAGGACTCCTCGAACATACGGGCCACATGATGCAAGGCATCCCCAAGCTGGGTGACCTGCCCCGTCGCGCCTTCGGCCGTTTCGTGGATTTGTTGTGACCTTTCGTGCAGGACCGCGCCAAAGCTCTGCACGGTGGTTCCGGCCTCCTCGGCGCCGCGGACGAACTGGCGGATCAGGTGCCCCAGACTCTCGCCCAGCCGGGAGACGCGGTTTTCAGTCTGCTGCCAGCTTTTTTCTAGATCCCCGGTGCGTTCATTGAGGACCGTGCCAACCATGCTCAGGCGCGTGACGGTTTGATCGGCGGTATCGATCATCTGTCGGACGCGGGTATCGATCGCGCTGCCGACCGCTCCTGTTTTTTCGACCACTTCCCGAGCGGCCTGGGCCAGATCGGCGGTGCGCTGGTGCAGCCCCTCGCCCATTGCATCAAGATCGAAACTGGCCCGCGAGGCGGTTGCCACCAGATCGGTGGACCCCTGGCGCAGGGAATCGACGATGGTCCGCACCCGGGCCATCAGTTGTTCCGACACCGCGGACAGGTGCCTGGACTGCTGCGCCAAAGCCGCCTCTCCCAGACGGGTCTGGGTGGAGACGATGGAGGTGATATCGCTCAGCTCTTCCGTTTGCCGGCGCAAGGAATCGCGAATGCGCTCGGTCAGCTCGCCCACGGCGGTGGCCCCCTTGTTCATCTCCTCCACCTGTTGGCGCAAGGAGTCGCCGACATCGCGCGTGCGAATCATCATTCGTTCCGCGGCTGTGGTCAAGACCTGGGCCTGGGTCTGGAAGGTTTCCCCCACCTGCCCGATCCGCCCACGCACCCGCTCCGACACACCCTCCAGATCCGCCGCGCGCGTGGTCACGGTCTCGCCCAGAACGGTGAGACGCACGGTCATGCCATCGGTGGCCTGGGTGAGAAGATCCACCTGCCGACCAAACGTCTCCCCCAGTTCCCGCAGCCGGGTCATGGCCTGATCGGAGGCGGCGGTCAGGGTGCGGGATTGTACCGACAGGCCATCGTCCACGATCTGGACACGGGTCATGACCCGTTCGGTCATCTGATCAAGGCCGATCGCCTGTTGCTGGAGGGTGGCGGCAAGGCGGTCGGCCTGATCGTTCAGGCGCCCACCCGCCGCCGCCAGGGCCTCGGTATGGCCATGGAACAGGCTGTTCAGGCTTTCCGCCTGTTCTTTCAAGGTGGCGGCGATTCCGGCGACATCCGCGATGGCCTTGCCGCCGGAAGCGACAACGGTTTCGGCCTGTTCCTGGATTTGGCGGAAGAGGGTTTCGGCATCGCTGACGGTGTGCGCCCCCACCTTGGCGAGTGATTCACTCTGCCCACGCAAAAGATGGGCCAGAGTTTCGGCCCGCTTTGTCGCATTGATGGCCGAAGCGTTCAACCCTTCTATCTGCTGGTTCAAGGTTTCGCCAATCTGGCGGGTGCTGGCGGCGGCGCGATCGGCGGCGGTGTTCAGGCCATCGACCTGTCGGCGCAGGACGTCTTCCATTTCCCGCGCCCGGGCGGAGGCCGCATCCGCCGCCTGAACCAGCCCCCCCCACTTTTTGCGCCAGGGCCTGAATGGTGCGGGTGGTATCGGTTTCGACCCGGTCGGCCACCGTCAAAAGGCCTTCGGTCTGACGGCGCAGAAGGGTTTCGACCTGGCCATCCATCAGTTTAGAATGGCCTTCCAGAGGCGGGGGAGCGGCAGGCACGCCTGGATGATTTTGACGATGCGTTGGATGCCGCGCGTGAACC
>WOUV01000152.1 GCA_009773045.1 Rhodospirillaceae bacterium | reverse complement strand
AGCGCTTCGTCACTCAGTTTCGGTGTCACCATGGCCGGGTTTTCCTCCTTCACAGAATCCCATACCATAGCCCACATAATGTTGAACCGTACCCGCCTTAAGGCCCAGGGCAAGCGGGTATGCCCTTGTTTGTTCTTTCCCTCAAACACCGCGCGACTCCTGACGCTCTTGTCCATCATCCGGACACGGCAGACTAGGATCGATGCCGATCACGAACACACCAAGCCGCCCGGCCTGCTCCGCCATGGCCTGCCGGTCCACCACCAAAGCACTGCCCGCCTCGACGGCGATGCCCCGCAAGCCTGCCGCGGCCGCATGCGACAGCGTTGCCGTCCCGATGGTTGGCAGATCGGCCCGCCGTTCCTGATCGGGCTTGCACACCTTGACCAGCACTCCCCCCGGTCCCTGGCGCGCCAAGGACCCGCAGCGGGCCAGCATGGCATCGGTCCCCTCCACAGTTTCCACCGCCAGAACCAGCCCCTGCTGCACCACGGCCCCCTGCCCCACATCAAGGGCGCCAAGCCTGCGGGCGACCTCGACCCCGCGCCAGATGTCGGTCCACGCGTGATCGTCGGGCGCCGGCCCCCCGTAAAGACCCACCGCGGCAACGAGATCCTCCATGAGGCCATCAATCCCGATCACACGAAACCCCTCCGCCTCCAGTTCCAGGATCACCGCCCGCAACAGCGCATCATCGCCGCCCATGGCCTTGCGTCCGACCTTGGCCAGAAAAGCCATCGTTCGCCAGTCCGGCCGCAATTCCAGCAGGCCGGGACGACGGACCGCTCCTGCCAGCACCAGTTCGCGCACGCCAGCCCGGTGCAGGATTTCTAGACCCCGCCCTGCCGCCCCCACACGAATCCAGGCATGGGGCACGTCACGAACCACCGCCGGATCGGCATGACCTTCAAGGGCCAGCACGAACACCGGACGTCCCCTGGCCCGGCAGAAATCCTTGACCATGAATGGCAAAGCGCCGGCCCCCGCCACCACCCCCAGCGTCGTTTGCGGCATGCCTTCCTCAGGCGGCAGTGTCCATTTTCGGCTGACAGATGGCACGGCTGGAATCGGCCCGGATGAACGCAACGATTTCCATGACCGCCCCATTATCCTGGAACAAATTTGCAACATTAGCTAAACGCTCCTGCAACGTTCCTTCCTGGGCGAACAAAAGCTGGTAGGCGTTGCGCAACGCGTGGATATCCTCTCGCGAAAATTCCCGCCGTTTCAGGCCAACGATGTTGAGTCCAGACAGCCGTGCCCGGTTGCCCAATACCGAACCATAGGGAATGACGTCGTTTTCCACCCCCGACATGCCCCCCACCATGGCGTGGCGACCGATGCGGACGAACTGATGCACCGCCGACAATCCCCCCAGCGTGGCCCACTCCCCCACCTCGACATGGCCGGCCAGGGTGACGTTGTTGGCCATAATGACGTGATCGTGAACGATGCAGTCATGGGCGACATGAACACCCACCATGAACAGACACTTGTGACCGATCCGGGTGACCATCCCGCCGCCTTTGGTGCCGGGGTTCATCGTGACATGTTCGCGGATGACGTTGTCCCGACCAATGATCAGGGAAGAGGCCTCGCCCTGATATTTCAAATCCTGCGGCGGATGGCCAAGGGAGGTAAAGGGAAAGACGCGCGTGCCCGCACCCAGCACCGTGTGCCCGATGACAACGACATGCGACATCAATTCAACCCCATCGCCGATTTCCACCTCCGATCCCACGATGCAAAAAGGACCGATCCGCACCCCTGACCCCAGACGCGCGTTCGAATCGACGATGGCGGAAGAATGAATATCGGCCATTAGCGCTCCATGATCATGGCGGTATAGGTGGCATCGGCAACCAGGGTGTCTTCCACCTTGGCCTCGGCCCGGAACTTCCACACATTGCCCCGGTTGCGCTCCTTGAAAACATTCAAGAGCAAACGATCGCCCGGAACGACCGGCTTGCGGAAACGAGCCGAGTCGATGCTCATGAAATAGACCAGCTTTCCCTCAGCCTGTTCGCCAAGCGTTTCCACCACCAGCACGGCCGCGGTCTGGGCCATGGCCTCGATGATCAGAACCCCGGGCATGATGGGGCGCGTTGGGAAATGCCCCTGGAAATAGGGTTCGTTGCTCGATACATTCTTGACGCCGACGGCGCTGATATCCGGCACCACGGCGACTACCCGATCCACCATCAGGAAAGGGTAACGATGCGGGATCATTTGCATGACCCGCAGGATGTCGATTATCTTGCCCTGCGCCGCCGTGTCCATTCGCTGCCAGCCCTTATTTTTCCGGTTCCCTGGCCTTGTCGCGCCTGGCCATGTGTTCAAGAACCACCCTTTGCCGCCAATACTCCCGCGCCGGCAGCGCCGGACTACCCACGACCGTTTCGCCCGCGGCGACATCGCGTATGATGCCGGCCTGGGCGCCGATCCGCGCACCGTCACCGATGGACAGGTGCCCGATCAAACCGGCCTGTCCGCCCATCATGGCGAAATCTCCCACCCGGGTGCTGCCGGAGATTCCCACCTGCGCCACCACCACGCATCCTCGCCCCAGGTGCACGTTATGCCCGATCTGCACCAGATTATCAATCCTGCATCCTGGACCGATGATCGTGTCGGGTCCGGCGCCGCGATCGATGGTCGTATTGGCGCCGATTTCCACATCGTCGCCGACGATGACCCGGCCCAGTTGCGGCACCTTGGTATAGCCGTCCCGGCTCAAGGCAAAGCCGAAACCATCTTGCCCCAGACGGGCACCGGGATAGATCACGACCCGGTGGCCGATGAGACAATGGGACAATGAGACATGCGCCCCCACCGTGCAGTCATCGCCGATCACAACTCCGGGGTCGATGACGGCCAGAGCGGCGATCGTGCATCGCCTGCCGATTTCAACCCGTGGCCCGATCACCACGCCGGCGGCAACCTCGGTCCCGACCCCGATACGGGCCGATGGATCAACGACCGCCCGTGGATCGATGACACCGGAAGGGACGGGGTCCGGATAAAACGCCTGGGCAATCAGGGCATAGGCCCGATAGGGTTCGTCCGTCAGCACCAGGGCCATGCTAGGCGGCGCCCGCTCGGCCAGGGCTGGCTGCACAAGGCAGGCGCCCGCCCGGCTGGCGGTGAAGGCGGGAATGTACTTGCGATTGTCAAGAAAGCTGATGTCATCGAAGCTGGCCGTTTCAAGGGGCGCCACATCGCGGACGAGCCTAGCCGGGTCCGCCCCTGGCCCCAGGGTTCCCCCGCCAATGCGGGCGATCTCGCCCAAGGAAAATGGGTCGGCAACGCTGAAAAAATGGGGATCAGCCATGTTCCGTTCCAATCCTTGCGGAACTCGAAGAAGAAGAATGAATCACAGGAATGGAGGAGAGGGGACGTTCCGTCACGCTCGGTGCCCTCCTCACGGCTTTTTAGCGTCCCCCTGTTCTTCGGGCGGAGGGAGCTTTGCCGGGTCTTGCATGGTGACCTTCGGCAGGGCCTTGTTCATGCGCTCCATCACCGGGTCGGTCATGTCAAACCGCGGTTCGAACATGTACACCTGCGTCTGGGACAGCACCACGTTGACCCCCCGTTCCTTGGCCACGGCCTGCACGAGTTCCACGATCTTTTTTTCGATCTGGCCCAATGCCGCCCCTACCGACCGATCCAGATTGCGGCGCCGCTGCTCGACCGTCTGCTGGAATTCGGTCAGGCGTTTGCGAAATTCCCCCTGTTTTTCGGCGAAGGCTTCCGGCAACAACAGCGTCCGCTGCCGCACCAGTTCCCGATCCGCATCGCTCAATTCTTTTTCTTCCTTGCGGGTGTCGTTCTGAAAGACGGTCAGGTATTTCTGCCGCTGCTCCAGAACGGTTTTGCCGGCGGCAGATTCCCGCACCAGACGGGGAACATCCACCACGCCGACCACCACCGACACCGCTTCTCCCCCTGTCTTGGCTCCTTCCGCAAAGGCCAGCCCCCCGCCGGCAAGAACCACGATCCCCACCACGGCCAGAATTTTTTTCACCCCTTGAACCCACCCCTTCCCCATTTCAGAACCTCGTTCCGAAATTGAAGCGGAAAATTTCTGTCTTGTCGAAGGCCTCCTTCCTGAGAGGCACACCAAGATCGATGCTCAGCGGCCCCATGGGAGACTCCCACACGACGCCCGTTCCCACCGAGACGCGCATCGTTGCGGCATAATCCACCCCCGTCGATTTCAAACCATCAAACTGTCCCAAGGTCCCAAAATCCGAAAACGCCTTGCCGCTGATGCCCAGTTCCTTGGGCAACCCCAAGGGAAAGGTCATCTCCGCCGTGCCGGACACCATCCAGTTGCCCCCCAGGGCATCCTTGCTGGCCTTGTCGCGCGGGCCGACGCCCGCCACCGAGAAACCGCGTAGCGTGTCTCCCCCCAGAAAATAGCGCTGACCGATGCGCACATCCTTGCCCAAACCAGCGATGTAGCCCGTATCGGCGCTGAGTTTCAGAACCCACTGCTCCCCCAAAGAAAAATACTGGGCTACGTCAAGATTGGTGCGCAGGAACCGGTCGGTGCCCCCCAGGCCGGCAACATCATTGGTCAGACGAATCACGTGTCCTTCGAACGGATGGACACGGCTGTCCCGCGTGTCATAGCTAAGGACCTGCCCCACCGAAGACTGGACATAGGTTCCCTCCTGCTGCTTGATCACAGTGGAAGCCGTGGATTTCACGTTTTCAACCTTGTCCTGCTTGGCCGTGTAATTGATCTGTTGCCGCCACGATTCGTTATAGCCGAACCCAAGCCGCAGCGCGCCGCCAAGGGAACTCGAGTCATAGGAACTTTCCCGTTGCAGATTGCGCTGGATGGCGAAAACATCAAACCCCGCGGCCAGATCCCGATCAAGGAA
>WOUV01000151.1 GCA_009773045.1 Rhodospirillaceae bacterium | reverse complement strand
ACCGCGCTGTCCACGCCTCCAGACATGGCCACCACCACGCGGCGATCGTTTTTCGTCATGGGTCTCTCCGTGGAAGAAAAATAATTGAAGAAAGCGTGGGAAGGGCGCCGTACCTTCCCCATATTCCTCTGATGGTGCAGAGCCAAGTGGCCTGGTTCATCGCTCTATCGGGCGCGCCGCCGGCGGTGGAGCGGCAATCAAGTTTATATGCACTATCATTATGATATCCATGATTTCATGTCAAAATCCTGGACACTCACAGTGTTTTTGTGAGAACATCTAGAAACGAGAGGACTGGGATGAAAAACAATTCAATTCGCATTTCATTCTTCTGGTTCTCTCCATGACCGTGTACTTCCGTATGGCCTGATGGTAGAGGCCCTCACAAGGGATAATGATTGAAAGAGACTAGACCTTTCATAAGGGAATGCGGATGCCGGTTGGCAAATGCAAATAAGAATCGGGAGAAAAAGGATATGTTCGGCAACATCAAAATCGGAATGCGTCTCGCCTTGGGATTTGCGCTTCTGTTGATTCTGACGGCCATCCTGGGGGTCATTTCCATCAACAGCATGGAGACTCTGGGCACGCAAACAACCAAACTTTATGAACATCCCTTTCGGGTAACGCGGGCGTTGCTTGAGTCTAAAGTTGAAGTAATCCAGATCGTACGTTCCATACGCGACGCCATTCTGGCAAAGGAAGCGTCCGATGTGGACCGCATCAGCAGGGAAATCGACAAATACGAAGAGAAGGTTTATGAACGCATAGGAGTAGCCCGTCAACAGTTCCTGGGCGATAAGTCGGAATTCGATAAACTGCGTCAAGTCTATACCGACTGGCGCCCGGTCCGCTAGGAAGTCCTTGATCTCGCCCGGCAGGGCAAGGACGAGGAGGCTGGCGCGGTTGCCCGCGGCCGCGGCACCGCACAGATTACAACGATCCTTCGGCAGATGGACACCGCCCTTGATTTCGCCCGCGCCAAGGCCGATGCTTTCATGACCAACACCAAGACGACCCAAAGCTAGGCCAATACCCTCACGCTGGCGCTGGTGGTGGGCGCGCTTGCGCTCGGCGCCGGAGCGGCGTTCGTGGACGGCGGTCGGCATCACCCGCCCGCTGGCCGTTCTTAAAGACTGCATGGCCCAGCTTGTCAGTGGCAACACCATGATCGCCATCCCCGGCCTGGACCGGAAAGATGAAATCGGCGCCATGGCCGACACGGTTCAGGTGTTCAAGGAAAACGCCCTTAAGGTCAATCGCATGGCCGCCGAGGCCGAAGAACAGAAAAAGCGTGCTGAGGCCGAAAAGAAAAAGGCCATGAACGACCTTGCCAACGGCTTCGAGTCCTCCGTCAAAGGCGTGGTCAACGCGGTCTCCTCCGCCGCGACCGAGATGCAGGCGACCGCCACCTCGATGTCGGCGATTTCCGAGGAAACCAGCCGCCAGGCCACCACGGTGGCCGCCGCCGCCGAACAGGCTTCCGCCAACGTGCAAACCGTTTCGGCGGCCGCCGAGGAATTGTCGGCTTCCATCGCCGAGATCTCCCGCCAGGTGTCACAGGCCGCGAAAATTTCACAAAACGCCGTGACGGAAGCCCAGCACACCAATACCATCGTGCAAGGGTTGGCGGAGGCCGCCAACAGAATCGGCGAAGTGGTCAGCCTCATCAACGATATCGCGAGCCAGACCAATCTTCTCGCCCTCAATGCCACCATCGAGGCGGCCCGCGCCGGGGATGCCGGCAAGGGATTCGCGGTGGTCGCCAACGAGGTGAAAAGCCTTGCGAACCAGACCGCCAAGGCCACTGGCGACATCAGCCAGCAGATCACCGCGGTGCAAAGCGCCACCAAGGAGGCGGTGAGTGCCATTCAGGGCATCGCCGGCACCATCACCGAAATCAACGAGATTTCCTCCTCCATCGCCTCCGCGGTCGAGGAACAAGGCGCCTCCACCAAGGAAATCGCCCGCAATGTCGAACAGGCCGCGACTGGCACGACGGAGGTGTCAAAGAACATCGGCAGCGTCACCACCGCCGCCGAGGAGGCCGGGGCCTCCGCCAATCAGGTGCTGACGGCGGCCAGTGACCTGTCCCGCCAGTCGGAAACCCTGCGCAAGGAAGTGGACGGCTTCATCGCCCGCGTCCGCGCCGCGTGAAGCAAAAAAATATTTCCCCCGCGATGGAGGCGGGGGCCTGAACAGCATCGGCACTCACTGATCGGCGCTCACTGACAGATCCCCTCTTGCGCGGGCCAAGCCCGTGCAAGAGGGGGTGTGTCCACTGGGAATCGTCGATGCATGAGGCCCATGGGTCTGAACAGGAACGACCGATGAGTGGTTTTGGGGAGGTCTGACGGAACAGTTGATTGTGGCGGGTGAGGCTGATATCGTGATCTCTTTCACCCTCCGGATGACATCCTGTCATGTGTGAAATATCCTGTGTTGCACCCTTGATGCCCATTGATCAGAAGGTCCCCCAGACGATGGAAGCGACAGGAGTCGCAAGAGCGGAATCGCCCCTCGTGTCGGTCATCATTCCCCATTACAATGACCTTGATCGTTTAACGCTGTGCCTTGCCCTTCTCGCCGGCCAGAGCCTTCCCCGGGATCGTTTCGAGGTGATCGTCGCCGACAACAATTCGGCGGTTGGAATGGAGGCGGTTCGGGTCGCGGCGGGGTCCCTCGCCCGGGTGGTCGTCGCGGCGCCGGAGCAGGGCGCCGGTCCCGGCCCGCAACCGGGGCGTGGCAGTGGCGTGCGGGCGCTTTCTGGCCTTCATCGATTCCGATTGCCGTCCGGAAAAAGACTGGCTGGAACGGGGGCTTGCCCGGCTGGCTCAGGCGGAAGTGATCGGGGGCCGGGTGGAGGTTGTCGTCGAGGATGTGCACGCCATGCGTCCGGTGGAAGCGTTCGAAAAAGTCTTTGCCTTTCCCAACAAGGCGTATGTGCAACGCAAAGGATTTTCGATAACCGCCAATCTGTTGATGCGGCGGGCGGTTTACGATACCGTGGGCGGCTTTCGCAGTGGCGTATCGGAGGATCTCGAATGGTGCCAGCGTGCCCGGGCGCAAGGGTATCCCGTCGTTTACGCCGATGACGTGGTGGTCCTTCATCCCGCCCGCCGCGATTTTTCCGAACTGCTGCGACGGTGGAAGCGGCTGACCCGGGAGGCCTATCTGCTGACGCTGGAACGCCGGTTCGGGCGCGTGCGCTGGGCCTTGCGCAGTTGGGTGGTCCTGCTCTCGCCCTTTGGACATCTGTTCCAGGTTCTGGTCTCCCCAAAACTTGAGCGAACCCGCGACAAGTTGGCGGCCATTGGTGTTCTGTTCGCCATCCGCGCCGTCAGATTCGTTGAAGCCCATCGGTTGTTAGTACGGCGAGAGTGACCATGCGTGTCGTCATCCTTATTGTCAGTTTCCGCGATCCTTTGGATATCGTGCACTGCCTGAAGGCTGTGGCAGGCATGAAAGGCGCCGACTTTTCCATCCACATTTGTGAAAATGGCGGAAAAGATGCGTGGCACGCCTTGATCGACGCCTTGCGCCAGGCCAACGTGCTGGTTCCACCAGCCGTCCCCACGGCGGCCCCGCCTTCCCGGAGAGCAGGAGACAGGCCCGTGGACCGGGTGTCTGGCTCCCCAGGGGCAATCGGTCACTCTTCATTGCGCCGTCGATAACCCTGGCTATGCGGGGGGTGTCAATGTGTGTCTGCGTGCCCTGTTCGCTCTCCCTTCGGGGGAAACCCCATCGTGGGATGCGGTGTGGATTCTCAATCCGGATACAGAACCCCATCCCGATGCCCTCTAGGCGTTGATCGCTCACGCGCAAAAGGGCGCCTATGGCGTCGTGGGGAGCCGCCTGCTGTTCAAGACAACCCATCGGGTGCAACTTTATGGCGGACGTTAGCGCGTCCTTCTGGGACGCGGCTTCAATATCGGCTTTGACCAGCCGGCCGACGCCCCCGGCCCAATGATGCCGCGGTCGAGCGACAGATGAACTATGTCAACGGCGCCGCGATGTTCGTGATCCGTCCGTTCATCGAACAGGTCGGACTCATGGACGAGAGCTATTTTCTGTACTGTGAGGAGGTGGACTGGTGCCTGCGGCGGGGTGCCTGGCGTTTGGGCTATGCCCATGAGTCGCTTGTTCATCATGCGCACGGCGCCACCATGGGGTCCAACCGCGACCGTCGCCACCGTTCCCGTCTGTCGGTTTATCTCGACGAACGCAACAAGCTTTTGCTGACCCGGCGATTCTGGCCGGCACTGTATCCTTTGGTGGTCGTTGTCACGCTGTTGCTCACGATGCAATACGCAAAAGCCGGCGCGTGGGCGAATTTTCGCACCGCGCTTGCGGGCTGGTATGCGGGGATAGGCGGCCAGCGGGGCAAGCCGCCCTGGATGACAAATCCCCGACACTGACGACATGGGGACAGATCAGAACGGCTCTTGTTTCGTTGTTTCTTCTTCCGGCGTCAAGGTTCGCATCGAGAGGGCATGGATCCGTTCGTGCATTTCAGAGGCCAGCAGGGCATACACCATTTGCTGGCGCGCGACCCGCGACAGCCCCCTGAATCGTTCCGAGACGATTTCCAGCCGAAGGTGGCTTTCGCCACGGGGGTCGGCGCCCGGGTGGCCGTGGTGCTGGCTGGATAAAAGCGCTTCGTCACTCAGTTTCGGTGTCACCATGGCCGGGTTTTCCTCCTTCACAGAATCCCATACCATAGCCCACATAATGTTGAACCGTACCCAACCTCAGGCAACGGGGTTTGTCCTTGAGATCCGCCTTGCGTGGCACCGCGCGATTCGGTATATGGAAGGCCTCATTGCATGGAGGCTTGACCATGAAGGATGGCATTCACCCCGATTACCATGAAATCACCGTCGTGATGACCGATGGCACAGACTTCAAAACCCGTTCCACCTATGGTAAGGGCGGCGATACCTTGCGTCTTGACATCGATTCCAAATCCCATCCGGCCTGGACCGGCGTGCACCGGCTGATGGATACGGGAGGCCAGCTTGCCAAGTTCAACAAACGATTCGCTGGTTTCGGTCTCAAGAAATAATCCCGTCGCGCTGGCCATCCATCAGTTTAGAATGACCTTCCAGAGGCGGGGGAGCGGCAGGCACGCCTGGATGATTTTGACGATGCGTTGGATGCCGTGCGTGAACCAGGATGTGCGTCCGCGCTTGACCTTCT
>WOUV01000150.1 GCA_009773045.1 Rhodospirillaceae bacterium | reverse complement strand
CACGATTTGAGTCCCCCTTCCATCAAAGCCAGACCCCTTGAATCACACGCAGATTCGTGCCGTCAACAACCCATTGCGCTAAACTGATAGATGGTCAGCTGCCAGCGCCACGCCCGGCCCAACGCCTTGATCAAGGTGTCATCGATGCGCGCCGGTGCCGTGGGGTCGACGGCGCCATCGGGGGTGATGATCAGCTTGCGCCCGCCCCGTCGCTTCAGGGCCATCGGAATGTGGGTCCGATCGTTGGGGATGATGTCCGTTTTCATGCCGCGCAACACTCCGTGCCGGTCATCGCCGCCCGCAGTTCGCCAACCACCGTGTCGAGGCCTTCGCTGCGGAAATGAATGTCGAGGCTCTCAGGCGACAGAACCACCTTCTGAACCATGATCTGGAGCAAACGGTTCTGTTCGGCGGGAAACAGTTCGTCCCAGACCTTGTCGAGGCGGGCCAAGGCTGCCCGCACGTCGCGTTCGGCAATGGTCGCGTCGGTTTCGCGCAAGGTGCGCCACGTTCGCACCGCGACTTCCGGCGAACGCACCATTCTGTGCAGGTGGGCCACCACCGCCGCCTCGGCCTCTGCCGCCGGAATGCTGCGCACGGGGCAGGTGTCATGGCCGTTCCGGGTGGCCGATAAGCACAGATAGTAGCGGTACAACCGGTCTTTGCGCCAGGTGAAACACGGCGTCATCGCCGAACCGCAATGGCCGCAAGCCTTTGAGCGGCATCGGCGTCTTGGCGCAGGTCTGGCGCGCCCGCGTGCGAGGGCTGACGCCCAGGATGTCGTGAACCTTCGCCCACAATGCCGGATCGATGATCGCCTCGTGCTCACCGGGGTGGACCTGTTCCTTGTGAACCACATCCCCCAGGTTGCGCAACAGTTTGTAAAGAAAACCCTTGTCGATTGGGATGCCCTCGTGCCGTTTTCCGGATTGGCTTTTGGTTCGGGCGCCCTCTTTTCGCAATTCCTTGACCAACTGGGTGGCTGAACCGATGCGGGTGAAGCGTTCGAAGATGTCGCGTATTAATGCAGCTTCTTTCGGGTTCACCACCAGTCTGCGGTTGTCGACATCATAGCCCAGAGGCGGGACCCCTCCCATCCACATGCTCTTCTTGCGCGAGGCGGCGAACTTGTCGCGGATGCGTTCGGCGGTGACCTCGCGTTCGAACTGGGCGAAAGAGAGAAGGATGTTCAGGGTCAATCGGCCCATGGAGGTTGTCGTGTTGAACTGCTGGGTGACGGAAACGAACGTGACCTTGGCACGATCGAAGGCTTCCACCAGCTTGATCGCACCGATCGCGGCGAAGTCGGCCAGCGAGCGGGTCAGACGATCGATCTTGTAGGTGACGATGCAGTAGTCGATCCTGCCGACACCGATGTCGGCCCCAGCAGCCGCTTCAAGGCCGGACGTTCCATGGTGCCGCCGGAGAAGCCGCCATCGTCATAGCGATCAGGCACCAGGATCCAACCTTCGGCCTTTTGGCTGGCGATGAAGGCCTCGCAGGCGTCGCGCTGGGCGTCAAGCGAGTTGTATTCCATGTCCAATCCTTCCTCGCTGGACTTGCGGGTATACACGGCGCATCGGAGCTTGGGTTTTTCTCTCCTCCTGATTTCTTGAGACCAAAGAACACCGGCCCCGACCAGCGGGTGCCGGTAATGGTGCGTGCGATCACCGACAGGCTTTGATACCGGCATCCCCGGTATTCGAAGCCGTCATCGAGCACGGTGACTTGGTGCGCGACCCCTTGCCATTCGCGGATCAGGCGCGACGGGCTGGGGCTTGTGACGTTTCATGCGGACGGGATCGACGGCATCATTGGCCAGGGCGGTCAGACGCGCTTCGGTTGCCTCCGACAGGCCACCAAACCTGGAGGCGATAGCTCAGTCTTTTGACCAGGAATGCCTTGTTGTAGGGAGGCGGCGAGTTGCCGAACAGATCGTGCCACATTTTCTTGAGGGAGTCGGTGTCCTGCTGCGGCAGGGCGGCAACCTGGGCCATCACGGTGCGAGTCAGAATTTATCCTTTTCAGAGAATTGTTCATGATCATACACGCTCTTCCGTATCGTGAAGTCCAGAGACTTTTCTTGTTGTTGCGCACCTTCTTTGACCCGCAAACGATGAATTCCTCGGCTTAAAATGATCGCGGCCTCGTCGAGGCGTTCGGCGGCCGTCATGCGATCGGGGTGAATGGCGTTGTGCATCCTTGTGTCCTCCCTGGTAAGGGGTCCCTCTTTTGGACATTTACCGGATGGCGATGCAAAGTGTCGGAAGGAAAAGTGGGATTGTCCTTGCAATCAGCACAATTTATTATCCTCAAGGTTATTTTGCA
Organism: Rhodospirillaceae bacterium; assembly: GCA_009773045.1. Classification (GTDB taxonomy): domain Bacteria; phylum Pseudomonadota; class Alphaproteobacteria; order Rhodospirillales; family Rhodospirillaceae; genus WOUV01. The sequence goes on along the minus strand of WOUV01000150.1, from coordinate 4,744 downwards.
TCACCCTAACCAACTACCACGATAGACATCCCAACAGGACAGTCATGGGTGCACGACCCGGAACAGTCAGGAGTTTGAAACATGGCGACATTGAACCCCCGGCGCTTCGCTCAGCCGGATATCTTGAAAACCATTGCTCGTGATCGTTTGATCGCCTTTCTGGAACCTTTCGCGCGATACTTGATGGATCGTGGTCTGGGTTTATCGATCGGGAGTGAGATCGATTATGACCGTCTGTCCGCCATTCTGATGGACCCTGATGAGAAGACGCCCCCAGAGTTTGCCGATGCCCTCTACTTCATCCACGAGATGTCAACCTCCGACGAGATGGATCGTCTTCTGGAAGCAGCACGAGAAGCGAATCTCGTCCTCGATGACATCCCGGATCCCAGCCCAGCCGATATCGCCGTGCAGGTTTGGCTGAAGGATCGCTCCCTGTTCGAACGCAAGCACGCCGAGCTGCGTCCAAAGTCTTTCGAGTATTTCGCTGGCCAGGACGGCGGGCCGCGCGGCATCCCCGATCCCACACCCCAGCAGATCGCCGGCGTTCAGGCGCATCTGGATGCCTAGTTCAACAAGCACAAACGAGGGGAAGGGAGTTCGTCTTTCCAGACGATGGCAGGCTGTGGATTCTGGTGCGCCACGGCATGCCGGTGAAACGGGAGGGCGCCGTCAAGGATGGCCAGTCTTCCAGCGTCTACTATCGTCCCGAGGCTCACGATGTTCTGATCTATGATGCAACCTTGGATGAGATCGGTATCCACACCGAAACCAAGGGCGAGCGGATGCTGTATCGGGAGGCTTTCGGCCTCCATTTCTTTGGTTCGGCCACCTATTTCCCGGACGGTGAAAAATTCACCCTCCAGCCTTTGATCAGCGACGGCGCCAATTCCATGCACTGCAAGGACGTCGAAGGGGGTCAGATTGAGGGAAGTCCAACGCAACTGGGGAGGAAAGTACAAGGAAATCGAGATACGCCGTGCTGATGATCTGTTTGCGGCCATGACTGAGCGTTCCCAGCCTTTCTCGACTTCAGCCAGGCTCATAAAGGCCGTCTTTCTCGTCAAATTCGAGAACGCCAAGAAACCACGAACGGTGACGATCCGTCCGAAAAACATCGCCAACTACAGCCGTAACGAGGATGGCGTTCGGATCGAGCAATGGCTTACCAATCGAGGGTTTGCCTTGACGCCAGAGTCTGAGAGGAGAGGGAATGAGCGCGTTCTGGCCGACGTTTGAAGATCTGCCCGGCTTGGCAGCGCCAATGGCGGGAACGATTGGGTTCGAACAGATCAGAAAGATCCTGCGGCAAACCGGCGAACTGGCGACTTCGGTGAATTGCCCCAGCCCCGGCGGTGACGGATGTCCTCGCCGGGTGGTAGATCATGGCAGCGGCCGCTTCGTTGCCGTCTGCGGCGATTCTCCCCGGAACTGCGACGATCTCACGCTGACACGGGCCGACATCATCATCCACCGAATCGACGTGAAGGAGCTTTGTCGGCAAATCGCAACCGCGCTCGGCCTATCGGCGCCGGCGACGCTTGGGGCCGCGGATATCCTTCATGTGGGTGATTTCGAACCGATCAAAGGAAAGCGATTCCCGGTCACTCTCGTGCTCCAGACGGAAAGAAACGCACCCTCTCTCTAGGACACGCCCTCCATCCTTCTGACGCCAACCCGGCGACCGTTGCTTGCCGCAAGGCAAATCAGGATGGCAGCGCTCTCTGATCTGCTGGAGCACACCGACTCGGCCTTCGCCGCCACGGAAAGGGCGCGCACACTGCTGGCCGAGTTTCGCACGGCGTTTCTTCCGGCGGAAGAAGCCGAAAACGGCCCGCGTTTCCCGACTCCTGCCGGAGCGACCTGGGGCGATGTCTTCATCACCTTCCTCGACGGTCACCGAGTCTCGATCCGATGCCAAACAAAAATCGGAGTCTTTAACTTCAGCGATATGGGAATGGTTGATCGAAGGAAAGCGGAACCGGACAAACAATGGGAATTTCTGCAGACTCTGGCGGAAGGGCATGACTTGGCGTTCCGGATCGGCCACGGACCGGAACAAAAAACGCAAGCAACTTCTCAATCAGCGACTCTCCGCGTTTTTTGGAATTGAAGGCGAAGCCATTTCAGACTGGAACGCTACATCCGGAAGTTATCGTTGCCGGTTCACTCTGAAACCAGAGGGAGACTAATTTTCGACTCCAGAGGCCACCCCTTGCCAGGCAACGACTAAACTGGTTCACAGCAAAAAACCAATAACTCATTGATTTTATTTCTGTACCCAAAATGGGTACCTCCTGCCGAAGTGCACAGCTTTTGGAGAAAAGGGGAGAAGAGAGAGAAAGAACGGGCCTGAAACGGCCTTTCCAGCCTCTGGCCTCGTTCACAGGTTTGGGCGAAAAACCGCACAAATCCTGCCCTTTCACGCCCCACATCCATGCGGGATTCGAACCCCCGGCGGGCTTTTGAGGCCCGCGACGGTTTAGCAAACCGCTGGTTTAAACCACTCACCCACCCCTCCTGACGACAGAAATTACCGCCTTCCCATGCCCATTCTAAAGACTCATTTTTTTGAAAAACGTCTTTTCTCACAGCACGCCAGTACGACACTCTAGAATGGACAAGTTATGGCGTCAACTCTGTCAGGACACTTGGATAAAGGGGTATATTCCTACCACCCCCCTTTAATGGGGGAGGATCGAGGGAACGGTCAGTCCATCTCCACCGGCAATTCCTTGTGCGTGGCCCATTCGATCCATGATCCATCATAATTGGCCACGTCCGTCTTGCCGAGAAGATAAAGCCCGAGCGTCAGCAAACAGCACGTCACCCCCTCCCCGCACGTGGCGACCACCGGACGGTTGAGATCGATGCCGTGGCTTTCGAAGCGTTGTTTCAACACATCGGCAGGCAGAAGGGTCAGCTCACGCGGGTCCAGAAGTTCGGCCACCGGCAGATTGATGCTGCCGGGGATGTGTCCGGCCCTGGAACCGGGCGCAAGGTCGGCCTGAATGGCATGATAGCGTTCAGCCTTGCGGCCATCGACGATTTGTTCAAGGTGGGTTCGAACATCTTCGTGCACCTCCTCCAGAGTACGCAGGTGCGAACGATCCAGCCGTGGCGTGAAACGGGCCGGAGTGGAAGGGGACGTCGTTTCCTCGATGGCACGCTGCTCGCGCAGCCACTTGGGGAAGCCGCCGGCCAGCACCGCCACATTGGGATGACCGAACACATGGAACATCCACCACACGCGCGCCGCCGCGCTGGCCCCCCCCACGTTGTCATAAAGGATGATCCGATGTTCGTCCCCAAGGCCCAGACGTCCCACCTGATCGGCAAACAGATCCGCCCCCGGCAGCATGCGGGGCAAGGGACTTGCGGGATCGGCGATGTCGTCGATGTCGAAGAACACGGCGCCAGGAATGTGCGCGTCACCGTATTCCTCGCGTCCATTGCGTTGTGTTCCCTCCGGCCACCAGCTTGCATCCACGACCCGGATATCGGGCGCGTTCAGATGGATGGCCAACCATGCGGTTGAAACAATTCCATCGGGATTGGCATAATCCATGGTAGAATGTCTATTCCGTGTTGTGTGCCTGCTCTGGATTGTGACGCTACGCGCCTTGCGCGCCGATGTCAAATGGGGTGGACTGTTCCCGTGGTTTGCGAAGAGTCTCGATCGTGGATCAAATGGACACGCTGGCGTCGCCCTTGGCGCCGCCATAAGGCGTGACCCCCGCCCCCATGCACATCGACAGCGCCGACCTGAAAGCCAGACAGGCTTGCCTTGACACCAAGAGTGATCAGGCGGAGAGTCGGGTGCACGGAGACAGGGAGCAGGAATGCCATAAAACCGCCTCTACCTTCTTCACGGCCAAGGGGCGCACCGACCACTAGGTTTATTCTACGGAGCCGCATTCTTCTGCACATGGCTTCGCGGTTGTTTCTTGGGCACGTGCCGACCATTGACACTAACGTTGTTGGTGGGGTTTGACTTGATGAGGTGTAAAGAATGCGCATCGGAAATTTTGTTGCAGCAGCCAGCGCCATTGCCGTGGTTTTTTCTAAACCGTGTCTTTCGCAGACATTCAAAGTGGGGGACCGTGTCGAGGCATCGCCCCTATCCATGGATTCCAAGTGGGAGCCCTGCGAAGTGATCCAGGTCATGCAGAGCGGCGATTATGGTGTCGTTTGCGGGCCACGCCGTACTGAATATGCTGTCCAAGGCAGGTGGGTACGCCCCCTTTCTGCGCCAGCACACATGCCGAAACATGAACCTGCACCCGCGAAAGCACAACCCGCTCCGTCCTCGACAGCGGATCCGCCCAAGTTGACACCTGTATCAAAAGGAGATGGCGCGTGCCAGACGGGCGCCAGAGTGACTGACCGTGAGCGCCGAAACGGCGTGGTCGTAGAAGCCAACGGCAGCGATTGCCGTGTCAAACTGGACGATGGGACGATTCGCTACTACTTAGCTTGGATGCTCAATTCGGGCGATACCGCACCCCAGGAAAGAAATAGCGATGGGAAGTTACGACTGCTGGGCAGCAGCGGGCGTTGCAGGCTCGCTTAACCTGGAGATTACGAGTGGATCGACCTATGCCGGCAAGGGTAAATCGGGAAGCTATGCCTACGACCCCCGTACCCTGGCCATCCATCAGTTTAGAATGACCTTCCAGAGGCGGGGGAGCGGCAGGCACGCCTGGATGATTTTGACGATGCGTTGGATGCCGCGCGTGAACCA
>WOUV01000149.1 GCA_009773045.1 Rhodospirillaceae bacterium | reverse complement strand
GGTTCACGCACGGCATCCAACGCATCGTCAAAATCATCCAGGCGTGCCTGCCGCTCCCCCGCCTCTGGAAGGCCATTCTAAACTGATGGATGGCCAGAGACCACAGCCTCCTTTGTCAGTAAACTTACTGCATGACATCGTCTCCATCGGCAGTGAAAGCGTTGAGTATTGCCTACTGGGTTTTTCCTGTTATGTTCTCGCAGAGAATCGCGCACGATACTGTGAATCGGCGGAGTGGTTTTAGTTCTGTTGTTGGAGATGTTCCCTCATGATCATGTTACGTGGCGATGCGCTGGCACCGCGGGATGCGGATACTCAAACGCCGCGGGCGGCAGCAAAGGATTTCTATAAAAATGATTTGGCCCAACGTCCCGAATGGAGTTCTTCTCTTGGTCAACTGGTTCAGTTTACGAATTCTGGGTATAAGAAATCAGCGGATGTTGTTCTTGAAGGGTGGCCCTTGACCGTCGAAATGATCATCCGTGAAGACAATAATGGCTTTCTTTATTATGATCACCGGCCGGTCGCTGGGCTGGATCGTTCTGGCGTTTCCTACGAAAGACCCCGGCCCGTCCCAAAGACCAATCGGGGGGAGAGCAACCGGGATCCATCAGTGTGAGTAAACCTCACTTGTAAAGTGTACTCCCATTCAACGACAATAACACCCTTTTTTATTCCCCAGGGCAATGGGGATGCCCCGCCTTGTTCCTTCCCCTGAACGCCATGCCGCTGCGGTTCTTGATCTGAGCCTCATTGGCGCGTCGCGGGGCCTCGTCATGCCAAAGATCTGCATCCCGCATGACGGCTCTTAATCCCGCCGTCTCTTCTCCTGCACCCGATTACCCTGCCCCGATCCGCCCCCTGCCCGCCGTGATTTCCGCCCCCCTCGGTATAGAGTAGTCTCATATATATGTTATTTATGATAAAAACACATGCATAAGCATGAAATAACTCTTGACATACTGTCATAAAGAGTTGTTTCCTTTTGCCAGACGCCGGAACGGAGAAAACCTCATGCCCCAGCAGCGCCGTCATCCCATGGATTGGAATCACGACTCCCGTCGTGCCCATCTGTTCCGTCATTTCCACGCCAATCTGTGTCCGGTCCCACAGTACCGTCACGGAAAGGCCGCTGAGAACATAACATAAACTTAATACACAGAACGGAAAGGGGCACCCCATGTCTTCACCAATGCTTTCACAAATCCTGACGGCCAGCCGCCTCACCGACGGTCGGGTGGTGTACTTCACCGAAACCGGCCAGTGGTCGGAACAAATTCTTGAGGCTCTTTTTGTCGCCGGCCCCGAGGCCGAGACGACCCTGCTGGCACAGGGACGCCAAGGCGTCGCCTTCCGCCAGGTGGTCGATCCCTATCTGATCGAGGTCGTCCGTGCGGGGAAAGACGACCCGTTGCCCGTCCGCCTGCGCGAGAGAATCCGGGCCTTTGGCCCCACCGTTTACCCGCCGCCCCGGGCCTTGATTGCAAAGGACGCACGCCATGTACCGGTATGATGTCCACGATCGCGCCCTAGTGGCCGGGCGCGTCGATGAATTTCGCGGCCAGGTGCGCCGCCGTCTCCAGGGTGAATTGAATGAAGACCAGTTCAGGCCCTTGCGACTGATGAATGGCGTTTATCTGCAACTACATAGCTATATGCTGCGGGTCGCCATTCCCTATGGCGTGCTTGCCTCGCATCAGCTGCGTCTTCTCGCCACCATCGCCCACCGTTATGACAGGGGTCTTGGCCATTTCACCACGCGCCAGAACCTTCAGTTCAACTGGATTGGTCTTGAAGACGTGCCTGATGTCCTGGGGCACCTGGCACGGGTTGACATGCACGCCATCCAGACCAGCGGCAACTGCATCCGCAACATCACCACCGATCCCTTCGCCGGGGTGGCCAAGGACGAGGTGGAAGACCCCCGCATCACCGCCGAGCTTTTGCGGCAGTGGTCCACGTTCCATCCAGAGTTCCTGTATCTGCCGCGCAAGTTCAAGGTGGCGGTGACCGGCGCGCGGGAAGACCGGGCCGCGGTACGCTGGCACGACATTGGCCTTAGGCTGGTGCGCGATGCAGCGGGGACAATCGGCTATGAAGTCATCGCCGGCGGGGGGCAGGGGCGGACGCCGGTCATTGGCGCCACGTTGCGCTCGTTCCTACCCAAAGCGGATCTGTTGCCGTATATCGAGGCGATCATGCGCCTTTACAATCGCTTCGGTCGCCGCGACAACAAGTACAAGGCCCGCATCAAGATTCTGCTCCAGGACGTGGGAATCGAGGCGTTCGCCCGCATGGTGGAGGAGGAATGGCCGCGGGTGCGACGGCCCGACCCCCATCTGATCGCCGCCGAAACGGCCCGTCTCGTGGAAGACTTCGCCCTGCCCTACCGGCCCCGGAAGGACTCTCCGGTGGACACGACAGAACGCGATCTGGCGTTTTGGCGCTGGGTGGCGGCCAACGTTGCGCCGCATCAATCCGCCGACCGGGCCATCGTCACCCTGCCGTTGAAATCCATCGACCAGGGACCGGGCGACATCACGGCCGAGAAGATGGAAACCGTCGCCGATCTTGCCGACCGCTACAGCCATGCCGAGATGCGAATCTCTCACCACCAGAACATCGTGCTGCCCCACGTGCGATGGACGGAGCTGCCGCGGCTGTGGGAAACCCTGGAACGTTTGGGCCTGGCAGAACCAATAGCCGGGCTTGCCCCCGACATCGTGGCCTGCCCCGGCATGGACTACTGCGCCCTCGCCACCGCCCGTTCGATCGGGATTGCGCAAGACATCAGCAAACGGCTTGCGGCCCTGGCGCCGCCAGAGCACATCGGTGCCCTGCGCCTCAACATTTCGGGCTGCATCAACGCCTGCGGCCACCACCACGCCGGCCACATCGGCATTCTGGGTGTGGACAAGCGCGGCGAGGAGTTTTATCAGATTACCATCGGTGGCAGCGATGACTATGATGCCACCCTTGGAACCCTGATCGGTCCTGCCGTGCCGGCGGCCCGGGTGGCTGATGCCATCGAGTCCCTGGTGCTGGCCTACCTTGCCCATCGTCAGGGCACGGAGCGGTTCCTGGAAACCTATCGCCGTCTTGGCATCACCCCGTTCAAGGAGGCTTTCCATGCCGTTGATCAAGAATGACCGGGTGATCGACGATCCCTGGCTGGCGGTTGCCGACGAGGCCGAGATTCCGCTGCACGGGGCGGTTCTGTTGGGGGTTGCGCGCTGGCAGGCCGAGCGCACCGCCCTTGTGTTGCGCAATGCCGCGCTGGGGGTGCGTCTGGACTCTGGCCACGGGCCGGAGGACATCGTTGCCGATCTCGACCGCCTGGCGCTGGTTGCCATTCCCTTCCCGAGTTTCAGCGACGGGCGGCCCTATTCGATCGCCCGGCTGCTGCGCGAGCGTTACGCTTTCAGCGGGGAGTTGCGGGCGGTAGGGGCGGTGTTGCCCGATCAGATTCCCCTCATGCGCCGTTGCGGGTTTGATTCCTTTGTGGTCGATCCGGCCATCCGGGTGGAAACGGTGTTCGAGTGCCTGGGAGCGTATGACCGACACCACTATCAGGCGGCGGCCGACGGGGTTGAAACCATCGCCGCCTTGCGCCGCCGCGCCCCGGGGAAGTCCCAAACGTCCGCCACCGCGGCGCTGGCCGCCGAGTTGGAGACCCGGTTCGGCAATCTGCCGGCGGAGGATCTGGTGGCCCAGATGGTGGTGAAGGAGTTCAAGAATCGCATCGCCTATGTCTCCTCGTTCGGGACAGAGGCCGCCGTTCTTTTGCACATGGTGGCCTTGGCCGATCCGGCAACGCCGGTTCTGTTTCTCGACACCGGCAAGCTGTTTCCCGAAACGCTGGCGTATCGGGATGCACTTGTGGACCGGCTGGGTCTTTCGGCGGTACGGACGGTCACCCCGGACCAGGCGGAAATCGCCGCCGCCGATGCCGGACATGATTTGTGCCGCTGCAATCCCGATTTGTGCTGCACGCTACGCAAGGTCAAACCGCTTGACCGGGCGCTGACGGGCTTTGCGGCCTGGCTCAACGGACGCAAAGGCTATCACGGGACAACACGGATTGACCTTTCCGCCTTCGAAGTGGAGGAGGACCGCATCAAGATCAACCCCTTGCGTCACTGGGGCAAGGCGGAGGTGGGGGCGTGGTTTGCCACGCATCATTTGCCGCGGCATCCGCTGGAGGCCAAGGGGTTTTTGTCCATCGGCTGCATGCCGTGCACCGACCGTGTGGCCCCGGGGGAGGATATCCGCGCCGGCCGCTGGCGAGGCCAGGACAAGACCGAATGCGGCTTGCACAACCGCCCCACGGGAGCCGTGTGAGTCTTGGCCGGTCCCTGGGGAAGGCCGTCCCCAACGCCATGAGATCTTTGAGCCTTGATCGTGATCGATCAAGGCTCCCCTTGATGCTCCCCTCGATCGCCCGCGGCGCCCTTGGCGCATCCGCCATTCGGCGCGTCGCCGCCTCTTGCGATGGCCCCTCAGTGTCAGTCAAGACTGACACTGAGGGGTATTGCGCTCATGGATACTGGGGGGATCCTGCCGTGGTGAGGCGACCGAGCGCTGGAGCGCAGCACTGGAGCGTCCATGGCAGGACGTGAGGAGACGTGCACCGAAGCGACCGCCCACCACAGGAGGGATGTACAATTGGTGTTGAGTCCCGGCATTGGACGGTGCATCCTCTGCCAAAGAGTGGCAGGTTCTCCATGACAGTGCACCCCACCAGAGGCAGTCCGTCGCGCACGTCTCCCCCTGCGATGGTGCAAAATTTTCGTTGACGCAAAATCATAGATTCTATAGTAACCCCAGTTATGGATAAGCGATGCCCTTCATTTTTACTTTTTTCTTTGCGAGCATGTAAGCGGCGAGACAGGAAAGGATGTGGACGAAGGCATTGGT
>WOUV01000148.1 GCA_009773045.1 Rhodospirillaceae bacterium | reverse complement strand
ACGGCCTTTCTTTACACCAACACCGAAAGCCTTGCCGTCGGCATCGGCTGTCTTGTTTCGGACTTCAAGGAAAGCGGCCAGTCGCCGGTTGCGCTGCTGGAACGTTTCAAGCGCCATCCGGCCATCGCCCCGCTCCTTGCCGGCAGCGAGGTCAAGGAATACGCCGCCCATTTGATCCCGGAGGGCGGTTACAAGGCCATTCCGGCCCTTTATGGCGACGGCTGGCTGGTGGTGGGCGATGCCGGACAGTTCGTGAACGCTCTGCACCGCGAGGGATCGAACATGGCCATGACCACCGGGCGCCTAGCCGCCGAAACGGTGATTGCCTGCCGGCGCGCCGGCCTGCCCATGACGACCGCCCATCTTGCGCGCTACCACACCGCGCTCAAGGAAAGCTTTGTCATGAAAGACTTGAAAAAATACCGTGACCTGCCCGATACCTTCGCCCGGAACAAGCAGTTCATCACCACCTATCCGTAGCTTTTGTCCCGGGCGGCGGAAACGTGGTTTCGGGTCGATGGCATCGACAAGCGGACCAAAGAACGGGAAATCCTTGCGAGCTTTCGCAAAGGCCGCTCGCTGTTTGGCCTGATCGGCGATGCGTTCAAGATGGCGAGGACCTGGCGATGACGGACGTTCTCATCAGAATCGAGGAAAAGCTTTATCAGAACCGCTATCTGGTGGACGAGGGACGCCCCCATATCCGCATCAAGGATGCAAAGGTGTGCGTGGACCTGCGCGGCCAAGACCTGTACCCGCATCTGCCCCGCCGGATGTTACAGCCGGGATGAGACGGGTTCGGTTACGGCCGTTTTCGACGGCTGTCTCGAGTACGGCACCTGCCGCATCATTTGTGCCGACCGTGGCAACATCGACTGGTTTTATCCGCGCGGCGGATTTGGCGTTTTGTATAAGTTTGGATAAGAAGGGGAGGGGAGGGGAGGCGTCAGGTGGGTATGCCGAATAGCACGCGGCCCGCCCTGAAATCGTCCATGGTCTGGGGGAGGAGTCGGGCCGCCGCCGCCCGGACATAGCCCGCAAGTGCCGCCGCCCCTTCCAAAGGAACACGCCCCCGATAGACATTCCGCCACAGCGCCTTTTCCAGCGCCTGATCGTCCGGTGATTCCAGGGCCGCGTCGTAGGCGGCATGGCGCCCCTGGAACGCCCGCGCCATGGTCTTGACCGTGCCGCCGATGCGCAGATCCGAGACCCCCATTTCGCGCAGGCTGCGATCCATGTCGCCGAACATTTCGTCGAACAGCGCCTGGGCCAGGGTGGCGGCGCCTGTTTCCTTGTTCAAGCGGTGCAGCAGCACGACGACATGCAGAACGATCATATCGAACCGACCATCCACCGTATCGGCAACGCCAAAGTGGGTATAGAACACCGGCAGGCGTGCCTGCGCGACGATCAAAGCGTACAGGTTTTGTGCGGTCGTGTCTGGTGGCGACTGACGAAAGAGCGCGGGAAAGATCATGCTCCGTCATTCCCATGAGACTCATCGGCGTCGGTCAAGGAAGACGCTGATGGGGACAAGACACTAAGGCGCATTTTCGCTTGCCAGCACGGCTTTGGCGCGGCTGGTGACGCGGAGGGTTTTCAGGATCCCCGAGACGTGGGCCTTGACGGTCGATTCGGCGATTCCCAATACCCGTGCGATTTCCTTGTTGGATTTGCCGCGTCGCATCAGGGTCAGCACCTCGACCTGCCGCCCGGTCAATCCAGTCCTGTCGGGCGCGGGCGTTGCGTCCCTGTCGTTTCTTGTATCGTTTTCTGCTGCCAGCACGGCGGGCGGCACATAGATTCCCCCCGCCAGAACAAGGCGCCGGGCCGAAAGGACGATCGGCGTCGCGGATGATTTCGGGATATATCCCGCCGCCCCGCACGCGAGGGACATGCGCACATCGCCCGTTTCCTCGGACCCGGAAAGCACGACCACCGGCACCGCCGGGCACTGCCGGACCATCAGACGCACGCTTGTCGACCGCTCCGCCCCAGGCATGGTGAGATCCAGCAGAATCAGCATCAGATCTTCGCGGTACCGTTCCGCCTGTTGCAAGGCGTGCGGGAAATCAACCACCTCCACGACTTCGACATCCGGCGTGAAATCGACCAGCACGGCTTTCAATCCATTGCGGACCAGGGGATGGTCGTCTGCAATCAGTACCTTCATGGCGCCGATTAAGTCACACCGCCGTGTCGCCGGCAAGCGTTTGTTCGTTCTTTCCTTCACGCGGCCGGGTACGGGGTCTCGCCGGCCCGTTCTCGGCGTTTCCTGATGACCCGGCTCTGATGACCTAGCCCTTATGACCCGGCGCGCAAAAGATCGGCGATGGCGGTTTTGTGGTGTCGTTCGGCCAGGGCGAGGGCCGTCACGCCCTCCGTGTCGGGCTGTTCCGCCGTTGCTCCGGTGTGCAGAAGCGCCCGCACGACCTCGAGACTGCCCGAGGCCACCGCCCACAACAGGGCTGGCGCTCCCCTGACATCGGTGGCGTTGGGATTGGCGCCTTTGGTCAGGAAGGCCTTGACCATGGGGAGAGATCCCTTGCGCACTCCCTCGATCAGATTGGCGTTCAGGCCCTGGCGGTGATTGATGTGCCCAAGACCCATGTACAACAGGCGCCCGCCTTCGACGCGCAGGAGCGAGGGACGGTATGGGACACCTTCGGTATCGACGAGATGGGTTCCCTCTCCCGTGGCCAGGGCCGCCGTTTCGGCGGAGACGAGATCGTTGAAACCGGTTGCTTCGGTGCACTCGGGGGTCAGAACGTAATAGCGGGCCATGACCTTGCCTTTTTTTCAGCGCGGGAGGACGGGAAAGAATGTGGGGCGCCCGGGCAAGGGAATCGAGGGCGCCCCCCCGTTCGTCTTAAAACATGAAAATTCCGGCGACCGCGATGGCGATGCCAGCGGCCCGTGCCCCCATTCGTGTTCCCCCCATTCGTGCCCCCATTCGTGCCCAGTATGTCTGGCCGGTGAGTCGTCCCGCTCCGAATCCAATGGCGTGCAGCAGCGCCGTTGCGGCACAAAATCCCCCTCCATAGACCAGGGGATCGGTGGCCAGGGGCATTTCCGTGCCATGGGCATGACCATGGAACAGGGCACACAGCCCGACGATCGCAAGAGCGGCGATTCCCGCCTCCGCCAGCGGCAGGCTTCCCCCCGCCAGCGCGGCACCGAAGCCCGCCAGCATGACGGTGATAAAGGTTGCCGGCGCGGCCCATGCCGTGGGCCCTTTTTGGGTCGCCGCCCACAGGCCGACGGCGACCATGGCCAGCATGTGATCGAGTCCGGTGAACGGATGGGCAAAGCCCGCCATCACGCCGTCTTCTCCGCCGCCTGTGTGGGCATAGGCCGGCGCCCCCAGCACAAGCACGGCAGCCGCGGCGAAGGCCCCCGTGGCGCGCGGCGACAGAAGAAATCCTGATCGTATCATGACACTCCCCCTCACTGTTTTGATCATGGGGGGGGATTATTCCCTGTTCCTCTGTTCCTGTCATCAGAAAACAGGAAAAGGGGCTTGCGGGGGGAGGGGGGGTTCTTTATACTGAAAAGGCCAGGGGGGGCGCTGGTTACGCCCCCCCTGGCCTTCAGGTTCTAGTGATGAGCAGACGGAAATAAATCCGTCCGATTCTCACCACGAGCCTGAAGAGGAAGGATGAACGTCTCATTTTCATCCTAGCCTCCTCTCTAAAAATGCCGGGGACCTGTTTCCCCGGCCTAAACGCCGGGCGGCGAATTCCGCCCGGCGTTTTTTGTTATAGGCCCTTGGGCGGGGGGGAGTCGAGAACAGAGGAAAAGGGGCTTGCGGGGGGGCGGGGGAGGGGTTAGAGTGGAACGATGGTGAAAAGGCCTTGGGGGGCGCTTCTAACGCCCCCCTCTGGCCTCAAGTCCTGATGATGAGCAGGTGGATATAAATCCGCCCGATCTTGATCAGAAGCTTGAAGAGGAAGGATGTTCTCTTCATCCTTGCCTCCTCTCTAAAATGCCGAGGGCGTGTTCCCCCGGCTTGAACGCCGGGCAGCGGAATCTGCCCGGCGTTTTTTGTTATAGGTCCTTGGGCGGGGGGAGTCGAGGGAGGGCGGCCCGTCATGGGGGTTTTTCCTTGATAATTCCGGGGGAGGGATCCCGCGGGCTTGAACGCCCGGCGCGTTTTTGCGCCGGGCGTTTGGCGTTTGGGGGCGAAGGGGGCAGGGAGGAACTGTTGCATGAAAGCCACACCCTTCCCTAAAAATGAGTCCGGAGCGTATTTTGATGCATCTTGGGATTCACAGCACCGATATGACGTTAGTATAGAAAGGGACACCCGCCGGAAAGCGGTGGATGGATACGAGAGGGAAGGGGGATGTGAGCGGGAAACCTCAGGTTTTGGGCTCGGGAACGGGTTTCAAGCCTCGAACCTCAAGCCTGAAAGAAGGAACCCTTTTCCACAAAACGTTTGATTTTTTCGAGTGCGTGCACAACAACACATCCCGTGACCAAAAACGTCACGACAGGAACAGACGAAGGAGAGTCCTTTAATGCATACTTCCATGAAAAAAAGCCTCCGCCAGGCCCTGCTGGCCTCCACCGCCCTGGTGGCCGCCGGCAGCTTATCCCTGATCGCGCCAAGCGGGGCGTGGGCGCTAGAAATACTGGTCTGCAGGATGCAGTTGCTGGGGATAATGTGATTTTCGGTACAGCCGATACCGTCACCATCACCAATGATGGTGGCGCTAACGATGACAGCACCGATGAGAATACATTCCTGCTTGGCGCCGTCACCACGACTACAGCTGCCAATGGCACCCTGGAGATTGCGGTTGGCGCTGACGAGGACCTTACTGTCACCATCGGCGCCATCACCATCGGTGGCGACATCTCGACAAGTAATGTTAGTCATCTTGCTCAGACCGTTACAGTCGCCACCGGCGCCGTGACCCTTGGGGGCGATCTGACTGTTGGGAATGCCGCCTCTACTGCCGCGACCGCGTTCACCATCACCGGCGCCGCGACGATCACTGGGGCCACCATGGTTCTGGGTGGTGCCGCGGCTGGCACTGCTGGTTTGACCGTCACCGGGAATGCTACCTTCACTGGCGGGCTGGCGGTTACGGGCGGTAGCGCTGATGGTGGCAAGGCCACTGCAACCCTTGGCAGCACGAGCATCAACTTCGGCACGGGTACAGGCGCAGTCCTTACCAATGGCGCCGCCGGAACCGATGGCGCAACACTGCTCTTCAACGGCAGCACGGCAGCGCAGGAGGTGACCGGCAAGATCGATGGTGTGGCCGACGGTGAAGGCGTTATCACCGTCCGTAATGTCAACGGCACTGGTGTAACGTTCAAGAGCGCCATTGGTTCCGCCAATGATGTCGGTACAATCAACGTTGGTGATGCCACTGGCGCTGGTGACGCGGTGTTCGACAGCACTGTCGGTGCAACAGCTATCGCCGTTGATGCCACAAAGGGTGCATCGACCGCTACATTCAACGATACCGTCGCCATCGGCGCTGGTGGCCTCACCGTTACAAGTACCACCACCGACACCGCCACCGCCACCGCCACCTTCAACAAGGCCATCACGGTTACTGTTGGCACCACCGCCATCATGGGCAACGTGACTTTTGGCAACAGCGGGGCAGCAACCGAGAAGCATTCGTTGGGTGCGGGTGCGGTCACGATCAACACCACCGACTCAACCATCGTCGCTGCTTCGAAGATTGAGTCGACGGGTGCCGTTCAGCTTGCCGGTACGGCAGACAAGACGACAACGATCAATATCAAGAAAACCTCGACCTTCAACCCAACCGATGCCGACGGCAACGGAACCGCCGGCGAGGCCACCGATGTCGTGCTGAGTACAGCTGGTGTTATTGCAGCCCCTACTGGTAAGGTCAAGATCTGAGTCGCTACCGGCAGTGGGGCCATCGCCAACAATTCCGTGATCCGGGTTCTGAATACTGCTACCACCGACCTTGATGCGCTTGTGGTGACGAGTTCGGCAAACTTGGCCAATGGCAAGATCCTGCTGGTTGACAGCGCGATCATCGACTTGCAGCACGACACGACAACGGAAGCAGATACAAAGATCCTCACGATCAAGGTCGTGTACAAAACCACCCCGGATGGCGTCACGGGCGATGAAGCTCCGTTTCTTTTCGCGGGCCTGACCGCAGCGGACGCAACCGATGACGACATCTTGTTCCAGGCCATCCTCAACGCCTGTGACGGGACAAGCCCCGCGGCGTGTGCAAAGATGGGCAAGCAGATCGGAGGAACGGATGCCGCTCCCGGCGGCGGCGCTGCCCCGGTGATCGCGAGTATCAGCACCCAAACCGCCAACATCATGGGCACCCGCATGGCCAGCCTGCGCGAAGGGGCCAACTATGCCGCCGGCGAGGCCACCGGCTTTGCCAGCGGCGGCGGCGGCCTGAACAAGTCGGTCTGGATCAGGCCCTATACCTACCATGGCGACCAGGGCGCCCGCAGCGGCAAGGCAAGCTCTGACTCCGCCACCTACGGCTTCGTCGCCGGCGTGGATGCGATGGTGCTCAATGCCGTGCGCGTGGGCGTCGCCGCCGGCTATGCCAACACCGATGTGGATGTCGCGGATGTGCGCAACACCAACACCGATATTGACAGCTGGCAGGTGTCCCTGTATGGCGATTACACCGCCGACCGCTGGTATGTGGACGGCGTGATCGGCTATGGCCGCAATAACGTCGATACGGTGGGAACCATCGCCATTCCCGCAACGGCCGGACCCCCCGCAACCGCAGCCGTGAACGGAACCGTCAGCGGCGATTACGACACCGATCAGTTCACCCTGCAGCTGGGCGGCGCGGCATGCCGGTCAACATGAACGGCCATGTCATCACCCCGCACGCCGGTTTCCACTACACCCATATTTCAGGGGATACCTATACCCAGGCCAGCACCCTCCCCGGATTGCGCGGGCTGATCAAGATCGACAGCACCGATGTCGCCCTTGGCATCCTGGGCGTGCGGTACCACACCGAGATCAAGGCGGGCAACGGCAGCAGCATCAAGCCGGAACTGCGGGCCGGCATGAGCTATGACTTCGCCAGCGACGAAGGCCGTACTACCACGACCCTGCCGGGGACAGCTCCCCTGTCCGTGAAAGGCGCCGATGTGGCGGGACTGGGCGGCACCGTTGGTCTGGGTCTGGCCTTCACCAGTGCGGACTCGCGCTGGACCCTGGGGGCGGCCTATGACGCCGACTTCAAGGCCGACTACCTTGGCCATACCGGACAAATCACGGCCAAGCTGAATTTCTGATCGTCCCTATCCTGTTCTCCCTCCTACCCTCCCCCGCAATGGGGGAGGGTTTTTTTTGAGTCTCGGGACCCCCCGGCCCCGTGGGCTGCGGCCTCTCCCTCCAGCCCTCCCCCCCGCGGGGGAGGGTTTTTTTTGAGTGTCGGGCCTCCCCCCGTGGGGAGCGCGGCGGCCTCTCCTCTCCCTCCAGCCCTTTCCCGCAACGCCGGGCGGCGTCTTTCGCCCGGCGTTTTGTGTTGTCTCCCTTCATGAGAGGAAGAGTCGAGACGAAGTGACTCCTGCGCTAGTAACCTGGTGTTCTAGCGCGGTGGGACGCGGGTACGGGGATGAACTGTTGCATGAAAGCCACAAAAATAGTTCCAAACTGTATTTTGATGCATCTTGTGATTTACAGACACAACATGACGGATGCATCTTGTGACTCCCAGACATGACATGACGTTAGTATATGTCATGACGTTAGTACTAGAACATGACATTGGCATGGAAAAGAACATCCACCGGAAAGCGGTGGAAGGATATGGGATCAGGACCATCACAACAGACCTGTGACCAAGAACATCACAACAGGAACAGACGAAGGAGAGTCCTTATAATGCACGGTTCCATGAACAAAACCCTCCGCCAGGCCCTCCTGGCCTCCACCGCCCTGGTGGCCGCCGGAAGCCTCTCCCTGCTGGCGCTAAGCGGGGCGTGGGCGACGGATCTGACGCTCACCGGCCCCGCGACTTGGGGTACGCTAGTGTATAATTGCATAAATTAACGATAGTATCTCTAAGCTGTGATCCTTTGACTTCGCGCTTTCGCCAAACGAATGGTTTGGCTGTTGGATTGTAT
>WOUV01000147.1 GCA_009773045.1 Rhodospirillaceae bacterium | reverse complement strand
GGGGGGGGGGGGGGGGGGGGGGGGGGGGGGGGGGGGGGGGGCCGCGCACCCAGTCCCGCATGCCATGACGGGCGGCCAGAAACGCCAGCACGGCCCCCAGAGTCGCGCCGCTCAGGTTGAGAACGGTGCCAAGGATCGGGCCGAGCAGGGCGCCCCCCGCCAGCGCATACACCGATCCCGGCACGAACAGCACCGTACCCACGGGCAAACAGCAGAACGAACACCACCGCACCCCACGGGCCGGCGGCGGCGATCCTCTCGTGAAGAGAGGCCGGATCAAGGCTGTCGCGGAATGCAAACGCCAGTCCCCCCGCCAACGCCAGCCCCAGCGGGAGAATCAGCGCCTTCATGCGGGCGGTGTGTGGTGGGAAAGGCCGTCACAGGCACCTGCTTGTGCCGATGTTTCTGCCGATGCCTCCTGCTCGAACGGACGGCGGTTGATGGGATAGTCGCCGACCGTTCCCCGAAACAGCTGCGTCAACAGCCGGTCGAGCCTGAGATCTTCCCTGGTTCGAAAAGCATCGATGCCCAGCGTCATGGTCTCGTGTCCTTCCGCCGGGGCAGGGCGATAGGTGCCAAACAACCGATCCCACCAGGGCAGATTAAACCCAAAATTGCAGTTGCTTTCGTCCGGCCGGATCGAATGATGCACCCGGTGCATGTCGGGCGTGACCAGAAACCAGCGCACGGCACCGTCAAGACCACGGGGCAGACGAAGGTTGCCGTGATTGAACATGGCGGTTGCGTTCAAGGTCACCTCGAACACGATCACCGCCGCCGCCGAGGGTCCCAGCAGGGCGATCACCGCCAGCTTGAGGCCCATGGACAACAGGATCTCCAGCGGGTGGAAGCGGGCGCCGGTGGTGACATCGTAATCAAGGTCGGCATGGTGCATGCGGTGTAGCCGCCACAGAACCGGAATGGCATGCACCATGACGTGCTGAAGCCAGATGGCGAAATCCATGACCACCACCGCCGCCACCAGTTCGATCCCCGCCGCGGCCCCGCGACTCGGTTGAGCACGCCCCAGCCCTGTTCCGCCGCGACCTGCGCAAAGCCCACGGCGGAAACGGAAAACACGACCCGCACAACGATCGTGTCGAGCACGGCGATGCCAAGGTTACCGGGCCAGCGCGCCCTGCGGGGAAAGGCCGGCGAGCGCCGCGGGATGAGTATTTCCCCCACGGCCACCAGGGCAAAGATGCCCAGAAAGAACCCAAGCCGGACCGCCGGTTCATGGGTCGAAAGCACATCCATTCGGGTTTCTCCGTCGCTGTTTGTCTTGTTTCCGTGCGCCGCGCCGCGATCTATAGAGTATTAAACAGAATCATTGATTAATGGATTCTGCCGCCCACGTCAAGTCCCAAAACAAGGCAATCGCATGCAATCTGCCGAGGCCATCTGTCACGGGGGGAGGATATTTTTGTTCCGGCCAGAACAATCATGCAGAGCATATAGGTCTATGGTTATATATTCTGTTGTCTTATCTGGAATTGTCTGTTAAATTCTTTGAATAGGCCGACGGTGTCGGGCACTTCTCCAAGAATGGAAGGCCAACAGCGGCGGCCGAGGCAGGTATGTTGCAGTGCGATAATTCTTGTTGCATTTCTGTTGGCTGTGCCTGATTTTCGTTGTTCAAGGGAATCGCCTGAAAACCATCTGGATTTTGCAATGCGATTGTGTCCACGCAAACAGCAGCAAGGAAAACGACAGTGCAATTCGATCATCTCACGCGGGGCAATCGTTTGTTTGCAGTTGCGTCATTCCTGTTTGGCGGGGCATCGGATTCAGAGATCAAACGGGTTCTGGATTTCATTCCGGCTCGGATCGCCGTCGTTGATGGCACGGGGGACCTCCGGCTCGTCAATACGGCTTGGCGCGCTACGACCTGGCGGGACGGTGGTCCGTCTTTCGATCGGGGGATGAATTACCTTGATCTGTGCACGGCCCAGCACGGGGTCAACGCGGTGCCCGCCTGCACCATCGCGCGTGGATTACGATCGGTTCTGACGGGCGAAACGCCCTCTTTCCGAGCCTCCGTCACGTGGTCCGTGGGGCAGGAAAACAAGGTTTTCCTGTGTGTGATCACGCCGTGGGAACGCGAGGGCGAGGGGACACCAACGGGCGCGGTGATTCTGCACGTGGATATGCCCGATGAAAGAAACATGTCCGAGGAGGAAATTTCAAGGGATCGTGGCGCCGCGACCGGCCCGACACGACAAAACGCGGACGAGAAGTCACAAACAAAAAGCGATATCACGGAAAACCTCCCGCTTCAAATCCTTCCGGGAACCACCGATTGGATTCCGGCCATGGTGGGTTATGTGGATGCCGATCTGGTCTGCCGCGCCGCCAATGGCCGTTACGCGGAATGGTTCGGCGTTCCGGTGGAAAAAATCGTGGGCATGCCACTGTCAGAGATCACGGGCACGGCCCTGTTCCGGCGTCTGGAGGACCCCGTGCACCAGGTTCTGGCCGGGAAAGAGGTTTGTTTCGAGGATGTATTCGAACCCGCCACCGGCCAACCGCGATGGTTCCGGGCCACGTACATTCCCGATTGCAACCGCGAGGGACAGGCACGCGGCTTCTCCAGTCTAGCCTACGACATCACCCTTCTCAAGGAAATGGAAACCCGGCTAGAGGCCGCCCGTCAAACCGTCGAACAGTGTCGTCGCGTCCATAACACCTTCCTTGAACATGTCGGCCATGAGTTGAAATCATCCCTGACCTCCATCATCGGCTTTGCCGAACCTCTGGCGACGGAACTGTTCGGCCCCATCGACACCCGCTATCGGGAATATTCCTGCGATATTCGCGATACCGCCTCTGCCCTTGTGGATCTCGTCAATGACCTTGCCGATCTTGCCCGCATCCAGGCGGGCCAATTCCAGCTTGACGAAGAACGCATCGATTTGCATACCCTGCTCACCAACGGTCTCGGGCGGGCAGAACAGACGGCACGAGATGCCGGCATCCGGCTGCACAAGGCCATTCCCGATCACATCTCTCCCCTGTTCGCTGACGAACGGCTGGTGCGGCAGGTGGTGCTCAACATGTTGAATACCATCATTGCCCTGACCGCCGACGGCGGGCATGTATACCTCCTCGCCCGGCGGGAAAAAGACGGTCTGGCGCTCCGCGTCGCCGATCCGGAAGTGCATCTGGATGAAGATTTTCTTGCGCGTCTTCTGGAGCCGTTTGGCCGTTGCGATTTCCCCCCCCGGCTGTTTGCCGGTTTGGCCTTGCCTTTGGCGCACCATTACATGGATCTGCATGGAGGAACCCTCCGCGTGACAAGCGATCCGAAAGCGGGCCTTGCCATCGTGGCCACTTTCCCCCCGGCCCGAGTGGTGGCATAATAGGGGCGTCTCCTGGGCGGTTGCGATCACAGCCCGGAAAGAGAATACCACTGGGCGTAAAGCGTGATTGATGCAACAGGCACTCTGGCACAAGACGAAAGGGAGAGGGGGGGCGTGCCGCCGCGTGGGCGCCATGGTGCTGCGGTACTTTTATCTGCTGGGCGCATCGTGGGTGCGGGTGGCCGAAACGATCTATTGGCCCACGGTACAGATGATTCTCTGGGGCTTCACGAGCCAGTTCCTCCAGAGCCATTCCAGTTGGCTGGCGCACGGGGCGGGCGTTCTGATCGGCGGGGTTCTTTTATGGGACGTGTTGTTTCGCGGCAATCTTGGGCTATCGCTGTCGTTCATGGAAGAGATGTGGTCGCGCAACCTGGGCAATCTGTTCGTCACGCCCTTGCGTCCGCTTGAGCTGATCGCCGCCCTGGTGGTCATGAGTCTTTTGCGTACCGTGGTGGGCGTCACGCCGGCGGCGGTGTTGGCTATCGTGTTTTATGAATTCAATATTTTCGCCATGGGCTTGCCGCTGCTTTTGTTCTTTCTTCAGTTGATGGTGAGCGGCTGGAGCATCGGGCTGGTCGTTTCGGCTTTGGTTTTGCGTCTTGGCCTGGGGGCGGAAAGTTTGGCGTGGGTGCTGGTTTTTGCCCTGGCGCCTGTGTCGGCCATCTATTACCCCATGGCGGCCTTGCCGGGGTGGTTGCAGTCAGTGGCCACGGTCCTGCCCATGGCCCATGTGTTCGAGGGCATGCGTCAGGTTTTGTTCGAAGGCACGTTGAACGGTGAATCCATGCTGTATGCGATGGGTTTGAATGTTTTTTACCTGGCCGCCTCGGTACTTTTCGCCCTGCGCACGTTCCATGTCGCACGCAAACGCGGCCTGTTTCTGAACGCCGGCGAGTGACGGACGCGGTCGGTGGCGCACAACAGTCTGCATACCCTGATTCAACTCAGCCGTCATCATCTGGACGAGAAACAGCGTGCCTTGGGAATGTTACTGCATTTGGAATCCTCTGTTGCACATGCCATCGCCCAGATTGGTGCCGAAATGCAGCGGGAACGAGAGATCGCCGCCCGGGAAAGTTCCGGAATCGGACTGTTTTACGGTGCCTATCATCGGGCCTATCTGGAACGGCGCGCAACGTTGGAACAAAAACTTACCACCGTGCGCTTTCTGGTCGAACGGGCACGGGAAGAACTGGCCGAAGCCTTCCGTGTTTTGAAGACCTATGAAATCACGCAAAGCACCGAAGACCGCCGCTTGCGGCAGGAAGCCGAGCGCAAGGAAACGGCGATCCTCGACGAAATCGGCCTGACGCTCCACCGCCGCAAGATGACAGGAGAGGGGGCATGATTCGCTTGGCCTGCGCGCGCGTTCAAGGGCGCATCGCGAACAGGGAATCCGGCGGCTGCGGACGCGAGTTGCCCCCCAGCCGTTCCGCCTTGACAAAGGCCGCGGCCGCCATCGCCCGCAGCATCAAACGGCAGAACGTCTCGTAGGAAGGGTCCGTCCGTTCCAACACGGCCCCGTTCCGGCGAAGAATGGCGGCGGCAAGGCTTGTGACCTCCTCCCAGGCATCGGCAAGAACCCGATGGTGCGTCTGTTCGGCGGCGCGGGCAGCCTCGTCCACGGCCTCATCGAATTCCGATGAATCCTCGAACACCGCCGCTGCAAGGCTTTGTTCTTCCAGGCGCACGCACGTTTCATACCAGGCGCGCGCCATGTCTTCCAGAACAG
>WOUV01000146.1 GCA_009773045.1 Rhodospirillaceae bacterium | reverse complement strand
TGCGGGAGGAAGCGGGAAAGGAAAAGACCGTGTTGCCAAGGGACCGTTCATGACTGTCGAATCATGACTGCCGAAATGTCTTCCCCCACCGCCCCGGACGCTGGAGGCGCACGAATGCCTCGGTTCGGCTGGGGAGAAACGGAATCGCCGTTCTTTGAAACCATCGCGGCGAGGACCCTTGGCGGGTTCACGGTCCAGTCGGATTTCGCCGCCTGTCTTCTGCCGCTGCTGACGGCCTTGGGCTGGCACGGCCAGCCGCGCGACGTGGCCGAGGCCCTGCCGCATTTCGCCGACACCCTGGATCTGACCGGCCTGCGCAACGTTATGGGCACGCTGCACTTTGCCAGCCGTTCCTTCCGGAGCACGCTCGCGACCATTGATTCCCGTCTGTTGCCGATTCTGTTCGTCCCCGATCACGGGCCGGCCCTGGTGATCCTACGCCACGACCCCGAAAGCATCACCGTTTTCAACGGCGAGACCGCGGCGCTCAATACCGTGTCCTGGACCGTGTCCTGGAACGCCACGAAGGGAACGGCCTTTTGTTTCACCCCCCTTGAGCCGGAAACCCGTTCCCAGCAGACGGGGGGCTGGTTTTGGACGGTCATGGCCCGGTTCCGGATTCTTGCCTGGCAGGTTTTCGGCCTCACCTTGTTCCTGAACGTGCTGACACTGGCCGTGCCGCTGTTCAGCATGGCCGTCTATGACACTGTCGTGGCCACCCGCTCGACCCTCGCGCTCATCGAATTCACGGTGGGCGTTCTGTTGGCCCTGGCGGCGGAGGCACGGATTCTTTCTCTTGCGCCGGCGTATACCGAACGGGCGACCGTCGGCTCGCAGGTGGCGCGGATTCGCGACTTCGAGTCGGTGCGGGAATTTTTCACGGGACCCCTCGCGACGGTGTTCATCGAGGTTCCCTTTGCTGTGTTCTATGTGATCGTGATCGGTATCCTGGGGGGCATTCTGGCCGTCGTGCCCATGGTGGCCCTGGCGCTGTTCGTCGCCCTGGGCGCCCTGGTTCAACCCATGGTGCGCCAGACGGTCCGCGCCGCCTCCCACGAGGGATCGAAACGGCAAGAATTTGTTGTCGAGGTCCTGTCGAAGATGCGGGCGTTGAAGTGCTGCGCCGCCGAAACCATCTGGTTGCAACGCTATCGCGACCTGTCGGCGCGGGCGGCCATGGCGGGATTCAAGACAGCGGAAATTTCCTCCATGGTTTCCACCCTGGCCCAGATGCTGACGGTGGCCGCGGGCGTTGCCACCCTTGCCTTGGGCGTGCATGAAATTTTAGCGGGAACGTTGACCGTTGGCGCCCTGATTGCCACCATGATGCTGGTGTGGCGGGTATTATCGCCCTTGCAGATGGGGTTCGTGACCTTCACCCGCTTCGAACAGATTGCCGCCTCCGTCGCCCAGATCGATGCCCTGATGCACCTGAAGCCGGAACGGGAGGCGCGTTCCGTCAGTCATTTCGTCAAACGCCTTCAGGGACGGGTCAGTTTCAGCCGTGTCTCACTGCGCTATGCGGCGGAGGCCGACCCGGCCCTGGTGGGGGTGTCCTTCCAGACCGAACCGGGGGAAGTGGTGGTGGTGACGGGAGCGAACGGTTCGGGCAAGTCCACCGTGCTCAAACTCATTGCCGGGTTGTATCCGCCGCAGGCCGGGGCGGTGCGTCTCGATGATCTCGACATCCGCCAGATCGACCCCATCGTGCTTCGGCTCTCCATCGGCTATGTGCCGCAAACGTGCAATCTGTTCCACGGCACCGTGGCCCAGAACCTGCGCCTCGCCAAACCCACCGCAACCGATGACGAGCTTGAATGGGCTATGGACCAGACCGGCGCGTTGAAGGACATTCTGGCCTTGCCGAACGGGTTTGCACCCGCATCGGCGACGGACGGACGGAAGGGTTGTCCACGAGCGTTCTGCAATGCCTCAATCTCGCGCGGGCGTATCTGAAGCGGGCGCCGGTCATGCTGTTCGACGAGCCGGTCAACGGCCTTGATTTCGAAGGCGACAAGCAGTTCATCCGCACGGTCGAGGCCATACGGGGACAGGCTTCGGTCTTTCTTGTCACCCACCGGCCCAGCCACATGAAAATTGCAGACAAAATTCTTGTTTTCGAGGGTGGCGGCCTGCGGGCGGTGGGACCGGCCTCTGAGGTCCTCGCTAAATTGGCGCAATAGTTTGTATGGGAGAGGGATTTTGCCCTTGAAAGTTCTGACGCGACAAGGAAACAACCATGGCCGGAGAACATACAACCGGGCACATGCTGGTCCCCCAGGCCGGGCAGTCTGTCCGCATCCGGCGGGCCGCCCGGCAAAGCCGCTATCTGGCGCAATCCATCGTGCTGGAGGAAACCGGCACCGCGCTGCTGGTCCGCCTGAGTATCGTTGTCATCGCCGGCGTCGTGCTGGCGTTCGTGACCTGGGCGGCCTGGACCCGGGTGGAAGAGATGGCCATCACCTTCGGCCAGGTGATTCCCTCTGGCCAGGTCCGGACCTTGCAGCACCTGGAAGGCGGCATCGTTCAGGATGTGCTGGTGCGGGAGGGAGAAAAGGTCACTCCCGGCCAGGTGCTCGTTCGCCTCAGCCCGACCCAGGCACTCGCCGATCTTGAACAGACCGTGGTGCGGATCGCTGGCCTGGACCTGCGGGGTGAACGCCTGCGCGCCATAGGAGAGGATCGGGCGCCGGACTTGACGACCAGACAGCCCCGATACCAGGAACTGGCCGAAGGACAAAAGGCCGTCTATGAAAGTCAACGAGCGGCCCGCCATGCCCAGCAGGCGATCCTGAACCGTCAGATCGAACAGAAACAGTTCGAGTGGCAAACCGTCATCGAACAGCAGAACACCACCCGCCAGCAATTGGACCTCACCTTGCAGGCGGTGGCCATGCGGGAAGAGTTGCTGGAAAAGGGCTTGGGATCGAAGGTGTCGTATCTTGACGCCAGACAGGAACAGACGCGGCTTGAAGGCGAGAACCTTCGCCTTGTCCATCAAGCCAGAATCGCGGAAGAAGCCTTGCGGGAAGCCGAAGGGCGTCTCGTTGACCTTGACGCCAGGCTGCGGCAGGACGCGCTGAACGAGCTTTCAACCGTCATGGCCGAACTGGCTCAGCTCAACGAGGTGGTGGTCCGGTCGAAAGACCGCATGACGCGGCTTGACATCACCACGCCGTTGCGTGGTCTGGTGCAGCGGTTGCGAATCACGGGGGGCGGTGCTGTGGTGCCGGCGGGAGGGGCGGTGGTGGATATCGTGCCGGTCGAAGATACCCTGATGGTCGAAACCCGCATCACCACCCGGGACGCGGGTCACGTGCAGGCGGGACAATCGGTGACGGTCAAGGTCACCGCCTTTGACTTCGCCCGCTTCGGGGCCGCCAAAGGCACACTTGCGGGCCTTTCGCCCACCACGTACATGGATGAACAGAACAAACCCTATTACCGTGCCCTCGTCACCTTGCACGAGGATTACGTGGGCGATGCCCGGCGCCAGATTCTGCCCGGCATGACCGTACAGGCAGACATCATCACCGGCGATAAAACGGTGCTCGAATACCTGTTGAAGCCCATTTATACCTCCATTCAAAGCGGCCTCCACGAGCGATGATCCCCCTCCTCTGCCCTCCTTCAACGGCAGGGGGACTGGCCCTCCCCCGCGTCCGGTTCGATGGCAATGGCAGCACCCACAGGAACCCCGCGCGGGGAAAACCCTACGCACCCGGCCAGTTCGCGATGATAGCGCAACGACCAGGCCACGGTGGGATACGCCAGGGCGTTCCAGGGAATGTCCTCCCAATCAAACAGCCTGACCTCCAGACTCTCCACCCCCGGCGCACATTCCGCGGTCAGCATCACGGCGCGATAGATCATGTGAATCTGGCTGATGTGCGGCAGGCTGTAGAGCGCCAGCAACGCATCAATGGCAACCTGTGTCCGTGCTTCCTCCCACACCTCGCGCAAGGCTCCGGCCTCGGCGGTTTCGGACATTTCAAGATAACCAGCCGGCACGGTCCAGTATTGGCGCCGCGGCTCGATGGCCCGTCGGCACAAAAGATACAGGCCCTCCCACGTGCACACCGCCCCCACGATCACCTTGGGATTTTCATAGGTCACATAGCCGCAGGCCTTGCACACCAAGCGCGACCGATCGTCGCCCGCAGGCACGATGCGGATGAAAGGGCCGCTGCTGCTTGTTTCGTTCATGGCAAACAGTCTAAACCGTTCCTCCAGCCTGCGCCAAACCTCCCCATGGGGTGCTGTGTGCTGGATTCCCGCTGCGTTGAGGCTGGTTTCGTTCCGGTCTTGCCGACCAGAGCCTTCCTCTCCACAGGCCGACACCGTGGGGTCCTGTTCTTCAGGGTGATCGCGGCATTCACGTCGCGATCCATGCCGCATTCGGGGCATGGCCGCCCCGCCGTGCGCTCCGGGATCCCCGTGCCTTGATGCTCCCAGCACCGCACGGTGGGGATCGACACACCCAAGGCTTCCGAAGTTTCACCGATGGCCGCATATCTGTTCATGTTGAACACTATGAGCGAGTCATGGACAAATTTCAAGTGAACTATTCCAACCCGCCCACAGACAGGCGGCAAGGCAAAAGTAACCCCGCAGACAAATTTATTGCACAAAAGAGCCTGCCCCGGTGTGCCCCCCATGACGATTGCCATGCCCGTTTGGAACACGCTCATTGCGCCTTGAAGACGCATACGGTATGCTGCGCGGTTGCTGAACGATGCGGTCTTGAGCCGTGCTTTCGATAGGAATGGACAAGGGCAATGGTCAAGATTGCAGAAGTTTCGTCACACACACAAACACCACTGACTCTGAAGATCCAGGAGTTCGTTACATCGGTGGAATCCGGCGTCACCAGTCAACAGATTCTGCGTGTGGTGGGTGATGACGTTGCGCTGAGCGCCACAGCCCGTACCCTTTTGGGTTTGAAAGACTCCTTTGATAACGGAGGACATCCAAGCTCCATCATCGCTGAGGCCCTGCGTCCAGAGATCGATCTGTCGTATCGCACGCTGGATAACGCGAACTTTCACAGCGCCAATCTGCGGAATGCCAATTTTACCGGCTCCAGCCTGCGCAAGGTCAATTTCATGGGGGCCGATCTGCGCGGCGCAAAGCTTGTACGCACCGATGTGACCGATTCTCAATTCCAGGG
>WOUV01000145.1 GCA_009773045.1 Rhodospirillaceae bacterium | reverse complement strand
ACCGAGTTGCAATCGGCGCAACGCAAGGCGGCATGGGCCGATGTGGCCCGGCGAATCGCCCATGAGATCAAGAATCCACTCACCCCCATTCAGCTTTCGGCGGAGCGGCTGAAACGCAAATACTTGAAACAGATCGACACCGACCCCGAAACCTTTGCCACATGTACCGATACCATCGTGCGTCAGGTGGAGGATATCCGCCGCATGGTCAACGAGTTCTCGGATTTTGCCCGCATGCCCAACCCGGTGCTGGCGCGGGAAGACCTGCGGGGGTTGGTTTCCGCCGCCCTGGTGTTGCAACGCACGGCCTTTCCCACCATTATCTTCACGGCGGAACTGCCCGAAGATCCCGTGATCGTCCAGTGCGACGGGGGACAGATCGGCCGCGCGCTCACCAATCTGTTGAAGAACGCGGTCGAGGCCATCGAGGCCCGCAAGGGAAATGACCTCCCGCCGGGCCGCATCACGACTCATATCGTGCGAACGGAACAGCACACCACCGCGCACATCACCGACAACGGCAAGGGGTTGCCGGTCGAAAACCGGGACCGTCTGACCGAACCGTACATGACCACGAGAGTCAAGGGAACGGGGTTGGGACTTGCCATTGTCAAAAAAATCATGGAAGACCATGGTGGCGCTCTCGTCCTTGAAGATGCCGCGGGAGAAGGCGCGCGGGCGAGCCTGGTTTTCGCGCAGGGAAATGGCAGAGCAGGCGCATAAGAAAATGCATGGCGCTACAAATCGGAGAACTGGGCCGTTGAGGCACCCGACGCTTAAGGGACTGGCGCTTAAGGGAAGGGACAAACAAGGGCAGGCGCATCACAATGCGATTGTCCTGGAGAATGGCTAAGCCATGGCGTATGACATTTTGATCGTGGATGACGAGGCCGATATCCGGATGCTGATTGCCGGCATCCTGGAAGACGAAGGCTATGCGGCCCGTGGGGCCTATGATGCCGATTCGGCCTTTCAGGCCATTCAGGCGCGCCGGCCCAGCCTTGTCATTCTTGACATCTGGTTGCAGGGCAGCCAAGGCGACGGCCTGCACATCCTTGATGTGATCAAACGGGATCATCCGTCCGTGCCGGTCGTGATGATCAGCGGTCATGGCACCATCGAAACCGCCGTAACCGCCATCCAGAAAGGGGCATACGACTTCATCGAAAAGCCGTTCAAGACCGACCGATTGCTGCTTCTGGTCCAGCGTGCCATCGAAACGGCGCGCCTGAGGAACGAAAACGAGGAACTGAAGCTGCGGGGCGGCGGACCGCCGACCGAATTGATCGGCA
Source organism: Rhodospirillaceae bacterium (assembly GCA_009773045.1). GTDB lineage: Bacteria > Pseudomonadota > Alphaproteobacteria > Rhodospirillales > Rhodospirillaceae > WOUV01. The sequence goes on along the minus strand of WOUV01000145.1, from coordinate 5,594 downwards.
TTTCCCCGGCCACCGTCCAGCTCCGCCAAGTCATCAACCGGGTGGCCCCCACGAATTCGCGCGTTTTGATCGCAGGTCCCGCCGGCTCTGGCAAGGAAGTCGTGGCCCGTCTCATCCACCGGTATTCGCGTCGTGCGGAGGGTCCCTTTGTCGTGATCAACTGTGCGGCCATGCATCCTGACCGCATGGAGACCGAGCTGTTCGGAGTCGAGCGCCCGATTTCCTATCACGTCGATCAGCCGCGCAAGATCGGCACCTTTGAACAGGCCCACGGCGGGACCTTGTTGCTGGACGAGGTGGCTGACATGCCGCTCGCCACACAAGGAAAAATCGTCCGCGCCCTACAGGAACAAACCTTCGAACGTGTGGGGGGCGGCACTTTTGTATCGGTAGACGTGCGCGTTATCGCAACGACCGCCTGAGCGTCGTGCCGATCCATATCACTCCTTTGCGTGAGCGACGCGAGGATATTCCCGCCCTGGCCGATTATTTCATGCACAAGGCGGCCCAGGCCGCCGGCCTGTCGCCGCGGCCTTTGGGGGAGGATGCCCTGATCGCCCTACAATCCTATGACTGGCCTGGCAACGTGCGTCAGCTCCGCAATGCCATGGACTGGGTGCTGATCATGACCCCGGGGGATGCTCGCGACCCGGTGCGGGCGGAGATGCTGCCGCCGGAGCTTGGCGCCACCGCTCCCCATGTCTTATGGTGGGAGAAGGCGGGCGAACTCATGACCCTGCCGCTGCGGGAAGCCCGGGAGGTCTTCGAGCGTGAATACCTGCTGGCACAGATTACCCGATTTGGCGGCAACATTTCACGGACGGCGGCTTTCGTCGGCATGGAACGTTCCGCCCTCCATCGCAAGCTCAAGGCCCTTGGCCTCATCACCGACGACAAACCCCCGCCCATGAAGGGCGGGGCGTGAAGAACGGAAGCGGCCAGGAAAGACGGGGTGCACCATGAAAGTCATCATCTGTGGCGCCGGGCAGGTGGGATCGAACATCGCCCGTTATCTGGCGGGTGACAACAACGATATCACGGTCATCGACACCCGGGCCGACCTGATCCGGCAAATCGGCGATTCCCTTGATGTGCGGGCGCTGGTGGGCTATGCCTCCCACCCCAACGTCCTGGAAATGGCCGGGGCGGAAGATGCCGACATGCTGATTGCCGTCACCCATGTGGACGAAGTGAACATGGTGGCCTGCCAGGTTGCCCATTCCCTGTTCGACGTGCCGACCAAGATCGCCCGCATCCGGCACCAAAGTTACCTTCAGCCCATATGGGCCAATCTGTTTTCCCGTGACAACTTGCCAATTGATGTCATCATCTCGCCCGAGATCGAGGTGGCGCGGGCGGTGACACGACGGTTGCGGGTCCCGGGGGCGATCGAGGTCATTCCCATGGCTGGAGACAAGGTGCGGCTGATCGGCGCCCGCTGTACCGAACGCACGCCCATCGTGCACACGCCCCTGCGTCAGCTTACGGTTTTGTTTCCTAATCTGGCGATCGTGATCGTTGGCATCGTGCGTCAAGACCGGGCCATCGTGCCCACACCCGAAGACCAGATGCTGCCAGGGGATGAAGTCTATTTCGTGGTGGATACCGAACAGACCGACCGCGCCATGGCCGCTTTCGGCCACGAGGAACAGGAAGCGCGCCGGGTTCTGATTTTCGGCGGCGGCAACATTGGTCTGTTCCTGGCCCAGCAGCTTGAGACCGAATTTCCCGAGGTCGCCGTCAAGACCATCGAAATCGACAAGGCCCGGGCCGAATTCGTCGCCAAGACCCTGAGCCGGACGGTGGTCTTGAACGGTGATGTTCTGGACCCGGAAATCCTTGAGGAAGCGGGCGTCGCCCAGGCCGAGACGGCGGTGGCCGTCACCAATGACGATGAGACCAATATCCTCTCCTCGCTCCTTGCCAAACGCTACGGCTGCGAACGGGCCATTACCCTGATCAACAAAACCACCTATAATACCCTGGTCAGTACCCTTGGTGTCGATGTGGTGGTCAATCCCCGCGGCATCACGGTTTCAAAGATCCTTCAGCATGTTCGACGGGGACGCATCCAGGCCGTCCATTCGCTGCACGAAGGATTCGGCGAGATGATCGAGGCGGTGGCCATGGAAACCTCCGGCCTTGTGGGGGTACCCTTGAAGGAGATCAAGTTGCCACCGGGTGTCATCATTGGGGCCATCGTGCGTGAGGGGCAGATCATTATGCCGCGGGGCACCAGCATCATTCAGGCCAAGGACAGGGTCGTGTTGTTTGCATCCACCCCTGCTGTCAAACAAGTTGAAAAAATGTTTTCCGTTCGGCTGGAGTATTTCTGAACCCATGTCTCGCATCGCTTATGTCAACGGCCAGTACGTTCCCCTGGCCGACGCCACGGTCCCGATCGAGGATCGCGGGTATCAATTGGCCGATGGCGTCTATGAAGTCATTGCCGTGCGGGGGGGAGTGCCCATCGACCTTGCTCCCCATTTGCGGCGACTCGATCAGTCGCTGTCCGCCCTGCACATGGCCCCCCCTATGGGGGAGCGGGCCTTGCGGGTCATTCTGCGCACCGTGACGGCACGCAACCGCTTGGTGGAAGGAATCCTTTACGTGCAGATTTCCCGCGGCGTGGCACGGCGCGAACATGCCTTTCCGCCGTCATCGGTCCGCCCGTCGCTGGTGGTGACCGCCCGGACGCAAGCGCTGGCGCCGGAGAGCATGTTCGAAAAGGGAGTGGCGGTGATCACGGACGCCGATTTGCGCTGGAAACGCTGCGATATCAAAAGCATCGCGCTGCTGCCGAACGTTCTTGGCAAGCAGGGCGCCCGCGAACGGAACGCCTTTGAAACATGGCTGCTGGCGCCGGACAAGACCGTCACCGAGGGAACGTCTTCCAATGCCTGGATCGTCACCGGCCGCGGTCAAGTGATCACCCGGCCGCTTTCCCATGCCATTTTGGGCGGCATCACCCGCAGCCGCACGCTGGAGGTGGCGCACCGGCTGGGCCTGAAGGTGGTCGAACATCCCTTCACCCTGGAGGAAGCCAGACGGGCGGCGGAGGCCTTTTTGACCAGTACGACCGCGTTCATTCTGCCGGTGGTGCGCCTTGACGGCAAACAGATCGGCGATGGCTGGCCCGGGGCGATCACCCGCCGCCTGCGCGCCGCCTATCTTTCAGCCCTCGCCGGCGGCGGAGTCGCCGGCTGGTGAGAACGCCACGGGTCATCGTGTTCGACTGGGATGATACCCTGGTCGATAACTGGCGGTCCATCCATGCCGGCGTCAATGCCGCCTTGCGGGCCATGGGCCGGCAGGCGTGGTCTTTTGACGAATTCCGGTCCCGCACCCGGGAAGGCGCCTCGTTACGGGATATTTTTCCCCGGATCTTCGGGGACCGCTGGGAGGAGGCGCGGGATGTTTTTTATGCCACGTTCGAGGCAGGCCACCGTGAAACCCTGACGGTGCTGCCGGGGGCAGAGGAAATGCTGGCCACCCTGCACGGAACCGGACTCGTTCTCGCGGTCGTCAGCAACAAGGTCGGGCGTTACCTGCGTCGCGAGGCCGAGCATCTGGGATGGGACGGTTATTTCCACCGTCTGGTGGGGGCAACGGATGCCGTCCGCGACAAGCCCGCACCCGAACCGGTGTGGTTGGCTTTGCAGGGAACAGTGGTTGCACCGGAAAACATGTCCGCCGCGGATGTCTGGTTCGTCGGGGATAACGAAAGCGATATGCGCTGTGCCCACGATGCCGGATGTCTGCCAGTCCTGCTGCGTTCCCGACCGCCGGGCGAAGATGAGTTTGCATACTGCCCGCCACAGCGCTATTTTCCGCATTGTGCGGCGCTTGCCAGAGCGGTGCATGAACTATTGTTTCCCAAGAATCCTTTTTAATGGTAACGAAGACCTGATTGGCATGACACTACCCCATGGCCGTCAAATCCCAGTGCAGCAGCAAGAGGGCACCGATGTCGTCCGAAAAGCCACAAAACGTACAGGATGTGTTCCTTAATCACATTCGAAAGAACAAAACCCCAGTGACGGTGTTCCTGGTCAACGGCGTGAAGCTTCAAGGAATAGTGACATGGTTTGATAATTTTTCGATGTTGTTGCGACGGGATGGCCACACGCAGCTTGTTTACAAGCATGCCATATCGACCGTCATGCCATCAAACCCCATCCAGCTTTTCGAACCGCCCAAGGAAGAAGGCGAGGAATAAAGGAGACAGACCGTGTCCGTACCCTGTGTCGTGAGGGATCCGTGACATCGCCCCCCCCCCGCCAGAAAACCCTTGTCGTGCACCCGGCCACGCGCTCTGGCACGGGAAGCGCGCGGTCACCGCAGGCGCGGCTGGCCGAAGCCGTGGGACTTGCCAAGGCCATCGCCCTTGATGCGGCGGCCGCCGAGGTGGTGACGGCACATCCCATCCGCCCAGCGACCTATCTTGGCCACGGAGCGGTGGCGTATCTTGGGGAGAAAATCTCCTCAGAGGAAATTTCCCTTGCCATACTGGACTGCCAGCTGTCACCCATTCAGCAGCGCAATCTGGAGCGGGCATGGAAAATCAAGGTCATCGACCGCACTGCCCTTATCCTAGAAATCTTTGGCGCCCGTGCCCATACCCGCGAAGGGGCGCTTCAGGTGGAACTAGCCCATTTGTCCTATCAGCGGAGCCGGCTGGTGCGAAGCTGGACGCACCTTGAACGGCAACGGGGGGGCTTCGGCTTTATGGGGGGTCCCGGGGAAACCCAGATCGAAACGGACCGCCGCCTGATCGGGACACGCATCGCCCGCCTGCGCTTGGAACTGGAGGCGGTGAAACGAACGCGGAGCCTGCACCGCCAGGCCCGTCGCCGGGTGCCGTACCCAGTGGCGGCGCTGGTTGGCTACACCAATGCCGGCAAGTCAACCCTTTTCAACCATCTGACCCGGGCCGGGGTGATGGTGGCCGATCAACTTTTCGCCACTCTCGATCCCACCTTGCGGGCGGTACGCCTGCCCTCGGGACGAACCGTCATTGTGTCGGATACGGTGGGGTTCGTCTCGGATCTTCCCCACGAACTGGTCGCTGCCTTTCGGGCGACGCTGGAGGAAGTGACATCGGCCGATGTGGTGCTGCATGTCCGCGACAGCGCCCACCCTGACAGTGAAGCCCAGCGGCAGGATGTGGAGTCCGTGCTGCGCACGCTCGGGCTTGGCACGGTGGTGGACAACGACCTGGTGGAGGTCTGCAACAAGATCGACCTTCTGGAACCCGCTGCGCGGGAAGAGATGGTCAACAGTGCCGCCCGCAACGATCGTTTGTGCCCGGTATCGGCGGTCACGGGAGAAGGAACGCAGGCCCTGCTCGCTGTGCTCGATCATCGGCTGGCTCAAGGTTTGTCCGTGGATGCGGTGTCGATTTCCCTGGCGGACGGGGCCACTTTGTCCTGGCTGTATCGCCGTGGCGCGGTGGTGGCGCGCACCGATGATGAAAGCCATGCCCATGTGCAGGCGCGCCTTTCCGCCTCTGATCTTCTCCGGTTGCGGAAACGGTTGAACAGAGAGGAGGAACAGCCCTCCCAGGGCACAGGGGATTGCCCCGGGTGAACGTC
>WOUV01000144.1 GCA_009773045.1 Rhodospirillaceae bacterium | reverse complement strand
GGGCAACTGTCGCCGCCAACCCGCCGACACCCGCAAATCGTAACCAACCAAACCCTTCACGACGCCGTGCCGCCTAATGCACAGCTTTGGTTCACACCCTCCCGGCTGTCATTCCATGCTGACACGCAACGATTGCCGGGCTGTCTGATAAATTCCAAGTCGCAAACATCTGGAACCGGCATCCGGCACCGCCTCGCTCACGGATGATCGCCAGGGCTGGCCGTTCCTCGCGGCGACAGTCCCGCCCAGTAATTGGGCAAATCCAAAATGGTCGCTGCTCAGCCTCAAGTTGGCGACAAATCTCGCCGAAGTGGCGCATCATGACGCGCCTCCCTTGCGGGGGCGGCCCGGCCCTTTAGGCACGGCCATGCCACGGCGGACAAGGAATGCAAGGATCGACGCTTCGGAAATCGCGACCCGTCGCTGCGATACTTGAACGACGGGCAATTCTCCCGATTCGATCAGGCGGTCGATTGTGCGCACGCTTACCGCCAACCGGTCAGCGACCTGCCGTTTGTTGTGCAATTGCAAAGTGTTTATAGAGCATTCCCTTCTGCTGCGTTTTGGCATAGCAGAGGGTGACGCCGCGCGACAAATCACGCAAACCGGGAATTACCCGGATGCATCCGGTTTGATATCCGGTTTGGCCCCGGTCACAAACCCGGAGCGAATTCTCGCAAATATCGGGAAACTGTGCCCTCTTGGTAATCCGGAAAGCGCTTGGAGACCTCGCGCGATACCCACGCGCGTCGCCCGCGGCCACTGGGACACTCTGGACTCCGGGCAAGTTGTTGCGCAAGTTTGACCATTTCGTCTTTGGGCGATGTTTGACCGGGCTTGCGCCCAGGTGGCTCGGCGGTTGGTGTTGACACCAGCCCCGCTGTGCACAGCCAAGGTCGGCCTGCTCCCCACCGGGCCAACGCATCGCCATCGACGGTGATGTGGCCGATCACTGTCCGTGCCCTGTCCGACAGATCCGCCCATGGTACCGCCGCCATGCGTCGGAAAATACTCGCGCCGTTCCCGACCGCCAGAATGGCCAAGGCAGCGGGATCACCGCCGCTGACGAGAAGCTCAAAAACAAACCACCGCATGTGGTCGCTGTCGGTGGTGAAGTCTGGCAGTCCCTCTTCCTTCCATGTCATTCCCCCGTCGTCGTCCCGACCATAGAGAACATCAAGGCAGGTTGTGTCCCACCCCAAGGCGTCATGAGGAAAGGCCCCGTTCCAGAACGCCGCAGTCAATTCGTTGAAGATGTCGCTCTCGCTATGCCGATGGTCACCGGTTCGCGAACACTCATGGGCTATATGGTGGAACGTCAGCGCGACCATCTCAATGCTCCCCAATGCGCTCACCAAGCCCGTGGGCGAGCAACGAGACAGCCAGCATGTTGAGGCTCACCCCTTCCTGACGTGCACGTTCGGCCAGCTTTTTGTGCAGGCTCCTTGGCGTCCGCAGGACCCATTTGCCCGAGTAACCGGTCAGGTCGTCGTGGGAGGGCGAAGGAATCGGGTCACCGTGCACGTGGGCGGTCTCGATCCACGAGCGCACAGCGTCGGCGGCCTCGTGGATGGCCTCTTCGGGTGTTGCGCCGTCGGCCATGCAGCCGGGCAGGTCCGGAAATGTCACCAGCCACCCGCCCCCCTCGTCCGCGCTCAAGGGACGGACGGTGAAAGGATACGCAAGGTCAGTCATTGTCATCAGCTCCCAGGCTATCAATCAAGGCGATGAACTGACGGACGTAGACCGGCTTGATCGGCTTATGGGCAGGCACCGTCACCTTGTTGCCGTTCGGTGCCCGAAAGGTGACGTGGCTCGTGCCGGGTTGGTCCCAGGTCAGGCCGGCTTGTCGTGCCACGGGCTTCAGGTTCTCGATCCGCCAGTCGCGCGGATTGGCCCGCATGGCGGCAAGCCTTTTGTCGGCTGCTGTCATTGTCCGTCGTCTTTTGTCCAGGATAGTATCATCGTCGGGATCGGGCAAGGAAAGGTCTCGGGGATGGCCGCCATTTCAGCCAGCACGGTGCAAGGCGACGACGTTCCCGGCTGATGGTTCCCCCTCGACCAGGCCTCGCACATAAGCAGCCCAAGCCTCGCATGCGGCGCGCTTTTCCGACAACCAGTCGTGACGCTGGTAGACCCCGACGATCCCGCCCCGACTCCCCGAAACATGGTTCAGGACGCTCTCCGTCACTTCCAGGCGGGGGTGCCAAGGCGTTGCAGCCCCGTGGCCACGGGGCGTCGCAGATCGTGCAGCCGCCAGTCCGTCACCCCGCAGGCCGCATCCAGCCGGGACTTGGACGCGGACCATCCGTTAAAAGGGGCATCCGTTCGCCCGGCAAAGATCACCTCCCCCCGTCGCGGACGGGCGGCGATGAGGGCTTGCGCCAGGGGAGCCAGGGGCACCGCGTGAGCCAGGCTGTTCTTGGTCCGATCGCCCGGCAGCGTCCACATGGTGCAATCGGGGGAAACCTCGTCCCAGATCATGCCGGCCACTTCGTCCCGCCTCTGTCCGGTCACGACCAGCATGCGCACCAGGGCACCATAGGTCGTGGCCGGATCGGCGGCCTTCCACACGGCGGCCAGTTCATCGTCGGTCAACACCCGGTCGCGGGAAGGGGTGGAAGGCACGGGCAGCGCAGAGAAAGGATTGACCGTGACTGCCCCGCGCTTGATCGCCCAGGAAAAGGCCGCCTTGGCATAGGCCACGGTCCGGGCGGCCATGACAGCCCCCCGCTCGCGGGCCATGGCATCCAGGGCTTTGACGGCCATGGGGCGGGTGATTTCCGCAGCCGGCAGGTCCAGATAGGCCGCAAGCCCGCTACGAAGGGCACGCATGGCCTCATGAGCATAGCTCGCACGCATGCCGGACAAATGCAGGGAATGCCAGTCGTCAATCAATACCCGAAGGGTCATGGCATCGCGGGCTTCCTGGAGCTTGCGCGCGGTCGCGGCGGCTTTCCGTTCGGCGAAAACATCGACGTTCTTGGCCACCTCCCCCATGACGGCTCTGGCGGCCTCGCGGGCGGCGGCCAGGGACAAAGCCCCGCACGATCCCAGGGGCACGCGACGCTTCTGCCCGCCGATCGTATATTGGGCGATGTAACTTTTCGATCCCTTGGCCATGACACGAACGGCAAGTCCTTTTTGCGTGTCGTCGAACACCATCCGATCCCGCTGGCCGGGGGGGCATTCCAGGGCATCAATGGCACGTTGGGTGAGTTTCATGAGAGCCTCCATAGTCTTCCCCTGACGGTGCGGGTCCGCATGCAGATTGAGGACCCATGACGGACCTTACAGGACGACATCTTGTGTCGTCATCTGTCGCGTCATGTCAGGAATCATGGCATTGATATCGGGAGAATGTAAGGATATTGTCGCGGTCCGTCATTTTGCGTCACGACGAGAGACGACTATTTCCGCTGATTTGTAATCAGGTGGTCGCTGGTTCGAACCCTGCAACCGGCACCAAGAAAATCAAGGGGTTACGGACCATCGGCGCAATCCCCCCAGAAGCCCAGGACTCACCCCGGACTCACGGTGGGGAAAATATCAGTATAATTCAGCACATTTCATCCAAGTCACCATTTTGGTGACGCAGGGGGTGAGCCGTTCCCGGCAACCGTTTTCACGGCGCGCCTCAATGGCAAGACAGGCCTCATCGGGGGTCGAGAGAGCGGCGAGGGCGTATAGAGCAGAAATGGGCAAAAACCGCAAAGTGCGGTATTTAGAACCGTTATAAAATCTGTCTCCGTTCGGTCCAGAAGATAAGCGCCCGTGTTTTCGAGGACATTTGTGACTCGCTCATGGCTAGTCGCAAAGGCCTGTTCTCGCGCATGCGGGGGAACCCCCTCAAAGTAACCAATGATTACTTTGGGGAAAGGCCTGTCCCCGCCCATGCGGTGGTTGAAGGACCGGCAAGGGCGTATAGAGCAGTGATAGGTAAATCCGTCACGTTGACGGATTTACCTCCATATAGTTAAAAAACTTGCGTGAACCGCTGTGCCGTTTCATGCCGTCCTTGGCAACTATCACCATTTCGGTGATGGTTGGAACGAACCGCCGCAACGGCAGGCAGGTCATGGCTCGTTGCTTGCCGTCCTCGGCAACCGTTGTGATTTCCCCAATGGTTGGGGCGAGCCATCGCAACGGCAGGCAGGTCATGGCGCGGCGCTGGTCGTCGCCGGGCATCTGCATGGTCATTTCGACCATGCAGGTCGCAAACCGTCCGGCTGGATCGGGACGAACCTGCAGGGGGGGTGTTGTGATTTCCACAATACCCCCCCTGCCGGCTTATTCGTCATGCCACGGTTCCGTTCAGACGAACCCGGCCCGTGGTGGCGGTGGTGGTGGCGATCGCCACGGCGCAGCCGATCAGGGTGTTGCCGGCGGCGGCGGTGGTCACGGCATGCGCGGTGTCGTCCCAATGGACCGGATCGCCCGTGTTCCACGCTTCGCCGCTAGCCTTGGCCAGGTCGAAGACGCCAACGATGGCGCCCGACAATTCCGTTCCCGTCGCGGTGCTGGTGGTGGCGACGGCGAACAGGCTTCCCACCTGGAAGCCTTCGCCGCTGGTCAGGGCGCGCGGCGCCGTCAGGTCGAGGTAATGCCCGTCTTGAATGAAGTTCTTCATGGTCGTATTCCTTCGTTGGAGCGGCTTGGGGGATTTTTCCGCACGGTGCGGAAAACCTCAAACGCCTTTGCTGGTGGTGATATAGACACGGCGCACGCGATCCTGACCGACGGCGATTTCCCGTTCCAAGGCAGCGAGCGCCGCGGCCATTTCGTCATCGGACTTGTATTCGATGCGCTTTTCGCAATGGGTCACGGAACGGATGCCGTTGGCGCGCGCCAGCAGTAGGGCTTCCCGCAAGGGGATCAGTTCGGTCAGCGCGGTCATGATCAGGCTCCCGCGTTGGCGTACCATCCACGATGATCGACAAAGCCGCAGCCGAAATCCATCTTTACGGTCACGTCAACCCCGTCGATATCACGGGAGGGTTGGGATTCCACCATGGCCCCCTCGGCCCCGGACAGGTAGGCATATTCCAAGCCGTCCATTTCAACCGGATCGGCCACGATGTACCAGCGGGTCGTACTGCTCAAGCGGGGTTCGATGATCAGGGTCAGGCGGCCACTGTCCATTTTTCCGCGATGACTTCCAGGTCGGGGGGAACGATCAGGAAGCGCGGCGTCACGGAAACGATTCCCCCGGCCAGGCCGGTTTGTTTGCGCATGGCGACGCGGGCAACGGTCAAGGTGGTATCGCCGATCGGCGCACCAACGGCGGCAAGGTTACTGTGTGTCCCGTGAAACACCGTCAGGCCGTCATTCAGGGTCGTCCGGCGTTGGCCTCCAGGAGGTTCACCAGTTCGGCGGCTTCGGTGGCCTAGGGCGGCTTGTTGCGCGCCAGGTCGCCGAAGGCGCCAAGATCGTCGTTCACCAAGGCTTGGCGGGTCATTCCGATGCGACGGGCGAAGGTCTTCAGGCGGTAACTCTCGGCCAGTTCGGCCAGCGTGCCGGACTTGATTTCCCCATGCTCGTTGAGGGGCGCCAGCGTGGGATATTCCCCGGCCAGCACGGAGGTCTTGTTGCGGAAGTCCTTGGCGGTGGACCGGCGCGCGGCCAGTTTCAGGCCGGAGGCCGCGGCGGCATAACCAGCGCGCAAGGTGCGGTTCGCCACCTCGGCCAGGATCAACGGGAAGTCGCTGGTGGTCTGCAGGGCGCGCGTGATGATCGCGGCAGGGGAAAGATCGTCTCTCTCCGTGCCACCAGCAGCCGCCCAGCCATGGCGGCGGGGCTGTCGTGGATGTACTGGCGGGCTGGATCGGATGGGGTATGAGCCGGGGTGATGCGGGCGTACAACGCTTCTCCGTATTGACGCACCAGGTCGGCTGGGGAAGGGTCGAGGGTCGTTAAGACGGTCATGGTTTGCACTCTGGCGGTGGACCGTTTCATTAGTTCATCGAGGGCGTTGCGCTTGGCACCGTCAAGTTCCACGTCCGCGTCAATCTGGCCGTCGATCCAGCTTTGTGGCAGGTCGAGGGGGCGGGCAATACTTCGGATCGCGGCGTTCGTTTCAGAGCGGCGGATCGGGACTTCCGGGATATACGGAATTGGCATGGGAACGGGCTGGGGGCGAACGGGCACCTCAGGGACGAGTACAGGGGGAGGTACCGTGATGGCTGTGTCAGGCATGAGAAAGCTCCGTGTGGTGGCGCCTGGATCGGCGGGAATGGGAACGAAACTGATTTCGAGCGGCGTCCAGCGGGCAGCGTGGCGAATGCGGACAGAACCTTGCCGGGACTCAACCCAGTGCTGTACCGGACCGGACACCGAAACATGCCGAACCACGCCGGCAACGATGTCGCGCCAGAACGGTTCGACATCCGGTCGGTCGGAAAACCGGATGGTCGCCATTCCCTGCCGGCCATTCACACTCGCGGCGGTAACGACACCTAGTATCTAATTGCATAAATTAACGGTAGTATCTCTAAGCTGTGATCCTTTGACTTCGCGCTTTCGCCAAACGAATGGTTTGGCTGTTGGATTGTATGCGGCGATGAGGGCTTCCATCGCTTCCCGCAACTCCTCGGTGTTTTTGAAGCTGGCTCTACGCAAAGTTTTTCTCGACAAAATTCCAAACCAGATTTCAACTTGGTTCAACCAACTGGCTGATGTCGGGGTGAAATGAAAATGAACATTAGGGTGCTG
>WOUV01000143.1 GCA_009773045.1 Rhodospirillaceae bacterium | reverse complement strand
CATCGTCAAAATCATCCAGGCGTGCCTGCCGCTCCCCCGCAGGCGTGCCTGCCGCTCCCCCGCCTCTGGAAGGCCATTCTAAACTGATGGATGGTCAGGCCAGTGAAGCCCGACCCAGAGCCGGCACCAAAGCCGGTCGAAAAGCCGGTCGAAAAGCTGATTGTCAAGGATGCCTCTGATCTGGAACACACTGATACGACAAGCTACAGTTTTGAACATCCTGTGGCCGATTGGCTGCCGCCCTCGGGTGATGGCTCTATGTTTCTGTGATGGCGCTCTGCGGGCGCAGCAACACAGGACTGCCCACCAGCAGTCCGCGCCACTTGGGCAGGTGTTATGGACCCTGGACAATCGTACTTGCCAAAAAAAAGAATCGGTATTATGAATGAGCATGTTCAATTCCAATCATGCTTCCAACTCCCGCACCCCGTCATGGGAGAAGGCCGATGTGAGCCGGTGCGAGACGTGGCTGTTTGATCTGGACAACACGCTCTATCCCGCATCGGTTGATTTTTTCTCGCAAATGGACCGGAAGATGAAGGCCTTCATCGCCAAGGCCCTTGATCTGACACCAGAGGAAGCCTTCCAGATCCAGAAGTGCTATTATCATGAATACGGAACGACCTTGCGGGGTCTGATGGTGCGTCATGCCCTGGAGCCTGAGGAATTTCTCGAGTATGTCCACGCCGTTGACCATTCGATCCTGAAACCCGATCCGGCGCTGGACGCGGCACTCGCCGCCCTGCCCGGGCGCAAGATGGTCTTCACCAACGGTCCCGAAAAACACGCCATCGCTGTCCTGGAACGGCTGGGGGTGGAGCGGCATTTCACGGCCATTTTCGATATCCACGCCGCCGACTATATCCCCAAACCCAGTCCGGAACCCTATCGATGTCTGGTGCAGCGCCACCATGTCCGGCCCGAACGTGCCGTCATGGTGGAAGACACCTTGAAGAACCTGCCGCCGGCGGCGGCCCTTGGCATAACGACGGTCTGGTTGCGCCCTCCCCCGCCGGCGTGTGCGGAAAGATCGTTGGATACGGACGGGCGTTGTTGCCATTATGCCATTGACCACCTGCCTTCATGGCTGGCCACGGTGGGGGCAGGAACACACATCGGCGCGCTGTAAAGGCACAAACGCCAAGGGGGCGCCCGAGGGCCGGAGATCACAAGACATAAAATGAGCAACGCCATGCCAACCGTTCCCTCCCTTTCCGTCGATGACGCCTTGGCGGCGGTGCGCGATTCCTTTGGCTGTTCCCTGGCAACCGAAAGAGTCGCGCTGCCTGCGGCATGGGGACGGGTTCTGGCCGAGGACATCCTTGCGCCGTTGTCACTGCCGCCCCATGACAACGCCGCCGTCGATGGCTATGGTGTGTGTGGCGCCACGGGGGGGGCATTGCGCCTGGTGGACCGGGTGGCCGCCGGAGGTGTAGCGCAGCGCCCCGTGCATCCAGGAGAAGCGGTCCGCCTGTTCACCGGTGCGCCCCTGCCACTTGGCGTTGATGCCGTGGTGATGCAGGAGGACTGCCGGACGGAGGGCGACGGACAGGTGATGGTGCCCGCCGGCGTGGCTCCGGGCGCCAACTGTCGCCGGGCCGGCGAGGATGTGCGGCGCGGGGCGTTGGCGTTGCGGGCCGGGGTTCGCCTGCGGCCGCAAGAGACGGGCCTTGCGGCCGCCATGGGTCTTACGGCCCTGCCCGTCCGCGTGCCTTTGCGGGCGGCGCTGTTCTCGACCGGGGATGAACTGCACGAACCGGGCGTTTCTCTGCCGCCGGGGGGAATCCATGATGCCAACCGGTATGCGGTGGCGGCGGCCTTGACGGCGCTTGGCGCCCATGTCACCGACCTTGGCATTCTCCCCGACCGGGTGGAAGCGGTCAGCGCGGCCTTGCGCGACGCCGCTCCGGCCCATGACCTGATCGTCACCTCGGGCGGGGTTTCGGTGGGAGAGGAAGATCACGTCAAGGCCGCCGTCACCGCCCTTGGCACCTTGCATCTTTGGCGCGTCAAAATCAAACCCGGCAAGCCGCTTGCCATCGGCGCCGTGGCCGGGGTGCCTTTCCTGGGACTGCCCGGCAATCCGGTCGCGGCTCTGGTGACTTTTCTGGTCATTGGCCGGGCCATGATGTTGCGTCTGAGCGGGCGCGAAGGGACCATGCCGCTGGCTTATCCGGTGCCGGCCGGCTTTGAGAGCACCCGTTCTCCGGGCAAACGCGAGTTTCTGCGTGCATGGATCGAGGAGGGCGACAACGGACGGGGACGGGCGGTGCCGTTTCCGACGCAAGGTTCGGCCGTGTTGTCGTCGATGGTGCGGGCGGGGGGTCTGATTGATCTTGCCGAAACGGTTCGGCAGGTGCGCATGGGCGAAACGGTCCCCTTCCGGCCGTTCGCGGAGCTGCTTTGGTAGGCGCGAACCATCATTGAGTGTCGAAAGAATCACACCCGCTCGGACAGCCAGATGGCCAGCCGCGCGCCGGTCTTGATGACCGTGCTCAACAGCGGCGAGGCTGGATACTGGGCCGCTCCGTGGGCAAGGGCATTCTCGCGGTGTTCCAGTTCATCGTCGCGATAGCGCAAGATCACCTCCCGCAAGTCTGGCTCCGCCTCGCCCAGTGTGCGCGCTTGTCTGGCATAGTGGGCCTCGATCACCTCCTCCACGGCCACCGTACAGGCCATGGCCGCCTTTTCCCCCAGCAAGGCGGTGCCTGCCCCCAAGGCGAACCCCAAAACATGCCACACCGGCTGCAAGGCCGTGGGGCGGACACGACGTTCGATCAGCAATGTGTTGAAAGTGGCCAAGTGGGTTTTCTCGTTCTCTGCCATCTCCCGCACGGTATGTGCGCAATCGCTGTCCTTCAGAACCGCACTCTGGCCTTCATAGATGCGGACCGCGCCGTATTCCCCCGCCTGATCGACCCGCAGCATGCGCGCCAGCATTTCCCGTCGGGGCGGATCCCCGGGCAGACGGCGGAAACCAGAGGTTTCCTTGTGCCCGGGGGAAAGCCCGGGGGACAGAATGTCAGGCATGCCGAAATCTCCTCCACCACGACGCACGACCGGCCGCCCCCAGGCAAAGGGCCGCCAGCCCCAGGGACAGCACACCATTATACCCGCTCAAGGAAAGGCCGAACAACGCCCATTGCACCACATCGCACGGCACCGCGACCGGGTGTTCCAAGGCCGCGTGCATATCCGCAAGCGAGAGCGCCGTTCCGGCATCGCTGAGGCACGTCGCGGCCTCCCACCAATAGCCTTCAACTCCAACGTGATAAAAGGCAAGAGCGCTATTCATTCCGAACGCCGCTCCACACACGGCCACCACCGCGCGGCGCCAGGGCGCCGGCAGGAACAAGGCCACCACCGCCAGAACCGCCGCCGCCCCATACGGCAAGCGCTGGTACAGGCACAGGATGCACGGCTCAAGATCAAGGCCGAACTGCATCACGAGGCTTCCCCCAAGGGCGGTCACGCTGATTCCCAGAATCGCGGCTGGAATGGTTCGGTGCGGCGGCACCATGTGAATGCTTCCTTTTGCAAAGGACAGAAGCCGTGAACTCAGAACATTTCCAAAATCAGAAACCCCGCCACGGCAAGCGCCCCGATTCCCAGCGTCACCAGCCCCAGCCGCCGTTCGATGAAAACACGAATCGGCGGCCCGAAATACCATAAAAGACCCGCCACCAGAAAAAACCGCCCTCCCCGCCCGACAACCGAGGCGGTCGTGAAAACCAGCGGGTCAAGCTGCACCACGCCGGCGGTGATGGTGAACAGCTTATAGGGAATGGGGGTAAAGGCCGCCGTCAAAACAATGGCCGCACCATGCTGCAAGAACGCCTCGCGGACGGTGGTAAAAGTGTTCTCAAGATGGTAAAAGGCGATGATGCTCTGTCCCATCGTCTCGAACAGAAAATAACCGATGGCATATCCCGCAAGCCCCCCCAGGACCGAGGCCACGGTGCAGGCCGTGGCATACCTGAATGCGCGGCTTCGCATGGCCAGGATCATGGGAATCAGGATCACATCCGGCGGGATCGGAAAGATTGAACTCTCAATAAATGAAACAAGAACAAGCCAGGCCATGGCGTGCCGGTGACCGGCAAGGGCCAGGGTTCCGTTATAGATCTTTCGCAACACAGGCGTTCTCCTCGGCATCGGAGGAATGCCCTGTTTAGCAGCCCTATGCCGTGATTGCCAAGCGATCCGTTCCGGCATCGCATGACGGCACGGGGATGCCTTGCCCCTGCGTTTCGTCAAACTCGGGGACAGGGTAAGGAAAAATACTCATATCATCGCGGCCCTCCGCTTTCCGGGGGTGACGGTCTTGTCTGAGCACCACTTTCCTCACCCGATGACCCTGAACCCAGGGGCCGTCACCATTGTGAACCGATCCACAAAACGCTACAGTATCCGGGCGGACAGTGGAGGACGCGAGCCGGGGCAGACAATACAATGGCACAGGAGCCAACACAGATTGAGAGGGTTCAATCACCGTCTTCCCGTGGATCGGGAACACCGGTGATACTGAACGGTCGCCACCACGTTTTTCCGGCCAATCCGCTGCCGGCTCTCAATTCTCCCCACGCGCCGGCCTTTATGGCGGAAGACCGCCGTGACCCCGCGGCGCGCCTGTTTGCGCTCATCTGCGATCCGTCCCTGCCGCCGCGAATCAACATCATGCGTTCGCTGAAGGGGGTCAAGGCCGCGGGCCTGTTGACGCTGGTGGATTGGGGCGTTGTGGAATGGCCGCTCGCCGGGCGGTCTTGCGTGGTGGCCGTGTACGAGGAGCCTTTGGGCGGGCGCCTGACCCCTGATTCCCGCGGGCGGTTCGATCCGGTGCGCGAACACGAGGTTCTGAAAAAAGTCATCCAGCCGTTTGCCACCGCCATCAAGGAATTCAGCGACAGAGGGCTAACACACCGTGGCATCCGGCTTAATAACGTGTTTTTCTCGGATGCGGCGCACCAACAGTTTGTCATCGGCGAAGGGATCACGACTCCCCCCGGTTATGACCAGCCGGTGATGTATGAACCCATTCCCCAGGGCATGGCCATGCGGGAAGGACGGGGAGCGGGAACGGGTCGCCGATCTCAAGGACGAGGAAATTCTGCGCGCCAAGATCACCCAAAGCAGTTATCAGGCGCTTGCGGCCGATTATCGCCTGCCCTTGCAGGTGCTTGAGGTGTCGCGTGGCCTTTTGAGCGATGATCCCGCCCAGCGCTGGAACATGGAATCCCTTGAACTCTGGCTGGCCGGACGGCGTTTGAGTCCCATCCAGACCAAACCGGCCCCGCGTGCCCAACGCCCCTTTTCCATCAAAGGAATTGATGTCTTCAACGTCCGGGAATTGGCGCATCTGATTGGGTACGTATGGGATCCTGCCCTTCCCATGATTCGTGACGGATCCCTGGAACTTTGGTTGCGCCGTGCGCTCGATGATAAAATCAGGGCTGATTCTGTCGCGGCCCTGATCCAGATGACGGAGGCCATGCAAGGAGATAATCGCGCGGCAGGGGATTTCGTGCTGACCCGGGTGCAGGTGATCCTTGATCCTCTGGCGCCGATCGGTTATCGCGGTCTGGCCCTGATGCCGGACGGTTTCGGTTTTACGCTGGCCAGCGCCATGATGCAAAAACGGGACCCCCGGTTGATCGTCGAGGCTATTACCCGTGACATTCCCCGGATCTGGTTCGACGGTCACGAAAGTTACAATAGTGATTTCGTGTTCATGAACAACGAGTTGCGCGAGGCTCGTTCGTCCCTCAACATGACGGCCATCGGGTATGGGGTCGAACGCGCGCTTTATGAACTGAACGAGCATCTGCCCTGTCAAAGCCCGTTGATTGCCGATCGTTACGTGATAGAAATCAAGGATCTTCTGCCGGCACTGGAAGCGACGTCGAAAAAAGTCGATCAGAAAATGTGGTCGGTGGATCGGCACATCGCGGCATTCATCAACACCCGTTACGATTTGAATCTGGAACCGCAGATGGCGGCTTTGAACGATTCGGCACCGGAGCGGGCCTGTAGTGGCATGCTGAGCGTTCTTGCCGTGTTGCAATACCGGGGCGGGCCGGAAACCGTACCGGGCCTTGCGAACTGGTGCGTGAGTCTCGTGCCGCCCATCATCCTGAGTTACCACAGCCGCGAACGGCGCAAATTCCTGGAGCGGGAGATCAACAAGGTAGCCAAGCAGGGCAAAATGGCCGACCTGTTCTCCCTCCTCGGCAACACCGAGGCGCGCACCAAGGACCGCGGGGAATACGCCAAGGCCAGGGCGGATTTCCTGCGGGTGGAATCAGAAATCATGCGCTTTGAGAACACGAGCAAAACCCGAGACGAAACCGCCGACCGCATCGGCCACAAGGCGGCGGCCATCTTGTCAGGAGGCATCGCCGTCGTGACCCTGACCATCCATCAGTTTAGAATGGCCTTCCAGAGGCGGGGGAGCGGCAGGCACGCCTGGATGATTTTGACGATGCGTTGGATGCCGTGCGTGAACC
>WOUV01000142.1 GCA_009773045.1 Rhodospirillaceae bacterium | reverse complement strand
AACTGTCGCCGCCAACCCGCCGACACCCGCAAATCGTAACCAGCCAAACCCTTCACGACGCCGTGCCGCCTAATGCACAGCTTTGGTTCACACCCGCCTCCTGCCGTCATGCCAGATTCCCGTATTTTAAATGTTGATTGCGGCCAAACGGTATGCCATCATGTCACGAATTGTGACAGGAAAAGAACGCAGGCATTCCGCTCCGGGGCGTTCGGGAAACAAGATAAAGCGCGAGCGGGGTTTCTTGATTTCTTACAGGAGGGGTGTCGTGGGTTTTCCCTATTTCAGGACGGGGCTGGGTGCCCTGGGGGTGGTGTGTGGGGTGGTGTTATCGGGCATGGCGCAAGCGGCATCGTTTTCGTTCGCTCTTTCGGATCTGGTTGATGGAAGTTCTCCAACGAATACGTTGACCATGACCGTCACCGACACCGCCGCCGGACAGGTTGAACTGAGCCTTGGATTTTCCGGAACAAGCACATACGAATTCGTCAGCAATGTGTTTTTGTCTTTCGACGGAGAGGCGAGGGGTTTAACTTTCACGCAACAGAGCGGCGGTCCCACGGGGACGGTGTCCTTCCCCAAGGACAACGGTTTTGGTTTCGACTTCGCCTTCGAGGTGGCCTTCCCGACAAAAAATAACGGTGCGGCACGCTTCAACACCGGGGAAAGCGCCGTTTATCTGGTCAGTGGGGAAGATTTGACGGCCAGTTTGTTCAATGCAGCCAGCCTCCGCCACGGCGATGACTACACCGCATTGGCCCACATTCAAGGGATCGGGACCAACCAGAGCAATAGCGCATGGGTGGGAGGAGCCGTGCCGCCCGTTCCATTGCCGTCGGCTGTCTTTTTGTTCGTGCCGGCGCTAGCTGGTTTGTACCTCTTCGGTCGCGGCCGGAAAGTGGCCGGACCGGCAGGAAAAGCCAACGTCTTCGCGGGAATGTTCACGCCGGAAACCAGAAATTTGTCGCAGACGGCCTGATGCTGCCGTGAGCGCGGAAGCGTTCCTTGGCGCAAGAGGGGGTTCAAAGGGGATAGCCCTCCTTCATGGCGGGAGGAGGGTTTTTTTCTTGCATCAAAGCCTCTCGCATCACGGGGAGCGAAAAAAACAAGGGGGAGAAAAAATGTTTGACGTGCTTCGGTATTTTATGGAGGCGGGAAAAGCGAATCTTACCGCCATCGTCGCAAGCCATGCCGCTGCCATACGGGGAGTGCATGTTCTGACGTGGGCCTGTTTCAGCCTTGCCCGCCGCAACATTGAAACGGCGCACCTCGCTTCCAGGGCCATGCTGGCCTGCCGCACGCCGGTTGAGACCACCCTGCTGCACAGCCGTCTCGCGCGCGAGACGTTCTCTCGTTTTCTGGTCGAACGCAACCAGATGGCGGAAATGATCAGTTCCATCGTGCGTCAGACCCTGACACCCATTGGCCTGCGGTGCCAATCGCAACCGTTTTTTCCGCTGTACCGCTGATGAGGTCTTTTGGATATCAGGCGTTTGTCTGTATCGGGAGTCCGGCCGCGCGCCATTCGGGAAAGCCGTCTTCGACGCGACGAGCGGTAATCCCGTTCTGCCGGAGAGTCGCCACGGCCTCGAAAGCTAGCACGCAATAGGCTCCCCGGCAATACGCGATGACCTCGGTGTCAGCGGGCAGTTCGTTCAATCGTCGCTTGAGATCCCGAACCGGAATGTTGATGGCGCCGCTGATATGCCCTGCGGTGAATTCCTCAGGGGGGCGCACATCAAGCACCATGACCGATCCTTCCTCCATCCGCCGCACCAGTTCCTCGCGTGAAATGGCTCCCAGGGCATCCCGCTCCTTGAAATACCCCCGCACCAGACGATCGACCTCCGCCACGTGACGTTCCGCCGTTTGGCGCAACGCGGTCAGCAAAGTCAGCACATCATCATCCGATAGGCAATACAGCACGTGCGCCCCCTGCCGGCGTGCGAGAACAAGCCCGGCGCGTCGGAGCACTTGAAGGTGTTGGGATGTGTTGGCGATCGACAGGCCGGTGGTTTGCGCAAGCCCTTCCACGCTACGTTCCCCCTGCGCCAGCAGTTCCAGAAGATCAAGCCGCGGTGCGCTACTGAGCGCCTTGGCCACGGTCGCGAACTGTTCGAACAGCAAAAGTTTGGGGCTGGAACGGGACAAGGTTTTCTCCATCGTTCAAATTTTCTATTGAATAGATCATACTGCACCGGTGGTCAAGGCTCCTGTTGTCGGGGCACGGGCATGAAAGAAAGAAACGGGGCAGTCTCAATGCAGAAAAACAGGGCCGTGAGGAGGCCTTCGGCATGACGAGGCTCCCCCTTCGCGAAACGCGCCAAGGGTTGCAGACGCCCAGTGTTTGAGGGAGAGAATAAATAGGGAGAGAGTGCAATGACAAGGACAGGGAAGGCCCTGCACAATCTACACAATAATACTCCTCTTGGTTGCCAGCACAAGACGAAGCAATCCAGGCCCCTCCGTCATTGCGAGCGAAGCGAAGCACTCCAGGAACAACGCAAATTCTCAACCTTTAGTCTTAGTTTATAGGAGTCTTCACGCTCGTCCGATGTCAAGACAGGTTTTTTCTGTTTATAGAAAGGGGTGCGCGGACGAAGATTTTTGGAGCATCAGGATCGGCCTTGTTATAGACCCCGCGCGAGGATCAGTAAGCATTTTGCCCGCCTCCACAAAAGGACCGTCAGGCCAATTACGTCGTATTTCCGGATGCTGCCGGATACACCCGGAATGGTCTGAATCACCCCCACTCGATCGTTCCGGGGGGCTTGGACGTGATATCATACGTGACACGGTTGATACCCTTGACCTCGTTGATGATGCGATGGGCGACGCGGCTCAAGAAAGCGGGGTCGAAGGGGTAGGCCTCGGCCGTCATGCCATCGGTCGCGGTGACGGCGCGGAGCGCCAGCGCCTGGTCATAGGAACGGGCGTCCCCCATGACCCCAACCGTGCGCACCGGCAACAGCACGGCAAACGCCTGCCAGATGGCATCATACAGGCCGGCGTTGCGGATTTCCTCGATATAGAGGGCATCTGCCCGCCGCAGGCGGTCAAGCGCCTCGCGGGTGACCGCCTGACCCGGCAAACGGATGGCAAGACCCGGTCCGGGAAAGGGATGACGCCCCACCATGTCCTCGGGCAGGCCCAGTTCGCGCCCCAGGCGCCGGACCTCGTCCTTGAACAGCTCGCGCAGGGGTTCGACCAGCCGCATGTTCATCCGCTCTGGCAGGCCGCCGACGTTGTGGTGGCTTTTGATCATCACCGATGGTCCGCCGTGGACGCTGACCGATTCGATCACATCCGGATAGAGTGTTCCTTGCGCCAGGAAATCGGCCCCCCCGTGCTCCCGCGCCTCTTCTTCGAACACGTCGATGAAGGTGGTCCCGATGATGCGGCGTTTTTGCTCCGGATCGATCACCCCACCCAGCCTGTGCAGAAACAAATCAGAGGCATCACGATGAACCAATTGAATATTGAAACGGTCCCGGAATAAAGACACGACCTGCTCGGCCTCTCCCAGGCGCATCATGCCGTGGTCCACGAACACGCACACCAGATGATCGCCGATGGCCTCGTGCAGCAGGGCGGCCGTCACCGATGAATCCACCCCGCCCGACAAACCGCAGAGAACCCGTCCCGCCCCCACCCGCGCCCGCACGTCGGCGATGGCTGCGGTGCGGAAGGCCGCCATGGTCCACTCCCCCCGGCAGCCGCAGATATCGTGGGTGAACGTGCGCAACAGCGCCGCTCCATGGGGGGTGTGCACCACCTCGGGATGGAACTGAACGCCATAGAAACGGCGCGCTTCATCGGCGATGGCGGCAAAGGGGGCATTTTCCGTGACGGCGACGACACGAAACCCCGCGGGCAGGATGGTCACCCGGTCTCCGTGGCTCATCCACACCTGTTCACGGGCGCCAAGCGCCCAGGTTCCGGTGAACAAGGCGCAGTGTCCGGTGACCTCGATGACGGCGCGGCCGAACTCGCGGTGGGGGCTGCCCTCCACCTGCCCGCCCAGTTGGGCGACCATGGTCTGCTGGCCATAGCAGATGCCAAGCACCGGCGCGCCAAGACCGAACAAGGCCTCCGGCGCCCGGGGAGTTGCCTTCTCCGTCACCGAGGCCGGCCCCCCCGACAACACCACGCCCCGTGCCGCGAAGGCGTGTAGAAAAGCGTGCGTGACCGTATTGAAGGGATGGATCTCACAATAAACACCGCTTTCCCGGATACGACGGGCAATAAGCTGGGTCACCTGAGAGCCGAAGTCGATGATCAGGATACGATCGGTCATGGTCTCAAAACCTGTCACAGATAAGGAATCACGGGACGCGGAGGAGGGGAGAGAACGCACGGCGTTTTCTCCCTTTTCTGTTTCATTCCCCCATTGTGGTTTCATTCACGGTGCGCAAAAAAAAGGGCTAGACCTCCGGACGTTGCCTTCGGATCAGCAGATACAGCGCCCCCTCGCCACCGTCGCGCGGCTGGGCATGGCGGAACGACACTACCTTGGGCCGCAAGTCCGGCTCGTTCAGCCACAAAGGAACCGCGGTGCGCAACACGCCAATTCCCCCATCGGTCCGACTGCCCTTGCCCGTGATGACAAGAACCGCCCGCGAGCCGGACTGCCAGGCCCCGACGACAAACCGGCGCAAGGCCGTGTGGGCCTGCGCCTGACCTAGGCCATGAAGGTCGAGCCGGTCGTCAAGCGGCAGACGGCCACGACGAAAACGGATCGCCGTGCGGCGGTCAAGGCCCCTGTCATCCCCGTGACCAAGCCAACGCCCACAGGCACCTTCCCCCCCCTTCACCTCGACCGTTGGCGGAAGGATGGCAAGGGGAGAAAGGCAGGTCCCCGGGGAACCACTGTCTACCCGCCCCTGCTCCCGCAGGGGAATCCCTACACTCCGCAGGGGAATCACCGTGCGCGCCACCTGCGCCCACACATGTCGGTCATCGGCGCTAAAGGTCCCCCTTTCTTCGTTCCAGTGTGCCATCAGGATCCTGCCTTCAGGATTGCAGGGAAGTTTGCACCGTCCGAGCTTCTGGTGTCTGTGGCGATTGCGCCGCAGACACCCCGGGGATTTGCGGGGCGGGGGATAAGGTGGAATCCGCTGTTTCCGTGGGGACCAGGGAGGGGATCCCCGAATCGGGCACCGCTGGCAGGGCTGCGATCGCCGGATCGTTTTTGGTTTCGGGCGCGGCGCCCGTTTCGGTCGCGGTGACCAGGTGATGGCGCACGAAATGCGCCCAGTCCCCGGACGGCGCGCTGACCACCGCCTGGCTGCCCCGGTCATTGAACGTCAGGCTGACGCCACCGGCCAA
>WOUV01000141.1 GCA_009773045.1 Rhodospirillaceae bacterium | reverse complement strand
TGGTTCACGCGCGGCATCCAACGCATCGTCAAAATCATCCAGGCGTGCCTGCCGCTCCCCCGCCTCTGGAAGGCCATTCTAAACTGATGGATGGTCAGGCGATGTGGTGTTCAGCGCCGTCAAGGAGCCTGATCTTGGCCAGAACCTCGTTTCCGGTCCACTCAAGAATTCCGGGTTGGGCCAGGCCTTTCGTGATTCGGAAAAGCGCAAGACCGCCTTTGCCGATCTTGCCCCCTATGCGCCTTCCAACAACCAGCCGGCCAGGTTCCTGGCCAGTTCGATCGTCGATGCCGGCGGCAAACGGGTGGGGGCGGCGGCCATCCAAATCCCCATCAATCAGATCAATCAGATCATGCAGGAACGGACCGGGCTGGGCAAGACGGGGGAAACCTATCTGGTGGGTCCCGACAAACTGATGCGCTCGGACTCCTTCCTCGATCCAAAGAATCACACGGTCGAGGCGTCGTTCGCGCGGCCCGAAACGGGCAAGGTCGATACCGAAGCCAGCCGCGTGGCGCTGACCGGCCAAAGCGGAATGAATGTCATCATCGACTACAACGGCAACCCGGTCCTGTCGGTCTATGGAGCGGTCGATACCTATGGCGTCCGCTGGGCGATCATCGCCGAGAGCGACGTGGCGGAGGCCTTCGTGCCCATGGATGACACAGGGGGCGAGTTCTACAAGAAATATGTCAAGCTTTACGGATACTATGACTTGTTCCTGATCAACCCCAACGAACTCGTGTTCTACACGGCGGCCCGCGAGCCTGACTACCAGAGCAACATGGTGGATGGGAAGTTTTCGTCGTCAAACCTGGGGCGCCTGGTGCGAGACGTTCTGCGCACGAAAAGCTATGGCATCGCGGATTTCGCGCCCTATGCCCCCTCCAACGACGACCCCGCCGCTTTCATCGCCCAACCGATCGTGCACAAGGGAGAGGTGGAGGTGATCGTTGCCTTGCAGATTTCCCTTGAAGCCATCAATGCCATCATGCAACAGCGCGACGGCATGGGCCGGACGGGGGAAACCTACATCGTCGGGTCGGATAAACTGATGCGTTCCGATTCGTTCCTTGATCCCGCCAACCACTCGGTCAAGGCCTCGTTCGCCAACCCGGGCAAAGGGAAGGTGGACACCGAGGCCTCCCGCAACGCCCTGGCCGGACAATCGAGCAGCGCGATCATCATCGACTACAACGGCAATCCGGTGCTGTCGGCCTACGCGCCCCTGAAGGTCGGCGAAGCCACCTGGGCGCTCATCGCCGAAATCGACGAGGCGGAGGCTTTCGAGACCGGATCGGCCCTACGCACCCTGATGCTGTGGACCGGCCTTCTGGGGGGTGCGCTGATCGGTGGCATCGGGTTTTTCATCGCCCGTTCGTTGGCCAATCCGGTGATCGCCATGACCAATGCCATGACCCGACTCGCGCAAGGCGCCCTTGACACCGTTATTCCGGCCCGGAACCGTCACGATGAAATCGGGGACATGGCGGCGGCGGTGCAGGTGTTCAAGGACAACGCCATCGAGGTCAAGCGGCTTGAAGCCGCGCAGAAAGAGGCGGAAAAGCGCGCCGAGGTGGAAAAGAAAAAGACCATGAATGACCTTGCCGACACCTTCGAGGCTTCCGTCAAGGGTATCGTCAACGGCGTCGCCTCCGCGGCAACCGAGATGCAATCCACCGCCCAATCCATGTCGGCCATTTCAGAGGAGACCAGCCGGCAGGCCACATCGGTCGCGGCAGCCGCCGAACAGGCCTCCGTCAAAGTGCAAACGGTTTCCGCGGCGGCGGAGGAACTTTCCTCCTCCATTTCGGAAATCAGCCGCCAGGTTTCCCAGGCGGCAAAGATTTCGCAAGCCGCCATGGCACAGGCCGGCCATACCAACGAAATGGTCCAGGGGCTGGCCGAGGCGGCCAATCGGATCGGCGAGGTGGTGGAAGCTCATCAACGACATCGCCAGCCAGACCAACCTCCTTGCCCTCAACGCCACCATCGAGGCGGCCCGGGCGGGCGAGGCCGGCAAGGGTTTTGCCGTGGTGGCCTCGGAAGTGAAGAGTCTCGCCAACCAGACCGCCAAGGCAACCGATGAAATCGGCCAGCAGATCAGCGCGGTGCAAGGGGCGACCCGGGAAGCGGTCGAGGCGATCAAATCCATCACCGCGACGATTGCCGAAGTCAGCAGCATCTCCAATGCCATTGCCGCCGCGGTGGAGGAACAGGGGGCGGCGACCAAGGAAATCGCCCGCAACGTCGATCAGGCGGCCGCCGGCACGACGGAGGTTTCGAAAAACATCACGAGTGTCACCACAGCCGCCGAGGAGGCTGGTTCTTCCGCCAACCAGGTTCTGGTGGCCTCTGGCGAGTTGTCGCGGCAGTCGGAAACCCTGCGTCAGGAGGTGGATGGCTTCATCGTCCGCGTCCGGGCGGCAGTCACTCCGCGGGCACATCATCCTCTCCAGAATGCGCCCAGGCCAAGTGCTGCCCGCCGTCCAGGGCAATCATCTGGCCGGTCATGGCCGGCGCCCCGATGATGAAGCGGACAGCAGCGGTGATTTCCTCAGGCGTAGTGCCCCGACGCAACGGCATGCTACCGCATTGGCGCCGGAACTGTTCCGGTGTCTGCCGCGCGCTCGGCAAGGTCGGGCCAGGACCAATGGCATTGACACGAATGCGAGGCGCAAGGGCCAGGGCCAGCATCCGGGTCAAAGACCATAGGCCGGCCTTACTGAGAGTATAACTCGCGAAATACGGCGTTACGTTCCATACACGTTGATCGATGATATTGATCACGACTCCTGAACACAGCGCCGGCCCCTGGCGCGCAAAGTGTTGTGTGAGCACGAATGGGGCGCGCAGGTTGATTTCCATGTGCGCATCCCAGCTTTCGCGGGTCGCGGTGTGGACGGTATCGTCTTCGAACAGGGAAGCATTGTTGACAAGACACCCCACAGGCCCAAGCGCCTCGACCGCCCGTTCCACAAGATCAACCACTTCCGTCTCGCGCGACAGATCCGCGGCAAGGGTACAGGCCGTGCCACCCGCCGCGCGGATTTCCTGCGCCACATCCTCGGCGGCGGCGATCGAGCGATGATAATGAAGGGCCACCGCCCACCCGTGCCGCCCCAGATCCCGGGCGATGGCCCGTCCGATACGCCGGCCGGCGCCCGTGACCAGCACGGTTCGGGGCAGCCTGTCCCCTGGCGTTTGTTTCGTCATGACCGTCCTGACTGCGACGACGTTAGTTGCACTGGCCGATGGAATTGGCGCCGCAGACCCGCACGCCATCGGTCCACATCGCGCCGGTCAGATCGGCATTCAGAAGGTCGGCCCCTTCCAGGCGGGCACCGGTCAGGTTGGCCTCCCGCAGAATGGTATGATAAAAGCGCGCCCGGCGTAAATCGGTGTTGTTCAGGGACGCCCGGGTTAAATCGGCACGGGTAAAATCGGCCTCGATGAATGCGGCCCCGTCCAGTTTCGCTTCCATCATCCGAGCGCTGATCATTTTGCTGCGATAGGCATTGGCCTCGCTGAAATTGGCACGGGACAAATCGCTTCTTTGGAACGTGCTTTCACGCACGTTGGCGCGCGCCAGATCCGCGCTTGCCAGGGAACGTCCGTCTACATAGCACCGCAACCATTGCACCCCCGGTGCGGCGGGATCGGTACAGGCCGCGAAAGCAGGGCGCCCGACCATCATTCCCACGACAATCAGGCCCCAGAACACGGAAGAATAACGAAATGTAGGGATATGGGGGAGGACACACCCTCCCCCACGGCCTGTTTCAGACACACGCTTTTCCACAATCCCTATCATCCCCGCAGCGCCACCCCTTCCGCCGCACCCGATGCCACAGAGACCGCACCCTGTGGTTGCCGGAACAGGAGGAAGTTCTGGCTTTTTTCGATCCCGCGCATGACAGTCGCCGCCAGAAACGGAATCGCCTGGATCAGAAGCGTCAGGGAAAACAGATCAAGGTTCAACTCCTCATGCGCATTCCGGATCCTGATGATCCCCGCTGAAAACAGCAGCAGCAGACCAAAAACGGTTTCCGCCCGGGCGGCGGAAGTGCTGTTCCTTTTTCCGGCCCCGCCACCCTTTTCGGTGCGCCGGAATGGCAGGTTGTCCGTGATGAAACCATCATAGACCGCTCGGGCGATGGTGAGTTGCAGACTCATGGTGGCGATGGCGGCGCCCACGGTGTCCCGCACGCCGGCCTTCACGCGGGCATGATACAACAAAAAATTGTGCAGAACATTGATGATAAAGGCGGCCACCAGCGGCACCGTCAGAACCGGAGGAAGGGCAAGGCCAACGAACAACACCACAGGCACACACGCGAGGCTCAGCACGGCCATCACCATGCCCACCGCCTCCGACATCCAGTAGAACCAGCCGGTCAGATAATGGAACTTCTGGTCCTGGCTCAGAGTCTTCATCCCCGGCAGCATGTGCAGGCGGTGCTTTCTGAAGATCTGCACGGCGCCATAGGCCCAGCGATGCCGTTGGGTCTTGAACGCCTTGTAGGTGTCGGGCAGAATCCCCCAACCATAACGAGTATTCGTGTAATGGGCGCTGTAGCCGGCTTCCAACAGGCGCAGGCCCAGTTCGCTATCCTCGACGATGGTATCGGTCGCCCAGCCGCCCACCTGTTCAAAGGCGGCGCGGCGGATCAACAGCATGGTTCCATGGGCGACGATGGCATTGTCTTCGTTGCGCTGCACCATGCCGATGTCGAAAAAGCCATCATATTCCCACTTCATCATGCGCTTGAGCAGGCTTTCCCCGCCGTCGCGATGATCCTGCGGCGCCTGAATGAAGCCCACTTTCGGATCGGCGAAATGGGGCACGAGATCCTTCAGCCAATCCCGGTGCACCACATAATCGGCATCGATCACGGCGATGATTTCGGCATCCTTGGCCATGAAGGGCAGGGCGGCGTTCATGGCCCCGGCCTTGAAGCCGGCCACCTTGGGCAGAAAGATGAACTTGAACCGCTCCCCCAGCCGCGCGCAATGGGATTCGACCGGCCGCCAGTATTCCTCTTCCGGGGTATTGTTGAGGATCACCAGCACCTCGAAGTCCGGATAGTCGAGCGCCGCCACGGCATCAAAGGTTGCCTTCAGCATCTCGGGCGGCTCGCGATAGGCCGGAATATGGATCGACACCTTGGGCCGCGCCCTGGCAACGGGCCAAGCCCCCACATGACCCAGATGCCCCCGTTCATGTAGTTCAAAAAAGGATAGGCCACGGCCATCACCAGCCCCACCCCCAGGGCATGCGCGGCCAGGGCATAGGCCAGGGCATGGCCGAACGTGACACGGCGGCGCAAAAGCCCCAGCAGAGTCAGCATCAGGCCCGCCGCGAGCGAGGCCCCAGCCAGGGGCCGATCGGTCTGTTCTTCGACCGGACCGGTCAGAGAGAACTTGATCTGGCGGTCGGCATCGAACACCCCCCAATAGGGACCGACGCCATGATTTTCAAAGTCCTTCCAGGGCTGATCGAACGCCTCGACCACATTGTATTCGATGCCTCGCCGGCGCGTTTCGGCCAGAAACTCACGGATCACCTGTCCCTGGAGGATGGGGTCGGCCTTGGCGCCCAGCTCGTTGGCCCCATTGCTGGGCCAGCCGAACTCGGCCACCACGATCCGCTTGCCGGGATAGGCGTGGCGCAGTTCATCCAGACGCCGAAAGGCATGGGGCACAGCCTGATCG
>WOUV01000140.1 GCA_009773045.1 Rhodospirillaceae bacterium | reverse complement strand
GCGACGCCTTTTTTCACGCTTCTTCAAATGCTACGTCTTGCGCAAAGGGTACCGGGAGGGGGGATACGGGTTCCTGATCGCTTTGTTCGCCGGGCTTTATCCGCTGTTATCCTATTTGAAAGCGACCCTGGAAGATGGCACGGATCGTCATGGCCGATGACGGCATCACCGAGGCCCTGTCCCGGCATTTTTGGCCGAAATCAGCCGTTAGGGCGGGCGCGCTAGGCGCCCACGCCATCCTCATTCTCGACGGCGGGCACAAGGCTGTTCCCCACACCATCACCCTGCGGCCACGGCCGCCCTCCGCCCCGGACCGTCGAAAATGTCTGGCAAGAATGCGTCTGGGAAAACGACACGGCCATCGTCCATGCCTGCCGCGAGGCATGAAACACGCTCATCGCCATGCCCCCCCCAGCGCATCCGTCGCCTCAAGACAGGGCCCCGCGGTTACTCTTTAAGGCCGTTGGTATCAGGAGACGGGTTCATGGGTACGCGAGAACAATTTCTAGGAAATCTGGATCGGCTGACCAGTTCCGTTGCCGTGCTCCGTGACGTTGTTCAGGGTCCGGCAACTGGGGACACCTCTCTGGTCCTGACTTCCTCAGGTTCACTCCGGACTCTTGCACGAGCACTTGCCGAGATAGACGCTCAATACGTAATAGAAACAAGGGTACTGCATGCGGAGATCGCAGGTATCACTGCTGCCACGATTGGGGCCGCGACACATGCTGAGGTAGATGCTCGTATTCAGACTGTGGTGGGCGCCGCACCAGCGGCCCTGGATACACTTCAGGAACTTTCCATGGCCCTGGGGAATGACGCGAACTTCGCGGGGTCGGTCACCACTCAATTGGCAAGCAAGGCTGCGTTGATGCACACTCACAGTGCAGCCAATGTTGCGAGCGGCACCCTGGATATCGCCCGGCTTCCTGTGGCCACCAGTGGAACATCCTCTTCGACCCAGGTGACACGTGCCGATGACATTCTCCTTTCCAATGCCTGTACACCAACCACGTACAGGCGCTGATTGTCATGTATAGATCAGGACATATTGTTTTTAGACTCTAACCTTCTGATTGATGATTGGTCTTCTTGCTACATTTTTCTACACATTTCCTCGGATTTTACACCTCAAACTATTACCATAGGCGACAGTCATTCTCTTAATTTTGGTTCATATTACACGTTCATCAATCGGGGGGAACGCTTACCATTGCGATCTAGAGTCCTGGCACCCTACGCTGGGCACCCACAAGAGCCTCCGGGAGCCGCACACTGGCCAATTATGGGGTTGCCACCGCGGTTAAGACAGACACAACCGAATAGCTCATTTTAGGATGGGGACTCTCATAACAAATGGACACAGTTCCTTTGACCATCATTGCTGGAGGGATTGCCCTCGCCGGTTGGGTGTTCAGTCAACTTCGGTCTTCGATTTCGCGGGCACATATCCGAGTAGGGGGATGAATGGAAGAGGACCTTATTCGGCGTCCCCGATCCACGCAGGCGCTCTATGAGCGTCTGGCCGCGCTACGGCAGGCCATGGGGTGGCTGCCGAAAGAGGACGGCAAGACCCCGCAAGATGCCGATCCCATGACCGGTATTCTGGAGAGTACATGCCACGGTCGCAGATGAGCGGGGAGCAGATCCGGGATGGCTCCATCCAGCCGGTGGACCTGGCGGAATGTCAGGAGGGCGCGTGGCGGGAGTTTCCGTTGCCCGCGTATTTCATGCGCCCGAAATCGACCACGGCTGAGTTTCTGGAGTTTCACGACGGCCTGTACGCCCATGCCTTCGGGGGCGGGGACAAGGATTTGAACGAGGTTTTCTTCTCGTTCACCATTCCATTCGATTATAAGGCCGGGACGACTCTCCACTTCCGCATCCACTGGGCGCACAATACGCCAGGGGCAAGCGGGAGACGGTGCGATGGACCGTCGATTATCTGTGCGCGCGCGTCGATGCCACTATGCTCCTTGACGAAAAGGCCACGGTTGGCGTCACGCAGACCGCGGGCGCGCCCCTCGAACTGATGAGCACGCCCGAGGACGCCATCGCCGCCGGCCCCAGTTCGAACATCGAACAACCCGGAACCCTGTTCGTGACCCGCCTCTACCGGAACGCCGGCGACCCGGCGGATACGTTTCCCGAGCGTGTCTACCTGCTGCACACGACGGTCAAGTACCGCGTCGGCCAGCTTGGCACCGTCGAGCGCAACCGTCCCTTCACCAGCCGGGGATTTTAAGAGATGTTTTCAAACCTGCCACGGCTTGTTCTGAAGGCGTTCGGCGAGGAGGTGGACTACGTATCCGCGAGCGACGGGGCGCGTCGGATCCGGGGCGACTTCCGGGCGCCGGCGCCGATACCACCCCCCTGACGGTCGAGATCACGACCGCGGCGCCGCGCCTGTACATCATCCCGGCTGACCTGGCCCCAGTCGTTCCCGATCAGGGGGATGGGGTGACTCTGTCCGGGGGACGAACCTTCGAGGTCACCGACATCCGCACTGATGCCGACGGCGGCGCCTGGCTGATTCTGCGGGAGAAAACCGCATGAGCGCGCGCGCTGTCCTCCGGCGGCGGGTTTGCGCCGTACTGATGGACCACACGCTCGCCGATGAGCGGGTTTATGGCACCCTGACCCTGCCGATTTTGAACCGGAAACTGAAAGTGGGACCGATCGTGCTGGTCTACCTGCTGGCGGAACGGCCCCGCGACCGGGTGCACGGCGCGGGAACGTGGGAGATCGACCTGGCGGTCGAGGCGGTGGTGACCAATGACTCCGAGGCCGATGAGCGGCTGGACGCTTTGATCGAGAGCATTGTCCTGATCCTGACCGAAGACCCGCTTCTGAACGGCGCGCCGGAGGGCGATCAGACGGCGCTGGCCGAAACCGCCGTCCATGACCGGACGGAGGTCGGTCTGGCCGTGATCGAGGGGGGACCTGTCGAGGCCCTGGTGGCGCGCCTGTCCTTCACCGTCACCGTCCACCGTCCCGAGACGGGCGGAGGCCGGCCCGCTTCCGTCGCGCGCGCTGGGATCGTGGGCGCCCCGCATCGGCCCGCGGCATGAGCCGGACTACCAGGACATCACGGCGGGACAGATGCCCAAGGCGTGGTGGTGATCATGGACGATCCTTCCGAACTCGCGAGACGCCTGTCGAATGTGGTGCACTATGGCACCATCTCCGCGGTGGATTATGCCCGCGCCCGGGTGCGGGTGACCTTCGGGGAGAACACCACCGACTGGCTGCCCTGGACCACGGCGCGGGGGGCCGGGGGGCGACCGGACGTGGCAGCCGCCCGAGACGGGCGAACAGGTCATTCTGGCCGCTCCCGGGGGCGATCTGCGCCAGGCCTGCGTGCTGGGAACCCTTTATCAAACGAAACATGCCGCTCCCGGCGACCGGGCCACGGTGACCCGGACGGTCTGGGAGGATGGCGCGACGCTGGACTACGACCGCGCGGCGCACCGATGGCGGCTGCTGCTGCCATCGAGCGGCGAGATCGTGCTGGCCATCGGCGATGCGGCCGTGCTGACCTTGAGGAATGACCGGATCCAGGTGCGCTGTGGTGCTTCCACCCTCACCTGACCCCCGCCGGCATCACCCTCTCGGGCGGGCGCGTCGAGGTGAATTGAGCGTTTTCAATGGATGAAAGGACGTGTTCATGCCTGCCGTGACTCGTGTCGGCGATGTTTGCTCCGGCCATGGCTGCTGGCCATCGCGCCCTTCGGTGGAAGGCAGCCCGAACGTGTTCATCAACGGCCTGCCGGTGGTGCGCCAGGGGGATGCGTTCGCGCCCCATACCTGCCCCGACATTCCGGAAACGCACGGGGGCGTTCTGGCGGGAGGATCGCCAACGGTGTTCGTCAATGGCCGTCCCGTTGGGCGCATCGGCGATGCGGTGTCGTGCGGCGGAGCGGTGGCCGCGGGATCGCCCAACGTGTTCATCGACGAAAAGCGCCAAGTCGATGCCGATGGTTCGACGCCCGGTCATAATGCCGATGGTTCGCCCGGTGGGTTCGTTGACCAGGAACCGCCGTTGACGGAGTTCCCGGAACCGCTCGACCCGGACCCCTGTTCCATCGAGATCGTCGAGAAAATCATGGCGCACAAGGGCTGGAATGTTTCCGCGCACTTTCAGCGTTATTGGAAGGAGGCGCCGTCAGCCGTTCGGCCCGAGGCTTCGGCGCCGCCGAGATACGTCCGCATGGACTGGGTGTTGACGAACCCGACGGCAAGGGAGGCGTTCGAGGACTGGGTGCAAGACCCGCTGGATTCCGGGCATATCCTGTCGCCGGAGGCGCGGGAGATAATGGCGAAGATGATGGCAAAGCGGATAGCGGAGAAGTTGCGGGGCAACGACTTTTCGACGGACCAGACTTGGTATTTCGATAAAACATCCCTGCCGCCGGAGGAGCGGCATGCCTGGCACATCAATTTCAAGGCGGTCGAGGCGGCGGGTTACATCGGCGCCAACGACGACGTGTCGGGAGCATTGGGTAATTTCGCCTTCTATGCCCATCCGCGCGCAACCGTCATCCCCATCGGTGGCAACCGGTGGGAAGTGATCGTCCTTGATGTCGGGATTGACATTTTTGACGTGTTCGAGTTCAATGGGGAGCAGAAGTTGGGATGGTGGAACCCGGAAACGAATAAGGGACCTAGGGAGGTGGGTGGATGCGAGATGACGAACGATAAACACAACATCTGGCGTTCGCAGCATGGGCGTGGAGGGGATTTTCCCGTCTACTCCGATATCAAGATATACGAACTATCCTCGCCGGTGCGTTTCAAGGTAACGTCATCATGATGGATTTTACGATTCCTTATTTGGCCAGTGCTGCCGTTTCCGGGGCGATTGAGGGAACGGTTCTTTCCATTCCCTTGTGGCGATCCCAGCGACTGGGGCGAATGGCGTCTGTGATCGCGTCCCTGGGCGTGATTATGGGAGTCACCCTGCTCATGATGGGATTGGCAATGCATGACTGGTGGGGATATAATCCGCCTCGTTATGTCGAGCAGATCATCGCGACTCTCACATTGCCTCCTTTGGCAGGGTGGTGGGGTCTCACCGGATGGGTGCTTGGTGGCGAGAAAATGTCTTTCTCGAATGTTGTGTTCGTGTTTTCTTACATCGTTGTTCTTGCCCTTATCGCGTGGCTGCTATGGTGGTCCTCCTCCCCCGCCCAGTGGTGGCATTTGCCGCGGTTCCGGTCCTCCGCGAACATGCCGGGCCGCCGGGAATCCCCATGGCTACCGCTGTTGCCTTTGACACCCTGAAACTGGCGCGCAAACTGGAAGCCGCTGGCTTCGAGCATAAACAGGCCGCCGATACCGCCGAGGCCCTGGCCGAAGCCATGACCACCGCCGAAATCGCCACCAGGGCCGACGTGCGCGAGGCCCAGGCCGCGACCATGGCGGCCATCGCGGAAGTCAAGACCGAAACCATGGCGGCCATCGCCGACGTCAAGACCGAAACCATGGCGGCCATCGCCGACGTCAAGACCGAAACCATGGCCGCCATCGCGGAAGTTAAGTCTGCCTTGCGCGAATCGGAACATCGGCAGGCCGCCGAGAACGCCACGATGCGGGCGGAGGCCAAGGCCGAGAACGCCGCCATGCGGTCTGCCCTG
>WOUV01000139.1 GCA_009773045.1 Rhodospirillaceae bacterium | reverse complement strand
CGATTTGAGTCCCCCTTCCATCAAAGCTAGACCCCTTGAATCACACGCAGATTCCTGCCGTCAACAACCCATTGCGCTAAACTGATAGATGGTCAGGTTGTTACCTTGAACCCACCACGCTCCGCAGACTCCCAGACTTTGTCATTTTGAGGTGGCTTTGAGCCAACTAAAATTGCTGAGGAAACATTTCGTCCTTCAGCAAGCTGCTCCAATAGAGAACTGAAATCAAGCCTCCATAAAGGATCACATGGTTCTCTATCTTCAGGATTATTTTTCCTCACTCCTTTTTGTTGAGCGGAGAACTTTCTACCCTCAATAAAAATATTCGAGTTATCGACCAGGATGATGCAATTAGTCATTGTTTGACCCTTTACGCCGCATAAAGCAGTTGAGCCAACTCGGTGATCGCCTCTTTCAACTGAAACGCCCCACTGAACCTTTGGGAAATCTCGATCACGTTACCGAACGCAGTTCGGCTCCCTCATGGGGCAGCCGTCCGGTGCGCAGGAGGACTCCGCACCCCTGGAGAAAACGCAGACACATCAGGTACGATCCGCACGGCACCGCAAGGTAAACGATCCACATCGGCAGTTCCATATCGGCCGACACCTGTTCCGTTCCAGCCATTCTCCAGACGAAATGCGCGCCCAGTGTTCCGATGGCCGCCGTGAACAGGGCGCCCGCCAGCACCCCGAACACGACAAGACGCCTGCGCCAGGGAGGCGCCAACTGGTTGAGGATGAGATCGACGCCCACATGAATGCCCGTCCGCACGCCATAAGCGGCCCCGAACTTGGCCATCCAGATGAAAAGATAGATACACAATTCCTGTGCCTAGGCCATGTTGAGACGCAGGGCATAATCCTGAAGCACGGGCACGGTCGAGGCGTAGCGGTGCACCACCGCCGCAAAGATCACCAGCGTCGCCGCCGCCATCAGGGACGCGATGACCCCTTCCTCCAGACGGTCGACCCCCCCCCCCCCCCCCCCCCCCCGCACGCCCGACAGGCCCCTCTCTCCTGTTCCGCCGGAGACAGGGGCATTTTCGAGCACACGGGCATCACGGGCCAGTGACCGTTGTGTTGATGGATTCGATCAGATCCGCCCCGATCCGTCCCGCCATCTCCTGATGCACGGGAAGCAGGGCCGCGCGCCATGCCGCACGCTCCGCTGGCGTCAAGACGTAAATCTCGGTCCTGCCCGAGGCATTCACCGCGTCAAGTGCCTTTATGTTCTCTTGTTCGGCGATCTCGTTGGCATAGGCCGTCGCCTCTTTCATGGCGGCGTTCAGTGCAGAGCGCACGTCGGCGGGCAGCCCCTCCCAGAACGCCTTGTTGACGACCACGGCATAGCCAAGATACCCGTGCTCGGAAACGGTCACGTGTTTCTGGACCTCATGCATTTTTTGCGTATAGAGATTGGAGGGTGGGTTTTCCGTGCCATCCACCACACCGGTTTGCAGGGCCTGATAGACTTCGGAAAATGCCATCACTTGGGGTAAGGCCGAGAGTGCCCGCATCTGGGCGTCAAGGACTTTCGAGGATTGAATCCGCATCTTGAGACCCTTGAAATCACTGGGTACGTGCAGGGGTTTGTTGGCACTCATGACCTTGAACCCGTTGTCCCAGAACGCCAGTCCCAGAATGCCGCTTCCTTCGAGTTTTTTCAGAAGCCGGGCGCCGATTGGACCATCGACCACGGACCGTAGCGCCGCTTGCGAGGGGAAGATGTAGGGAAGATCGAAGACCTCGAACTCCTTTGCTCCCAGCGGGCCGAACTTGGAGAGTGACGGCGCCAGCATCTGGACGGTCCCCAACTGCAAGGTTTCAAGTTCTTCCTTGTCCTTGTAGAGCTGGCTGTTGGGGTAGATTTCGATCTTGACCGCGCCTTTTGTGCGTTCTTCGGCAAGCTGTTTGAATTTTTCCGCGGCCTTTCCTTTTGGCGTGTCCGGAGCGACGACATGACTGAACTTGATGACGACGGGATCGGCGGCCCGAACGGATTCCGTCAGCAGGAAGATCCCCAGGGCCAGGGAAGCAAAGAGAGCGCTTCTGGCAAAAAATGCACCTTTTAACGAATTGACGCTCATCGACTTCCCCTGTTCCACCGCCACGCGGGTATGACTATGGCGTGCCATGCCTGCGAATATGCCCTGTAAAGGGTAATACGCCTTTCGGAAGGTTTTCAAGAGATAAAAACAGGGCAGGGGAGGAGAGACCCATGGCCGGGAATCCCATCAGTCTCCATGCCCGTTTCTCGGACATGTCTCCCCTGCGTTCACTCCTTCATCTCCCGCAGGACCCGAAAGCCCAGCGTGTAGCTCCACACGCTGGTGGGTTGTGGTGCCCGGGCGGATGCCGTGGCAAGGGCTGGAACGTAATACCAGGCCCCCCCCTTGCTGACCCGGTGCGGGCAGGGGGCCTCCGCCGCGGCGTGTGGGTCGCAGGATCGGGTGCCCAGCAGTCCAGCACCCATTCCCACACGTTGCCATTCATGTCATAAAGCCCGAACGGATTGGGCGGAAACGACCGCACCGGCGCGGCCTGCCGGCCGCCCCAGGGCGTGGCGCACTGGCGGCAATTGGCCTTGCCCGCTTCAACCGCATCGCCCCACCAGTACGGCGTGGTGGTGCCGGCGCGGGCCGCGTATTCCCATTCGGCCTCGCTCGGCAGGCGATAAGATGCTCCGCTGACCCGCGACAGCCAAACCGCATAGCCCCGTGCCGCCGCCCATGTCACGTTGATGACGGGTTGCTGACCGCGCCCCCAGCCATGATCATCGTCGATGGCAGGGCACAGTCCATCCTGTATACACGCCTCCCACTGGGCGAACGTGGTCTCGGTCACGGCAAGGGCGAACGGCTTTGCCAGGGTGACCGGGCGGGCGGCGCCCCTGACGCCGCCGTTCATGACAAACGTGCCGGCGGAAATGATCACCATTTCCGGACAGCGGGAACAGTCGCGAAACGTGTTGCCTCCCCTGTCCTCCGGAGAGGACACAACGGCCGCCACGGTCCACAAGACTATTGGATCGATCATGTCAGAGAGTGCCTGCCAGAGCCGGTCTTTGGCATCCTCTGCATCCTGTGACGCCAAAGGGCCGCATGCGGGATGACAAGAAAAAATCCTGGGGGCGTGAACAGGAAAATCCCTTGTCTGTTGCATGGATGCCAGACAGGGCGTAAGGTTTCGCTCTCATGGATTAGATCCTGGATCGTTTCCGCCGCATACGCAACGAGGGTATAATGATTCCATTTCATTTTTCCGCAAGGTTTCTCGCATCCTTGACCGTGACCGCCCTGATCGTCGCCGGTCCTGCACAGGCTGAAGAGATCAGTTTCGCAAACGATGTGATGCCCATCCTGGAAATACGCTGCCTGGAGTGTCATCAACTTGATGGCGAAGGTTTTACCCACAGTGGCCTTGACATGCGCACCTACGAAGGGGTGATGAAGGGCACGAACCATGGTCCCATCGTCGTTCCGGGTGATGCCATGATGAGCAATCTGAATGTCCTTGTCGAAGGCAGGGCGGACCCGCGGTTGCGGATGCCCCACAACAGCAAACGGCTGACCCGTTGCGAAATCGATATCCTGCGCCGTTGGGTCAATCGCGGCGCTCGCAACAACTGACCGGATTCCAGAAACCGGCGGACAAAAGGGCAGGGGCGGGACAAGAATCCGCGCCGTCTGGTCTTTGAGTGCACGCCATTCTCGATGTTTTGCCCCTTTGTCGCGGATTTTCTGGGAACGCGGGCGTTTCGCCCGCGAACCGCGGCGGCTCTCGGGGAAAAATGAACAGTTGAGAATGGCGTTTTTTTCTGCGCAACGTCAGGATTCCCATGCACCTTCTTGCCGTCACACCTGGAACCCTGGTGGAGGGAACCGAGGCCGTCGATCTGAACCAGAGTCCGGGAGATGTGGTGGTTCTCTCCGCCGCGGATACCGAACTTGGCAGTCTTGCCACGGCCCGGCAGCACGTCGCCTTGTTTCGTTTGCGCCTGGCCAATCTGTTGCGCCTGACCCATCCCCTGTCGGTGGATGTGTACGGGGAACGGGTCATCGTCACGGCACGGCTGGTGGTGGTGCGGCTGTTGGGCGGGCGTAGCTATTGGCCGTATGGGGTGGAGCGTATCGCGGCCCTGTGCCGGGCGCACGCCATTCCCGTTGCCTTTCTCCCCGGTGACGACCGGCCCGATGCCGATCTTGCCGGCTTTTCCACCCTGCCCCCCGCCGTCACCGAACGGCTATGGCGGTATCTTTTGTACGGGGGCGCGGCCAATGCCGAACAATTCTTGCGGTATGCCGCAACCCTGATCGGACAGGAAAGCGCTTGGCGGGAGCCGGCCCTGCTGCCCTCCGCCGGCCTGTATCCTCAGTCCGACTCCTCCCTGGCGGAGGCCTTTCCGGTTCCCCGGGCGGCGATCGTGTTTTATCGCGCGCTGGTCCAGGCCGGCGACACGGCGGCGATCGATTCCTTGAGGGAAGCGCTGGCGGCGGTGGGCCTGACGCCGATGGCCCTGTTCGTCACGAGTTTCAAGGACCCGCTGGCCGCGGCAACCATACGCGAGATCCTCTCGCGTTTTCCGCCCGAGGTGATCCTGAACGCGACCGGCTTTGCGCAAGCCAGTGGGTCCGAAACGAGGGGATCTGAAACGAGGGGATCTGCAACACCCCTGTCCGATCCCCTGACCGTCGCCGATTGCCCGGTGTTGCAGGTGGTTCTGGCAAGTTCCGGCGAGGAAACCTGGCGCGCGGGCAGCGCGGGTTTGCCGGCGCGCGATATCGCCATGAACGTGGCCCTGCCCGAGATCGACGGACGCCTCCTGAGCCGGGCGATCGCCTTCAAAAGCGTGGCCGAACGCGATCCCCTGACCGAGTGTGACAGGGTTGTCGCGCGTCCCGTGCCGGACCGGGTGACGTTCACGGCGCGGCTTGCGGCGGGGTGGGTTCGCCTGCGCCGCACACCGCAGACGGAGCGGCGAATCGTCATCGTGCTCGCCAACTATCCCAACCGGGATGGCCGCATCGGCAACGGCGTCGGACTCGACACTCCGGCGGCAACCGTGAATGTCTTGCAGGCTCTGGCGACGGCGGGCTATGGGGTGCGGGATGTGCCCGCCGATGGTGCGGCGCTGCTGGAGCGGCTGCTGGCCGGTCCCACCAACGCCGCGCGCGCGCCGTCCGTTCCGGCGACCGAAACCATGTCCCTGGAGGCGTACACGGATTTCCTGAGCCGCCAGCCCGAACCCGTGCGCCGCCAGGTTTGGAAGCGCTGGGGCGCGCCGGAGCGGGACCCCTTCATGGGATGTGACCGGCGTTTTGCCCTGCCGGTGGTGCGGTTCGGCCAGGTGGCGGTCGCCATCCAGCCGGCCCGCGGCTACAACATCGATCCGGCGTCCAGCTATCACGATCCGGCCCTGATCCCGCCCCACGGATATCTTGCGTTTTATGCCTGGGCGCGGGAGACGTTCGGAGCGCACGCCATCGTGCACATGGGCAAACACGGGACTCTGGAGTGGCTGCCGGGCAAGGCCGTGGCGTTGTCGGAGTCGTGCTGGCCCGAGGTGGCGTTGGGGCCATTGCCCCATCTTTACCCCTTCATCGTCAATGATCCGGGTGAGGGCACCCAGGCCAAACGCCGCGCCGCCGCCGTGATCGTCGATCACCTGACGCCCCCCCTGACCCGGGCTGAAATCTATGGCCCCTTGCAGGAGATGGAACGGCTTGTGGATGAATATTACGAGGCGGCGGGGGTGGACCCGCGCCGCTGCGTGGTGCTGAAGGAAGACATCCTGTCCCTTGCGCATGTCCTTGGTCTTGACCGGGACTTGGGGCTGACCGCGGGCGATGAGACGAATGCAGCCCTGCTGAAACTCGACAATCATCTGTGCGAACTGAAGGAATTGCAAATCCGCAATGGCCTGCACATTTTCGGCGAGTCGCCGCGCGGGGAGCTGCGGCGTGACCTGCTCGTCGCGCTCGCGCGGGTGCCACGGGGGGCGGCGCCCCACGAAGTTTCGCTGTTGCGGGCGCTGGCCGATGATCTGGCCCTGGGATTCGACCCCCTGAACGCCGCCTATGCCGAACCGTGGACGGGACCGCGGCCTGCCCTTCTCTGCGGAGAGTCCCCCTGGCGCACGGTGGGCGATACGGTGGAGCGGCTGGAGGACCTGGCCCGGCGGGTGGTGGGGAGCGATCTCGCGGCTTTCGATCCGGCGTGGGGCCGCACCAGGGCGGTGGTGCGTTGGATCGTCGAGACTCTGGCCCTCAGGGTCGATGCGTGTGGAGCGGCGGAGACGGCGGGCCTGTTGCGGGGGCTTGAGGGCCGTTTCGTGCCGCCCGGACCTTCGGGCGCGCCCACCCGCGGGCGACCCGATGTGTTGCCAACGGGACGCAACTTCCATTCGGTTGACACCCGCACCGTGCCA
>WOUV01000138.1 GCA_009773045.1 Rhodospirillaceae bacterium | reverse complement strand
TCTCGAACAGGGCGACAATGGCCAGGAGCGCTGCCTTTCCTTCCTCGGCCAGCCTGGTTTCCTTGTCGGTGTCGGCCATGTTTTCGATATTCTTCGTATCCATGGTGATTTCGGACTTGATGGTAGCCCATTCAGCGGCCCATTCGGACGTATCGAGGTTACGGTTGATGACGGAATCGGCGATGAAACGATAGGTTTTAGCCCCCATGCCAGCGGCCTCGGTCGCGACAACGGCAGCCTCGGCCCGTTTCGCGCCGTCGTCCTGCATATCGCGCGGGGCATTGATACCCACCGTGGTGACACTGGCCATCAGCAGAATGACCAGGATCGGAACTGCAAACCCCGCCAGCAATTTGGCGCAAATGGTCATTTTCATGATCGGTTTTTCCCTGTATTTCCGGTTAGGAGAGTGTGGTCGGCTTTCAGCCGGCTTGTTGTTATTGAATCGGCGGCAAGCCCCCCGAACGTGTGGGAAGACGATTTCTCCCCCCTTCGTTTTTTTTGTTGTGGGGGAGGCGCGGCTTCCTCTACGCTTCCACGTTTCGTTGAAGTCTTGCCTTGACGATTCATTCTCGTTTTGCGAACATGCCGGGGTCGGGCCCATGCAGGTTGTCTTCACGAAGTCGGCCATGAAAGCCCTGTGGCGCATGCAGCCGGCCAAGGCGGAGGTCATCCCCGCCAAGCCATCGACCGCGCCGCAGCCGATCCGTTCGGTCCTGACAACAATCGCGCCCCCCTGGCCAGCGTGCCGGGTGGCTTTCGCCAGCGGGTCGGTGCGTGGCGGGTTTCCTTTATCGCGGACCCAAAGGCCGACCGCCTGGAAGTCTTTGAAATCGCCCCACGCGGAGGAGCATACCGATGACACTCCCCACTCCCTGGCCGGAGGTCACGCTTAAGGCCGCCCTGGCCGCCCTCGGGGCTGGCCGACACGGTGGCCGGGTCTTCCGATGCCCCCCTGACGGCGATCCTGGGCCGCCGCGAGGGGGATACCCCGCTGGTCGTCATGACCCCCGCGACGAGCTGGCGAACCTGCTTGAGGAGACCACCGCCACCGCCGCCTGGCATGCCTCCCGCAACGAGGAGACCTTTCCGGCGGCGGTCGTGGACCGCCTGCGGGCCGGCGACAACCCGATCCGGGTCTACCGTGAGCATCGCGGACGGACGCTGAGCGAATTGGCCCAAACGGTTGGCCTTGCCAGGGACTCGCTGTCGGAGATCGAGACCGGCCAAAAGACCGGCCCCCTCGCCGTGTTGAAGCGCCTCGCCACGGCCCTGGAGGTCGATCTGGATGACCTCATACCGTAATGACCCGAATCGTTGAGGTGTGGGGGCGGCGTTTTGTCTTCCCCCCTGTGCCTGTGGTTGATGGGGTGTGTGCATTAGGCGGCTTCTTTGTGGTCTGCGCTTTGCGCGAGGCGTGAGACGTCGAGGATGAGGGCGACGGAGCCATCGCCGAGGATGGTGGCGCCGGAGAAGGCTTGGGTGGTGCCATGGAGGCGGGAGAGGGGTTTGATGACGGTTTGGTGCTGGCCGATGACCTGATCGACCACGAGACCGATGCGGCGCCCGGCGACGGCGACGATGACCACCCGCTCGATGGGTTCGGGTGGGGTTTGCGTGGTGAACAGGGTGCGCAGGCGGAGGAACGGCACCACCATTCCCCGGAGGTTCAACACATCGCACCCCTCGCAGGTGCGCTCCCGGGCCAACTCCACGCATTCCTCCACCACGGCCCGCGGCAGCACATAACGCTCCGGCCCCACCCGCACCAGCAGGCCGTCGATGATGGCCAGGGTCAGGGGCAGCTTCAGGGTGATGGTCGTGCCCTGGCCGAGGGTGCTGGCGACCTCGATCGTGCCCCGCAGGGCTTCTAGGCTGCGCTTCACCACGTCCATGCCGACGCCCCCGCGGCCCGAGACGTTGGTCACGGTCTGGGCGGTGGAGAATCCGGGCTGGAAGATGAGGGCGAACAGTTCGGCCTCGCTCCCCCCCGCATCGGGGGCCAGCAGTCCTTTTTCCTCGGCCTTGGCGCGGATGGCGGCGGCGTTGAGGCCCCGCCCGTCGTCTGTGACCGACACCAGCACCTGTGCCCCGGCATGGACGGCTTGCAGCAGCAGCCGCCCCCGTTCCGGTTTGCCCTGCCGCCGGCGTTCTTCCGGCGGTTCCAATCCATGGTCGATGGCGTTGCGCAACAGATGCACCAGCGGATCG
Source organism: Rhodospirillaceae bacterium (assembly GCA_009773045.1). GTDB lineage: Bacteria > Pseudomonadota > Alphaproteobacteria > Rhodospirillales > Rhodospirillaceae > WOUV01. The sequence goes on along the minus strand of WOUV01000138.1, from coordinate 5,951 downwards.
TTCAGGGTGTCGATGACCGTTTTGTCGAGTTCCGTTTCCTCGCCGGCGAAGGCGAGGTCCACTGTTTTGCCGAGATCCCGCCCGAGATCATGCACCAGCCGGCGGAAGCGCCCGAACAGGGTGCCGATGGGCAGCAACCGCAGGCTCATGGTGAGATCGCGCAACCCGGCGGCCAGGCGCCCGATTTCCTCGCTCACGGCTTCCAGGGTTTGGTCTATCTTTGCGCACTGGGCCAGTCGGGCCTGGGTGATCACCAGTTCTCCCACCTGGTCCATCAGGCTGTCGAGGCGCTCTGGGGCCACGCGGACGCCGGCGGTTGGCGGTGCGGGGCGGGCGACGTGGGTGCGGACATGATGTTGTTCGGCCAGGGCGGACTGCACCCGGTCGGGGGAGACCTTTCCCTCCTCCACCAGCCGGGCGCCCACCCGATCGTGCTGTTTCAGGGTGACGAGTTCCGATTGGTCGGCGACGAACAGGAACACGTCCTCGATCGCGCTCCGCGGGGCGGCGGTGGTGAGGAGGATGTCCCAGGCGAGATGACAGACGTGGGGGTCGAGGTCCTCCAGCGCCGGCACCTGATCGGTGAGGGCCACCACTGTGCAGGCGCCCAGGGTGCGCAGTTCTTCCAGAAGACGCAAGGGGTTGGTGCCCAAGCGCATGACCTCGGGTCCGGGGCGGAAGCGGATGCGGAAGGTGCCGGGCTCGGCCTGTTTTGGTGTGGGGGACGCCGCGGCGGAAGGAGCCTCGCGCGCGCCGCCGGTCATGGTGCGAAAGGCGCTCGCCAGGGTTTCGCCCCGCACGGGATCGGCGGTGGTGGGGGTTTCCAGCAGCGCCTGGATGTGATCGAGGGCCCCCAGGGTGACGGCGATCAATTCGGGCGAGAGGACCAGGCGCCCGCCGCGCACGCCCTCGAAGGCGTTTTCGATTTGATGGACGAAGGCGGCGAGGGCCTCGAAGCCGAACATGCCGCCTGAGCCTTTCAGGGTGTGCAGGGCGCGAAAGGCCGTATCGATCAGGTCGTGATCCAGGGGCGCGGCCTCCAGATCCAGCAGGGCCTGTTCGAGGTTTGCCAGCAGATCGGCCGCTTCCTGTCGAAAGGTGGCCACGGGATCGGGCATCATGACGTGTTTCCCCTTTGAACGATGGCCTCACCCCAGGAGTTTGCGGACCACGGCGATGAGCTGGTCTGGCTTGAAGGGCTTGACGATCCACCCGGTGGCGCCGGCGGCGCGGCCTTCCTGTTTTTTGGTTTCTTCTGATTCGGTGGTGAGGAACAGGATGGGGATGAACTTGCAGGCGGGCAGGGTACGCAGCTTCTTGATCAAGCCGATGCCGTCGAGGTTGGGCATGTTGAGATCGGTGATCACCAGTTCGACGGGTGTTGTTCTGAGGTGCTCCAGGGCGTCCCGGCCATCGACGGCGGAGCACACGTCGTATCCGGCGCCGTTCAGGGTGAAGGCGACCATTTGGCGCATGCTGGCGGAGTCATCGACGCTGAGGATTGTTTTAGGCATGGGGGTATTCCTTGTGGGAGCCTTGAGTTGAGTCGTCCCAGGGGGTGTCCAGGCCGGCGGCGGCGGCGGCGCGGGCGACGACGCTTTCGGGCGGCACGCTCAGGCGCGGCGGGGGTGTCCGGCGACTGGCGGCGAACAGGAGTTGGAGTCCTGCGGCATCGATTCCGGTGACAGTGGCGGTCTCGACCGTTTGGTTTTTGTCTGCTGCCAGCAAGAGGGAGCGGACCTCTGCGGCGGTGGCGATGGTCAGGGACGGGGGGAGGGTGACCGGCGTTCCGCCGTTGTGTTCAGGGGGCGACGGGTCCATGACATCCTCGTGGTGTGTGGGATGTGTGTAACGAGAGGGAGGTGTGCGTGGGGCACTCCCGCCTGTTCCCGGCTGGGGTTAGACCAGTAATAAGTGCATGGTGGGGGTGGCAACAACCATTACAGGCATTAATCGTGCAACGGACCCATTCTCCCGTGTTTTTGTTTCCTTTCCACGGCTCTGCATGTTTTCCACCGGTTTCAGGTCTCGTGATCCCGTGCAGGCTCCCTTTTCCCCGAGTCCGCACTGGATGATCCCCTGGTATATCCCGTCCGTATCGAAGGAGCAAGACCTTTGATATATTTGGAGGTATTATAAAGTGTCTCTAAACTAAAGGTCTGTATTGCTTCGGGAAGAGCAAAACCGTGCGTTCCATGATCGGTTTGTTGAACGCCCCTCCTTGGAAAGGACCCCCATGCCTGAATTGCCTGAGGTGGAAACCGTGCGCCGCGGCCTGGAACAGGTGTGGCCGGGGCGGGTGTTCAGCCGGGTTCTGGTCCGCCGATCCGATCTGCGCCGACCGTTGCCCCCGCACTTCGCCCACCATCTGGAGGGATGCCGGATCGAATCGGTCACACGCCGCGCCAAATACCTGCTCATCACACTGCAAGCCAATCAGGTCATGCTGATGCATCTGGGCATGTCGGGTCGCCTGCAGATTGCGCGTGCGGACGGAACGGCGCCCGGACCCCACGATCATGTGATATTCCAGACCGACGAGGGCACCGTGGTCAGTTTCCGCGATCCGCGTCGGTTCGGACTGATGGATCTTTGTTCGGCCACGGCCCTGGCAACACACCCCCTGCTGGTCCGATTGGGGCCTGAACCCCTGGATCCGGCATTCGATGGACAAACCCTGGCCAAGGCCCTGGCCAAACGGAAGGGACCGGTGAAAACGGCGCTGCTGGATCAGCATCTGGTGGCCGGCCTTGGCAACATTTATGCCTGCGAGGCCTTGTACCGGGCCGGCCTTGCGCCCGACCGGCGGGCCGATTCGATCACCGGTCCGGCGGCGGAAACCTTGGTCCAGGCCATCCGAACGGTGTTGAACGAAGCCATCGCCGCCGGCGGCTCGACGTTGCGCGATTATGTCCGCCCCGATGGGCAGGAAGGATATTTCCAGCATGCCTTCGCCGTTTACGGACGGGAAGGCCAAGCCTGCGGCGCCTGCGACTGCAATGGACGCGGACGTGTCGTGCGTGTGGTGCAAAGCGGGCGATCGACTTTCTTCTGTCCCGAAAAGCAGGTGTGATGTAAAAACAAAGGCGGGGGATGTTCCTCCGCATTCCTGACAGGGATTTTCGGAAAGCCGTAAAGATGATTCGCGTTCTGATTCTGGCGGGCATGATCGTCCTTGGCGCCCTGCCCCTGTGGGCGGAGGAAAATTTTTTCGACGCGATCGATGATTTACCGGTCATGCGGGGATTGCAGGAAATTGTCGATGCCGTTGCCACCTTCGATACGCCCGATGGTCGGATCGTCGAAGCCTATGCCGAAGGGGAAAAGGTGACACGCGCCGAGGTGTCCCGGTTCTATGAACAAACATTGCCCCAGCTTGGCTGGGTACGCAGCAAGCCTGACCAGTACCGGCGCGAGGGCGAAAAGCTGCGGATCGATTTTATCGGCAAACGGCCCTTGACGGTGCGCATGACCTTGGCGCCAGAATAGGACGTTTGATCGTGTGGCGTTCAGGATTCTTGCAGGGGGGAGAGAAAGAGCCATGTCTTATGAAACCATTCTGACCGAAACCCGGGGCCGGGTTGGTCTGATCACGCTCAACCGGCCACGGGCGTTCAATGCCCTCAATGCGGTGCTGATTCGTGAACTGGCGCAGGCCGTGGAGGCGTTCGAAAACACTCCTGCGATCGGCGCCCTTGTGATCGCGGGCGGGCCAAAGGCCTTCGCCGCCGGCGCCGATATCAAGGAAATGGCCGACAAAAGCTATATGGATTGTTACCTGGAAGATTTCATCACCAAAGGTTGGGAGCGCACGGCCCAGTGTCGCAAGCCTGTCATTGCCGCGGTGGCCGGATATGCCTTGGGGGGAGGCTGTGAAATCGCCATGATGTGTGATTTCATCATCGCCGCGGACAACGCTCTTTTCGGTCAGCCCGAGATCACCATCGGCACCATTCCCGGGGCCGGCGGGACGCAACGGCTGGTGCGGGCCGTTGGCAAGGCCCTGGCCATGGATATGTGCCTGACCGGACGACAGATCACCGCCGAGGAGGCGTTGCGGGCAGGTCTCGTCAGCCGGGTGGTGCGGACGGAAGAGGTGGTTGACGAAGCCGTCAAGGCGGCAGAAACAATCGCCGCGATGTCTCTGCCCATCGCCATGATGGTCAAGGAATGCGTCAACCGTGCGTTCGAGGTCAGCCTTGCAGAAGGTGTCCGCTTTGAACGGCGCATGTTCCATTCAACATTTGCCACCCGTGACCAGAAGGAAGGCATGGGGGCCTTCACCCTTAAACGGGTCCCGGCCTGGGAATATCAGTGAGCGCAAGGTTACGGTCTCCAGGAGGGCGGAAGGAGGACGGTGGTTTTCGATCTGCTCATCAAAGGCGGAACGGTGTGGCTGCCACAGGGTCCGGCGGAGGTCGATGTCGCCGTGACGGCGGGGCGCATCGCGGCGATTGCGGCATCCTCACGCCAGATCTCCGCCACGACGGTTCTGGAAGCCGGGGGGTTGCATGTGCTGCCGGGTGTGATGGATACACAGGTGCACTTTCGCGAACCAGGCCTTGAGCATAAGGAAGATCTTCTGACCGGCTCACAGGCAGCGGTGCTGGGGGGAGTGGTGGCGGTGTGCGACATGCCGAACACCAATCCCCCCACCACGACTCCCGAAGCCCTGGCCGACAAGCTGACCCGCGCGCGGGGTCGCATGGCGTGTGATCATGCCTTCTTCCTGGGGGCGACGGCGGAAAATGCGAATCGCCTGGCGGAGTGGGAACGGGCAGAAGGGTGCGCCGGGATCAAGATCTTCATGGGATCCAGCACGGGTTCGCTTCTGGTGGCAGAGGATGCCTCCCTAGCCCGCGTGCTGGCCACCGGAACCAGGCGCGTCGCCGTTCATTGCGAGGACGAGGCGCGTTTGAAGAAACGGTCCCTTCGCGTCGCCGGCACGGGGCGCCCTGACCTTCATCCCGTCTGGCGCGATGTCGAAACGGCGCTGATCGCAACGCAACGCCTGTTGCGGCTGGCCCGGGCGGCCCGGCGGCGGGTGCACGTGCTGCACGTCAGCACAGCGGAAGAAATTTCCGTGCTGCGGGAACATCGCGATCTTGCAACGGTTGAGGTGACTCCGCAACACCTGACCCTGGCGGCACCCGAATGTTATGAGCGTCTGGGAAGCCTTGCGCAAATGAACCCCCCCATCCGGGAAACGCGCCATCGCGAGGCGTTGTGGCACGCGGTCAACGCAGGGGGGGTGGATTGTCTCGGCTCCGACCACGCGCCCCATACCTTGGACGAAAAGGCCAGGCCCTATCCTCTCAGTCCTTCCGGCATGCCGGGGGTGCAGACTCTGGTGCCGGTCATGCTGACCCATGTGGCGGCGGGGCGGTTGTCTCTTGCGCGATTCGTTGAACTGACAAGTGCCGGACCGGCGCGTGTTTACGACATGGCCGACAAGGGACGCATCGCCGTCGGGTACGACGGAGACTTTACCGTGGTCGATCTGAAAGCGCGTCGTACCATTGGCCGCGACGGACTCGCCAGCCGGTGCGGCTGGTCGCCGTTCGAAGGCATGGCGGTGACCGGCTGGCCGGTGGCGACGATCGTGCGCGGCCACATGGCCATGTACGAGGGCGCGCTTTCCCCCGTGCCTGCCGGTGCGCCGCTGCGTTATACCTTTGAAACCTTGATCGTCGCCGATCGGGTGAACCTTGATCGTCGCCGATCGGGTGAACCTTGATCGTCGCCGATCGGGACTCCGTTCATCCAGACTGAGCCAAACCTTCCCATGGGGTGCTTTGTGCTGGATTCCGAACCGAAGAACTTACTTTGTGTTTTGTTTCGACTTATTGAATCGCCCCAGGTTGCCCAGTAATTGTTGCAGCAGGGACATTTCGCTGCCGGCGGTGGGGGTCACTCTGGCCACGGGTTCGATGACCCGGCCGTCTTCCAGG
>WOUV01000137.1 GCA_009773045.1 Rhodospirillaceae bacterium | reverse complement strand
GGAACAGGGAATCGGCCACCAGCACCGCCGCGCCGATGACGATGGCCGAATCGGCCCCGTTGAAGGCCGGCCAGTGCCATCCGCTCCAATGAAAATCCAGAAAATCCACCACGCCATCGTGGCGCATCCGGTCGATGGCGTTGCCGATCGCCCCCCCCATGATGGCCCCCAAGGCCAGCCGGATGTGCGCAACGGGCGCCCGCCACCCCCAGAACGCCAGAAAAACGACAACGATTCCCGACACGGCCACCAGAACATACGAATTATAGGGCGAATCGTTGTTGAACAGGCCGAAACTCACCCCCCTGTTCCAGACCAGAACCACATTGAAAAACGGGGTGATCTCGATGACCCGGGGCGGGACCATGACATGGACCAGAATCCACCCCTTGCTCGCCTGATCCAGCACCAGCACAAGCGCCGCGACGGCAGCCGACGACAGTCTCCCCCCGGCATTCATGGATGAAGCCCCGCCACGGCGTCGGCACAACGGACGCACAAGGGGTTTTCGGTGCCGACCTCGGGCAGAATCTTCCAGCACCGCGGGCATTTCTCCCCTTCCGCCAGGGTAGGCACCACGCCCACCTGCGGGACATCGGCAAGGCCATAAGCCCCCGCCGGAGCCGGCCCTTCCACCACCGTGATGGCGGAGGTGATGGCCACCTCCGCGAGATCAACTCCCGCAAGCACCGCGCGGTCCGTGGCCGGGACGTAAACGACCGGCGCCGCCTGCACGCTTGCGCCGATTCGCCGTGCGGCCCGCTCCCCTTCCAGGGCGCCGGTGATCACCCGCCGGATCTGACGGATTCGCCCCCAGCGGGCGGCCAGCGCGTCGTTCCGCCAGGTTTCGGGGATGTCGATGAACGTTTGCAAATGGATGCTGTCCTCCACCGAGGGAAAGCGGGCAAGCCATGCTTCTTCCGCCGTGAAGGAAATGAACGGGGCCAGCCAGCGCACGAGCACCTGGAACAGGGTGTCAAGGACGGTGCGCGCCGCCCGGCGGCGCACGTTGTCTTGCCGGTCGCAATACAGGCTGTCCTTGCGGATGTCGAAATAGAACGCCGACAAATCCACGGCGCAAAAGGCATGCAGTTCGGCAAACAGGGTATGGAAATCGTAATCGTTCAGGCACTGGCGCACCAGACCATCGAGCTGCCACACCCGGTGCAGCACGAACCGTTCCAACTTGGGCATCACGGCGGGATCGGAGAGGCGTTCCTCTGCGGTCAATCCATCAAGGCTGCCCAGCAGATAGCGCAAGGTGTTGCGCAGACGGCGATAGACATCGCCCGTCTGTTTCAGGATTTCAGGCCCGATGCGCAAATCTTCCGCATAATCGGAACCGACCACCCACAGCCGCAGGATATCGGCGCCGAATTTTTCCACCACATCCTGGGGGGCGATGACGTTGCCAAGGGATTTCGACATCTTCTGGCCGTCCTCGGCCATGACAAATCCGTGGGTCAGCACAGCCTCATAGGGCGCCCGTCCCCGGGTGCCGCAGGATTCCAGCAGCGAGGAATGAAACCAGCCGCGATGCTGGTCCGATCCCTCAAGATACAACGCGGCCGGCCACTGCAAATCCGCCCGCCGCTCCAGCACGAAGGCATGGGTGGCCCCGGAATCAAACCACACATCCAGAATGTCGGTCACCTTTTCAAAATTCCCCGCGTCGTATTCGGGGGCAAGGAAGCGGGCCGGGTCGGCGGTGAACCAGACATCGCACCCTTCCGCCCGCACCGCGGCTTTGATGCGCTCGAACACCGTGGGGTCGCGCAAAGGCTCGCCCGTCGTCCGGTTGACGAACACGGTGATGGGCACGCCCCAGACCCGCTGGCGTGATACGCACCAGTCGGGGCGGCTTTCCACCATGGCCCGGATTCGGTTGCGCCCCTGGGCGGGAATCCAGCGGGTGGCCTCGATGGCCGCCAGCGCCTTTTCGCGCAAGGCATTCGTTTCCATGGAAATGAACCACTGCGGCGTGGTTCGGAAAATCAGGGGCGCCTTCGAGCGCCAGGAATGGGGGGTGCTGTGTGTGAGTCGCCCCTGTGCCAGCAGGGCACCGACGGACTGCAATGCCTCCAGCACCGCGTTCTCGGCCTTGAACACGGAAAGGCCGGCGAACAACGGCACTCCCGCCAGATAAACGCCATCGTCCCCCACGGTTTCCGGCACGGGCAGGTCGTTCGCCTGCCCCAAACGCCAGTCGTCCTCGCCATGGCCGGGGGCGATGTGGACGAAGCCTGTTCCCTGATCGGTTGTGACAAATCCCCCCGCCAGCAGCGGCACGACAAAATTATACCCCTTTCTGCGCCAGGGGTGGGCGCAAAAGACTCCGGCTAGTTTCACCCCCGGCAGGCAGGCAAGACGCTTATGATCGGTGACACCCGCCGTCGCCAGCACCGAGTCGGCCAAGGCCGCGGCCATGACCAGGCATTCTCCCGGGCGGGCCAGGCTGTCCGGAGTGGTTTCCATGACGCCCACCACGACATAATCATGGTCCGGGGCAAAAGCGATGGCCCGGTTGCCGGGCAGGGTCCAGGGGGTGGTGGTCCAGATCACCACCGATGTGCCCGCGAGTTCGGGGCGGGAGTGCCCAAGGACGGGAAAACGGACCCACACGGTGGTGGCTGTATGGTCATGGTACTCGACCTCGGCCTCGGCCAGGGCCGTTCGTTCCACCACGGACCACAAAACGGGTTTCGCCCCCTTGTACAGCCCCCCGTTCATGAGAAACCGGCCCAGCTCGGCGACGATATCGGCCTCGGCCCCATAGGCCATGGTGGTATAGGGCGATTCCCAGTCTCCCACCACGCCCAGACGCTGGAACTCCCCGGCCTGCACCCCGATCCAATGCTCGGCAAAGGCGCGGCATTCTCGGCGAAAGGCGATGCTATCGATGGCATCCTTGTTCTTGCCGGCGGCCCGGTAGCGTTCCTCGATCTTCCATTCGATGGGCAGGCCATGGCAGTCCCACCCTGGAACATAATTGGCGTCAAGGCCGCTCATCTGCCGCGACTTGACGATGACGTCTTTCAGGATTTTGTTCAGGGCATGGCCGATGTGCAAATGGCCGTTGGCATAGGGGGGACCGTCGTGAAGCACGAACGTCGCGCGCCCTTTCGCCTGTTCGCGCAGGCGCCGGTACAAACCAAGGCGACTCCAGCGCGCCAGCAGTTCGGGTTCAAGCCGGGAGAGTCCCGCGCGCATGGGAAAGTCGGTCCGCGGCAGGAAGACGGTTGATTTGTAGTCGGTGGTCTTGTGGGCTGACATGGGGTTCCGGTGGCGACGACGTGTGAAGACTGAACGATCCGTTCGCACTTTAACCGTCTCTGGGCCGAAGACCAACCCCCATTCTGCGTCTCCCCAGGGTCAGCCCATCCCAAGGGATCGCCCTTGGCAGATCGGGTGGCGATGCAAGCCCGTGCAAAAGTGTGGCCTGTCTGCAACACATCAAAGATGAAAGACCGATATACAGAAAATAAAGTTGCAATTACCACACGAGAGAGACAATCCTTCCATGGTGACACGCCATGGGATCAGGCATGAGTGTGAAGGCAGAAGACAGTTCCGTTGCCGCGTTCGACGGGACAAAAGGGGAAGTGTTGGGTGTGGGTCCCTTCACAGCTTGAAGTAGGTCAAAAGAATATGCATTTTCTCCTTTACAAGGAGAAACAGTTTTGTCAGATTTTGCATCGCAGCATGGCCGTTGCGCAACGCAGAGTAGTGGTCAGTGTCGTAGATGTTTCCTCCCTAACCTTGGGCCGTGTTTGTCACGGCCTTTTTTTTGAGCGCTTCTAAAAATCCTCCCCTTGTTTGATTGGGGAGGGTGCGGGAGGGGATGATGTCCGGGTCCGGAGAGGAGAGTCTCACGATTTGTGGATCAACGGATGGACCCCTGTTCATCTTGGGACCCCTCCATCAGCCCCGCCCCGTCCTTTCCTCACCACGGGAGAAGGAGAGAGAGGAGGGGTTTTGAGAAGTGCCCTTTTGTTTACCCCGACGGGGGGGGGTTTGAAGATTAACCATCAAGCAAAAGGCCGCATGACACATGGACAAAAAAATCGTTTGGACTGAAGAACGCATCGCCGAACTTCAGCGCTTGTGGGCCGAAGGACTGACAACAGGAGAAATCGGCAAGAAATTGTCCGTTTCCAAAAACGCTGTTGTTGGCAAGGCACACCGGCTGGGGTTGACCAGCCGACCCTCGCCGATCAAAAAAAGCAGTCTCGAAAAAAAAGAAGATGTCCGGGTTCGATCCGTGGTGGAACTGTCGGCCCTGACGTGCCGTTGGCCCATCGGCGACCCGCGTGATATCAGCTTTCATTTCTGTGGCAAGCGCGTGCTGACCGGTAAACCGTATTGCTCTGAACACGCCGCCGTCGCCTATGTCAACTCCAGCAAAAACCGCAAGGAAGACGCGGCGTAACCGTTTTTTTGAACTTCTCGGGAAAGAAGGCTTCGTGCCCGGGGGGCGGAAAGCGCCGCCCCAGGTGAATCGTGCGGCCCGTTGTCAGCAGAGCGGGTGTCTGTGTTCGACATGAATGGGAACATCCGCCGCTTCGGCCGCCAAGGCCCAATGGTGCACGGCAAGGGCCTTGCGTTTGCGACTGGCGACCCACTCCATGAGCACGGCATGGCAGGGACCGTTTTTGTGGGGCCGCAAGTCCGAAATGCCTTGTGCCAAGTGGCGGGCAATGTCGATCTGCTGGGTGAGCCAGTCCACGATCTCGGGTTCGGCAAGGTTTTTCATGGTGTAGTCACGAACACGACTCCACTGTTCATGACGGGGGAGCCGTTCGCTGACATGAAACGGATTGTCGTAGAGCACCCTGTGGATGAGACTCCACTTCCGATACTGTAGGGCGGTTTTTTGCGGAAATGAAACGCTGTCGTTTTCTTTTTGCGCGATTTCCTCGATGTGGAGGGCTGCAAGCTCTGTCCTCCAGCCCGTCTGCCGGATGAAGGGCGATGCCCCCCGTCCTTTTGCGGGGTTCATCATGCCGTTTCACACATCGTTTGCCTGCTCCTTGAGTCCACGTGTGGAAATCCTGTTCATACAATCCGGATTCAGGCACGACAGCCCTTTCCTCCCATACCCCTTTGAGCCTTGATCGGTCACACTCAAGGATCGAAGGGGAGGACCGGCCCGTGGTGGCATGTCCCCCCCAAGAGGGGGCTTATGGTGTAAAGATTGCCGCAAGGCAAGACCCTGCCAAGGGGAGAGCCGCGGAAAAGATATGATCCCCCTGAGCGTCAGCCTTGACCGATGCTCAGGGCGCGTGCGGCGGGCGCGCCGCCCCGGCGGATGCGCACGGGCTGCGGAGGCCCGGCGTCCGAGGAGAATCCCTGACGATCAAGGCCCAAAGGCTTCAAAGTTCCCCGCCGTCGGGGGAACGGTCCGGCCCGTTTTTCCGGTCATTTCCGTGGTGATGAGACAGTTTCTGGCCATCAAACGGGAACACCCTGAGTGTCTTCTGTTCTATCGCAGGGGCGGGCTTAAAGGGGATGACCTGCACGTGGCACTCCCCTCCCCAAGAGGGGGCCTCTTGTGTAAAGTCTGCCCTGATCCCTTGGCT
>WOUV01000136.1 GCA_009773045.1 Rhodospirillaceae bacterium | reverse complement strand
TTCGGGTGGCGCCAGGGTCGGATCGACCGCCACCCACGCCGCCGCTAACAGCCCCATGGCGATCCCCACAACCCGGTAAAAACGCGCATCGACCATTCCTTGTCTCCCTTCCCCTCGTTCTGTTGTCATGATGACGGATCATCCGGTCCGTGTATTATTGTTCTGTTCTTGTGTCATGGCCTTGAGGGGGCACGGCGTGAACGCACTGTTCGACGAGAAATCAGGCTCTCCCCATGATCCTGGCTCTGCCAAGGATCTTGCGAACGGACATGGCGATGTTTTAGGGTACCAAGCGTAGCGTATACACGAATCCGGGGATTGTAAAACGATGCGACGACTCGTTGCGATGGCTGTACTGGTGGCGGGATGTCTGGGCAATGGGACAGGGGCGCGCGCGGAAACACTTGAGGAAGCGTTGACGGCGGCCTACCTTTCCAACCCGCAGCTTCTGGCCCGGCGGGCGCAAGGCAGGGCGGTGAATGAAAGCGTGCCCCAGGCCCTTGCCAATTGGCGTCCGACCGCGAGCTTGAGTCTGACCGGCACGCGTGGCCGTTATGAAAGCAGCACTTCTTCCCCGATCGAGCAGGTCCGGACGGGACGCACCGGCACCGTCACGGTCACCCAGCAACTTTATCGCGGGGGGCGTACCGTGGCCGCCACCCGGCAGGCCGAAGCCAAGGTTCTGGCCGATTGGGCTGAGCTGACCACGATCGAGCAAACGGTTTTGAAAGAAACCGTGGAGGCGTATCTGAATGTGGTCCGCGAGAAAGCCGTCCTGGACCTGAACATCAACAACGAACAGGTTCTGCAACGCCAGCTTGAAGCCACCCGCGATCGTTTCCGGGTAGGTGAAATCACCCAGACCGACGTCGCTCAGGCGGAGGCCCGTCTGGCCCGCGCCACAGCAACCCGGTTGGGGGCGGAGGGCACGTTGCAGTCGAACCGCGCCACCTATGAACGACTGGTCGGTGCCGCACCGGGCGCACTGACGTTTCCCCCCGTTTCGTCCCGTCTGCCCCAGTCCCTGCAAGAAGCGACGGAGGCGGCCCTGTCCACCAATCCGGATCTCAAGAAGGCCGAATACACCGCGCAGGCGGCCCGCCATGGCATCGACCTCGTGCGCGGTGCATTGCGGCCGACGGTCAGCCTTGAAGGCAAGCTGGGCCGGACTTGGGATCAGAGTTCAAGGGATTCGCGGAGCGAAAGCGCCGAGATTCTGCTGAAAGTCAACGTTCCGCTGTATCAGCAGGGGGCAGCGTACGCCAGTTTGCGCGAATCGAAGCACACCGCCGGCCAGCGCCGGCTGGAAAGCGATCAGGCACGGCGGACCGTGACTGAATCGGTGACGCAGGCGTGGGAAAATCTGCAAAGCGCCCGGGCGCAGATCGACTCCTTCCGCACTCAGATCACCGCCGCCGAAGTGGCCCTGGAAGGGGTGAAGCGGGAATCCCAGGTGGGGTCACGCACGGTGCTCGATGTGCTGAACGCCGAGCAGGAACTGGTCGATGCTCGTGTGGAGCTGGTGAAGGCCGAGCACACTGAACTGCTGAACGAGTATCAGCTTTTGTCGGCTGTCGGACGCATGACGGCACGGGATCTTGCTCTTGCGGTTGACGTTTATGATCCGGCTGCGCACTATCACGCTGTTCGCAATCAATGGGTCGGCAGCAGCGCCGAAGCCGAGAAAGACGCAAAAATCCTAAAGAACCCTTGATCTTCGCCCTCTGAAATTCAGGGTGCATTTTCAGGAACGATGCGCATGGGGGGAGGTGCTTGCCGCCCCCATGTTTTTGTTTTATAAAAATTAAGAAATGGAGGGGGCCATGGGGTCTTGGGGAACCATGTGGGATCGAAAAAGCGGCGTGATCATGGGAATCGTGCTGGGGCTGCAAACACTATCTCTTGCGGCGGGCGCCGAGGAGTTTATCGTCGCCAAGCGCGTTCTGGATGAATTGAAGGCGGGTTTTGCGACCGTCGAGGCCACGGACGTGCTGGAGGCGCGTGCCCGCATCGGCGGCACCGTCGGCAGCCTTGCTGTCGATGAAGGCAGCCGGGTCAAGGATGGCGAGGTCATCGCCACGGTGGGGGATCGCAAGCTGGCGTTCGAAATCAGCGCCCGCGCGGCCCGGGTCTCGTCTTCCGGCGCCGAACTAACCCAGGCGCGCGCCGAATACAACCGGGTCAAGGAACTCGTGAGCGCGGGCGTGATGCCCCAGGCACGGCTGGATGATGCCGAAGCCAAGCTGCATGCGCTGGAGGGGACCACCTCGGCCATGACCGCTAAACGCGAACTGGTCTCCTAGCGCGCGCCAAGGAAGGCCATGTCGAATGCCCCGCCACCGGGCGGATTTTGAAGGTCCTGGTCACCAACGGCTCGGTGGTCATGCCGGGGGATGTGATTGCTTTGGTTGCCCCGGAGCATTACGTGCTCCGTCTGCGTCTGCCGGAACGCAACGCCCGGTTCCTGAAGATCGGCGCGAAGGTGTTCGTCGGTCCGCGGGGGCTTGAAGACATGACTCCCGACACGTTGACCGAAGGGGAAGTGGTGCATGCAGGTCTATCCCCGCATGGACCAGGGGGCGGGTTGTGGCCGATGTGGCCATGGCCGGTCTTGACGATTATTTCGTGGGCGAACGGGTTCTGGTCTCTGTGACCGCCGGCCAGCGGGCCGCCTATGTGGTGCCCGAGGCGTTTTTGCTCCGCCGATTCGGTGTTTCGTATGTCCGGCTGAAAAACGGGGCCGAGGTGACGGTGCAGCCGGGGCTGATGGTCGAAGGCGGGCGGGAAATCCTGGCAGGTCTCACCGATGGCGACGTGGTGGTGACACCATGAAACTGGGATTATCCGGCGCCCTGACCCGAGCCTTCATTCGTTCTCCTCTCACGCCGCTTCTGCTGCTGGCGGCGCTTGCCCTGGGGGCCATCGCGCTGGCCAGCCTTGCCCGCGAGGAAGAACCCCAGATCTCGGTGCCCATGGTGGATATTCTGGTGTCCGCTCCGGGGCTGAAGGCGGTGGATGCGGTGGGGCTTGTGACCAAGCCGCTTGAACATATCGTCAAGGGCATCGATGCCGTCGAGCACGTTTATTCCAACACCCGTGATGATCAGGTGGAGGTGACCGTGCGGTTCATGGTGGGCACCGACCAGGACACGACCATTTTGCGCGTGCACGAGAAAACCCGCGCTCATATGGACCGGCTGCCCCACGGCATTCCGGAACCGCTGATCGTGGGGCGCGGCGTCAACGATGTGCCGATCGTCGTGCTGACCCTTTCGCCCAAACCGGGGCGGGAGAGCCACTGGGATGACAACGGGCTTTACCAGATCGCCGAGCAGCTTTTGCCCGAACTGATGAAGGTGCCCAATGTCGGGCTGACCTTCATCGTCGGTGGTCGGCAAAACCAGATCCGGGTCGAAACCGGACCCCGAAAAACTTGCCCTTTACGGTGTCACGCTAAACCAGCTCGTGGGCAAGATCGCCGCCGCTAACCGCTCGTTCGTGGTCGGCGCCTTGCAGGAGGCCGGCGTCCACCAGCCGGTGGTGGCCGGCCAGACGTTGCAGGGGGTGAGTGATATCGGCCTGTTGCTGATCACCACCCGTGACGGTCGGGCGGTTTATGTCCGCGACGTTTCCACGGTGGTGGTGGGCGGTGCGCCCCCTGAAAACCGCGTCTGGCAGCTTGAGATCGGGGCGGAAAGAACGGTCGCCCAACGTCCGGCGGTCAGCATCGCCCTTGCCAAACGCAAAGGGACCAACGCGGTGGACGTTTCCCACGGTCTCATGCGTCAGCTTGAACTGGTGCATGGCCGGGGTTGGTGCCGGAAGACATCGCGGTCGAGGTGACCCGCGATTACGGGGAAACGGCCAATGAAAAGGCGGACGAACTCCTGTTCCATCTGGCGCTGGCCACGGTTTCCATCGTCGTCCTGATCACTTTCGTGGTCGGTTGGCGGGAGGGATTGGTGGTGATGGTGGTGATTCCGGTCACCATTCTGTTGACCCTGTTTGCCAGCTCTTTGATGGGCTTTACCATCAACCGGGTGAGTCTGTTCGCCCTGATCTTTTCCATCGGCATTCTGGTGGACGATGCCATCGTGGTGGTCGAAAACATCGTTCGCCATTGGCAGATGAAAGATAGCCGGACGGTTCTGCAAAAGGCGATCGAAGGCGTGGCCGAGGTGGGCAACCCGACCATCGTTGCCACCCTCACCATCGTCGCCGCCCTGTTGCCGATGATGTTCGTTTCCGGCCTCATGGGACCTTACATGAGTCCGATTCCGGCCAATGTGTCGGCGGCGATGATCTTTTCGTTTTTCGTCGCGATGAGCCTGACCCCGTGGTTGTTGATGACTCTGGCCGGACGCAAGGCCGAGGCGGGGGAAGGGCACGGACACGAAGACGGCGGGGTTTTGGGACGTTTTTACCGCCGGGTTGCCCGTCCCGTTCTGGCCGGACGATGGCGGTCGCAGGCGCTTTTGCTGGTGACGGCGGTCGCGACGGTTGCCGTGTGCGTTCTGTTTTATACCCGCCATGTCACGGTAAAATTATTGCCCTTCGATAACAAGTCGGAAGTGCAGATTGTCGTTGACCTGCCGGAAGGATTGACTCTGGAGGCGACCGAACGGGTCCTGCTGACGGCGGCGGGGCGCCTTGCCGGGCTGCCGGAACTGACCAGCGTGTAGATGTATGCGGGCACGGCGGCGCCCTTCAACTTCTCTGGCTTGGTCCGCCACAGCTATTTGCGGAAAGGTCCCGAGCAGGGCGAGTTGCAAATCACCCTGACGCCCAAACACACCCGCGACCGCCCCAGCCACGCCGTAGCCCTGGATATCCGTAAACGGCTTGAAGGGGTTTCGATCCCCCACGGGGCCACCCTCAAGGTGATGGAGGTGCCTCCCGGGCCGCCGGTCCTCTCCACCCTGCTTGCCGAGATCTATGGTCCCGATGCCAAAACCCGCCGCGTCATGGCCGAAAAGGTGAAGGAGGCGTTCGATCGGGTCGACTCCATCGTCGATGTGGATGATACGCTGGGCGATTCCAGCCAGCGTCTGCGCTTTGTGATCGTGCCCGAACAGCTTGAATTCCATGGCGTGCAGGAAGCCCATGTCCACGAGACGCTGCAATCGCTGCTGGGGGGCGTGCGGGTGGGCTATTCCCATCGCGGTCACGGGCACCACCCCCATCGAAATCGTGGTCCGTCTGCCTAAGGAGGCGCTGTTTCCCGGCGAACGTCTGCTGGCCACGCCACTACCCGCCACCGGCCCCGCCGGTGATACGGGGCGGGTGGTGGAGTTGGGCGATGTGGTCCGGATCGTGCGCGAATCGGCTTCCTCCCCCATCTTCCGGCGGGATGGCCACGATGCGGAAATGGTGACCGCCGAAATGGCCGGTCGTTTCAAGGCGCCGGTTTATGGCATGCTGGCAGTGGAACAGGAACTCGCCGCCCTGGACTGGGCGGAGACGGGCGGCCCACCGATGCTCCGCGACCCTGCTGTGGGACGGCGAGTGGGAAATCACCTATATCACCTTTCGCGACATGGGAGCCGCCTTCGCCGTCGCCATCATGGGCATTTATCTGCTGGTGGTGGGACAGTTCGGGTCGTTCAAGGTGCCGATCGTGATTCTGGTCCCGGTGCCGCTCACGTTGATTGGTATCGTGCTTGGGCATTGGGCCTTCGGGATGCCCTTTACCGCCACCTCGATGATCGGTTTCATCGCCCTGGCCGGGATCATCGTTCGCAACTCCATTCTGCTGGTGGACTTCATCAATCACCGTCGGGTGCAAGGAGGGCCGTTGCGCGAGGCGTTGCTGGAAGCCGGAGCCCCACCCGGTTCAAACCCATTTTGCTGACCGCCCTGGCGGCGGTGATCGGCGCCGCGTTCATTCTGGCCGATCCGATCTTTCAGGGCCTTGCCATTTCGATGGTGTTCGGGCTGGCCTCCTCTACCGCCCTGACGCTCCTGGTCATTCCCGCCCTGTACGTGTGGCGGCGCGACGATGGCCGGGGATTCGGGACAAAGGGATGATTCAAGGCGCGTGTGGGGAAGAGGCATGCAGAATTATGATCTTACGCTGAAGGATCTGCTGATGGATGGGGCGCCGGTTTTGTTGCAACAGATGACGGGGGGCGCGGAGGTGCGGCTGATGCCCCTGGAGGTGCCGGTGGTGGGAGGCGGGCGGCTTGACCTGTTCGGGGAGCTGGACGGGAACACGGCCCTGCATGTCGAGATTCAGGCCGACAACCATGCCGCAATGGCGGTGCGCATGCTGGGCTATCTGTGGCTGGCGTTGCGCTAAAGGCCTGCGCTTCAGGTGCGTCAGATCGTGCTTTACGTCGGGCGGGAGGCCATGCGGATGCCGGACCGTTTGAGTGGTCCCGGTCTTCACTATCACTTTGATCTGATCGATGCGCGCCGCCTGGCGGCGGAAGCGTTGCTGGCGAGCGATCATCCGTGTGATATTATCATGACGCTGTTTGCAACCACCGATGACCTGCGCGCCCGCGTGCATCAGGTGATCACCCGGCTTGCAGCCCGATTTGCGGATTCGCCGTCGCACTTAAGGGAAGCCCTGGTGCGGGTCGCGCTGCTGGCACCTTTGCGGGACGCGGTTCCCCTGGTTGAAGAGGAAATCACTCTGATGCCGATCACGATCGATCTTGAAACCCATCCGTTTGCCAGCCGGTTCTTTCAGAAAGGCCGGGCCGAGGGACACGCCGAGGGACACGCCGAGGGGGAGGCGAGAGGCCGGGCCGCCATGCTTTTGCGTCTGGTACGGCGGCGGTGGGGAAATGTGCCCCCGGATACGGAGGACCGCATCCGTACCGCCGACAGCGCCCAGCTTGAGATTTGGATGGATCATGTGCTGGATGCCTGCACACTGGCCGATGTGTTCGATCCGCCCCACTGATGGCAATGCCTCTGCGTCGGGCCTGGGGTATGGGGCGCAGACGAACGTCCAGGGGGGTGACACGGGAGCACGGAGAACATGACAGAGCAGGAACCAACAGGGGATGATGCGCACACGGCGCAACGTCTTGCGTCACAGACGGAAGAGTTGTGTGCCGTCGTCCATCACTTCGCCCAAGCCATGCATGACTGGCGGACGGCGCAGGAAATCACTCAAGCGTTAAGCGTCCGTATCGGGCGGCGCACGACTCAGATTATTCGTTTCACCATGGTTGCTCTGGTGGCCATATCTGTGATCATGGGGGGGCTTATTCTGGTTCTGACCACGTACATGCAGAACATGAGTGCGCAGATGACCAGTATGTCCGTGTATATGGGCACCATGCAGGATCGTTTCGTCATCGTCGCCGCCCGCATGGACACGATGAACGACACGATGTCTCAGATTAACGAAAACATCGGCATCATGCCAGCCCTGAATGCGAGTGTGGCGCGTATCAGCACTAACGTCGAGCGAATGACGACGGATGTGGCGTTGATGCGCGAGAATTTGACCGTGATGGTCAACGAAATACATACCATCAAGATCGATCTGTCCACGATGAATGTGCAGATGCGCCAGATATCGCGGCCCATGGATTTCTTTCCGTTCTGATGCCTGTCCCCTGGCCGCACGTTCCCCCGGCCGCACGTTCCATTTCCCCCGGCCGCACGTTCCATCGTGTCGCCACCGAAGTTGCCATCAAGGCGGGCGTCAAGGCAAAAAGCACGGAAATGCGAGCATCCTGCCCTTAAGAGTGTTTTCTTTTAAGCCGTGCTCGTGTATCTTTTGTGCTGGCAAGGGATAGGCAGCGCGCTTGGGGTCTGGCTGGCGCACGGATGGTTCGGGAAGGTGTATTTCATGGAAGGCCCGTCGGAGTGGTTCAACGACCTCGAAACCACCGAAATGATGTGCACTTGGCTGTGTCACGCGCTGGCCGGTCCGGTGGGAGCGATGGTCAACGGCTGTGAACTGTTGCGGGAAGATGGTGGCTGTGACGGCGAAACGATGGCTTTGCTGGCCGCCAGCGCCACGACCACGGCCCAGCGGCTCAAATTCTTTCGGGCCGCTTTGGGCCATTCTTCCGTATCCCATCTGGTCGTGACGGATCTCTACAAGCTTTCGAGCGATTTTCTGGCGTCCTGGCGTAATGGCATCGGCTTTGACTGGCCGACGGCGGAAAGCACCACGCCCGTCGATTCGCGCCAGGGACAGCTTGTCCTTGTCATGATTCTTTTTGCCGTTGAGTGCCTGCCACGGGGAGGAAACCTGGTGGTCCATGCGCAAACAGGCCATGTCACGGTCACCGCCACCTGCCTGAAGGACGAAATGACCGCAACTCTCGCCTTGCGCGGGGAAGAGAAGGCGCCGCGCGTCATGCCGGCTTTCTTCGCGGCGCGGCTGGCCCGGCGTTTGGGGGGTACGTGACCACCGCAAAAACCATGGGAAGCATTGTCCTGACAGCATCTCCCCTTGTGGTTATCCCCTGGAAGGAGGATGGCCCATAAGAAGCCCCCGCCGCCACGAATTTTTAGCTGTTTTTTGTCTGATTCTGCACACTCTGCTATACTAGAAACGGAATATGCGCTAGTCATAAGAAACAAACCGTCAGGAATAAGGTGGTTCCGGATCTTCTTCGCGCCGAGGAGGGAGCTGCCGGATGAAGGGCTTGGCCGTGCACGGATCGTGTTCTGAAGAGGATCTGGGAGGGTCTTATGGCTGGCCATCCATCAGTTTAGAATGGCCTTCCAGAGGCGGGGGAGCGGCAGGCACGCCTGCGGGGGAGCGGCAGGCACGCCTGGATGATTTTGACGA
>WOUV01000135.1 GCA_009773045.1 Rhodospirillaceae bacterium | reverse complement strand
CGATTTGAGTCCCCCTTCCATCAAAGCTAGACCCCTTGAATCACACGCAGATTCCTGCCGTCAACAACCCATTGCGCTAAACTGATAGATGGTCAGGCTGCCGCCCGCGCGACGGCTCAAGGTGGGCCTGATCTACAGTTTTGCCGTCAACGAGGAAGAGACCGACGGCCTGTTGGACGACGAGGAATTCGAGACGGCAGGGCTGGATCAAAGCTCGCGCGATTTTCTGGATGCCGCGATCAAAGACTACAATGCCATGTTCGGCACCAGCTTCGACACCTCAGCCGACAGGTTCCAGAACTACTACAAGGACTTGTCGCAGCGCTTAAAGAAGCGCGAGCTTGATCTGGTGATCGTGGTCAACATGTTCCTGACCGGCTTCGATGCCACCACGCTCAACACCCTGTGGGTGGATAAGAACCTGCGTGCCCACGGGTTGATCCAGGCCTATTCCCGCACCAACCGCATCCTCAATTCGGTCAAGACCTACGGCAACATTGTTTCCTTCCGCGATCTCGAACAGGAGACCAACGATGCCCTGGCCTTGTTCGGCAACGAGGATGCCAAGGGCATTGTGCTGCTCAAGCCCTACACTGAGTATTACCAGGAGTACCAAAGGCGGATCGAGGAACTGGTCGAGACGTTTCCGCTGAGGCATCCGATCATCGGGGAAACAGAGCAAAAAGCATTCATCAAACTCTTCGGCGCCATCCTGCGGCTGAAAAACATTCTTACCGCTTTCGACGATTCCACGGGTAGCGAGATCGTTAGCAAGCGGGAGTTTTATGATTACCATAGCCTGTACCTTAACATGTATGCAGAGTTCCGCAGCACGTCAGAAGCAGAAAAGGAGTCGATCAACGACGACGTGGTGTTCGAGATCGAGCTGATCAAGCAGGTCGAGATCAACGTCGATTACATCCTAATGCTGGTCGAGAAGTACCTGAAGGGCAAGGAAACCGGCACGGACAAGGAGATCCGCGCGGCCATCGAACGCGCGATCAATGCCAGCCCCAGCTTGCGCAACAAGAAAGACCTCATCGAGCAGTTTGTGGATTCGGTTTCAACGAAAGCCAAGGTCGATGCGCAATGGCAGTCCTTCGTGGCGGCTAAAAAAGCCTATGAACTCAGCCAGATCATCGCCGATGAGAATCTCAACCCCGACGAGACTAGAGCATTTGTAGGAAATGCCTTCCGTGATGGAGCGATCCCGGCCACCGGCACTGCTATCACGAAGATATTGCCGCCAGTGTCGAGGTTTAACAAAAACAACGGCCACGCGACAAAAAAGGAAGCCGTTCTGAACAAGTTGATCGCATTCTTCGAGCGTTATTTCGGATTGGCTTGAACAGGGGAGGATTGACAAGAAAATGGGCCTCAATCTCGCGAAGTCGATTTTCTCGCTGAACGCATCGAACAGAAATTTACCGCGCGTCAGATGGCAGAGTGGATTTTTGAGAATTTCCCTGCTGAATGCCAGGAGGCGTACCGCAGCCAGATGCTGGCCGCCGCCGCAGCCTCGGACGCCCAGCAGGGCCAAGTGAATGCGGTCGAGGCGCAACACGACAGCCTCTTCATCTCGGGATGGCGGCCCATGATCGGCTGGGTCTGCGCCATGGCCGCTGGCCTATCAATATGTCGCCACGCCCCTGCTGACCTGGGCCCTGGCCCGCCTCTGGCGTAGCGCCGCCGCCCCTGCCAGGCCTCTGGACGGCACCCTCTACGAACTATTTGTTCGGCATGCTCGGCCTCGGCAGCCTCCGCACCCTCGAAAAACTCAAAGGCGTAGCAACCAAGTGACCGTCTGTCATGTGTGCCTAGCATACCAAATGCACTATCACTTCCGGCGCTGAATTCGGCAGCGTGATCATGCTCACCGTTGCCGTAGCCAGAAAACTATTTACTCGGTCGTTTTTCCCGCATTACGCCCTTGTTCGGGTCGTTTGCCTTGTTGGTTACCTTGCCCTCATTACAGCTGGCGCATATATCATATTCTGAGTCTGGCCTTGGAAGGTTGCCTTTCCCATAATATTCTTCATCAAGCTCCCGGCAGGATCTCAGGTTCGGATTCAAATGAGGTGCACGGACTCGCCCAGCGTAACATTCAATAAAGCGCCCCTTGACCTGTGCCGCCTCCGCAGGCAAGGTAATAATCAATCCCACGACCGAGAGTGCGATGCTAGCGGCAGTACTCATCGTAACCTTTTTCCGATGATGGATGTTTATCATTTCACCTCGTAGTAGTTATGGAGACAGGGATCGCTCCCTGGAGTAAGAACGGAAAAGTTGTCATTGCACAGAATGACAAGGCATGCACTTGGAGAGTCGCTCTTTACATAGTTGCACTGTTTGCTATTCCTATATTTGCGCTCGCTCCCAAGATTAAACGAAACAGACCAGTAGTCATTATGCCATGTGGCACTGTCTATTGGATACGCTACGGAGATATCATCCTTCTGCATCACCGGGATTTGAATTTCTGCTTTTTTCTCGTTGCATTCATGCATAATCAGTATGTCGCTAAGTGCAGCATTTGTTGCATTGACTACAACGAAGCTACCCGTATACTCCTCCTCCGGGCCCCGGCCTGGCACCTTGTCTTTTTCTCTCGGCGGTGAGAGTTCGTCTTCCAGAACCGCCATGTAACGGTTCCCAAGGCACGGCGAACTAACAGGAGGAATGATTGAAAAGAAATGTCCATTATCGGGACCCTTGATGAGGGTGACGATGCAAAGCCCATTAGCGTCATCCCACTCAAAATTGCAAAATTTGGTTCCCCTCACATACCATTGTTGGGCAACACGAAACATTAGCAACCATATATCAAGGTCCCAGGTTGCTGAGTGCAAAATTTGTACGTTTGACGCGGTTTGTGCAGCCAGAATTGGAACCTCGATTCTGGTCGTCAGCTCATTTTGCTCGCATTGATGGAGGCAAGTCAACTCTGATACGTCATCCGGCATGCAGTTGAACACCACAAATCTGCCGTCATAGTTTATAGACACCACTTCCCCTGAAGGGGCAGCCTTCTTTCCCTCATCTGCCGCTTCATTTTCTGACATGCTGAATTCTTCCCCCTTCTTGGAACACCAGAAGCGCCCCCAACTCGTGATGGCTCCCCAGTTATCATTCTCCCAGCATACACGTCTTCAGCCTAACTTACTAACCGACCTTACGCTCATGTCGACTCTGCTGAGAAAACTTCCCCACATCTCCAACGCCGCCCGTTTTTCATCGTCATACCCATACAGGTTGTAATGCCGGCGGGTGATCAAATGCCCCGACAGGTGATTGAGAATCCGCCCGACAATGGACTCTGGCACCCGGTGCGCCGCCAGCCATGTGGCCACCGTGCGCCGGAGATCATGCACCGTGCAGGGGGTCTCATCCCGGTATTGCGCATGATCCGCTGCAGGGCATGAAGAACGGCGCTTCCGTCGATATGACCATCGCCTTTGGGCGAGGGAAAGACAAAGGTGCCGCCGAGATCTTGTGCCTTGGCGAGGACAGCGAGCGCGACCGACGATAACGGCACCCGGTGCGGTAGTCCGTTCTCGGTTCGCTCACTGGTCATGGTCCAAGTCGCCGCCGGGAGATCGATCTCCGCCCAGGTCGTTCCCCGTACCTCACCACTACGCTGCCCCGTGGCCAAGGCAAAGAGCAGGGCGAGCCGTAACGCCGGGGCCGTGCCCGATGTCGTCGTGATCGCGGTCCACAAACGGGCAATCTCCTCCTCGCTCAGCGCCCGATCCCGCGTGCGTTCCGGATTGGGCGCCTGCACACCCCCAGCCGGGTTCCCCTCCACAACACCGCGACCGCAAGCGAAGTTGAACATCTTCCGAATGGCAGCCAGTGTTCGGTTCGCCATGATCGGCGCCCCGCGATCGGTAATGCCATCGAGCAGACGAATGATGTCCTGGCGGGTGATGCTGTCGGCGCGCCGGTTGAGCAGACTGGCTAACTCGCGGCGGAGGGTGCGCTCATCTTCAGCGGCGGTGCGTTTCTTCGGCCTGGCGTACCGGGTCATCTACTCTTCGATCAATGCAGCCACCGTGATCCCTGCCGGTTCCTTGACTTCCGCCTTGGCGGCGCCGGGGTCCTCGCCCCGCGCCAGCTTGGCGGCGGCTTCGGACCATGCCGCGCGAGCCTCCTTCAGGGGCAGGGTAGGGCAGGGGCCGAGGGTCAGCCATCTTAGCTTGCCACCGAAACGATAGGCGTACACCCAGGCCCTCGCTCCCTTCGGCGTCACCCGCACGCCCAGCTTGGGGTGTCCCTCAACCCAGGCAATGTACCGATCCTCTCCCGGCTTGAGCGCCTTGATTGCCAGTTCATTGGCGCAGACCGTCCGTTCCGGCGCACCGCGTATCCCCATCCCATTCTCTCCTTCGGCCATTTCCGGGTAACATGCGTCTAACATGAGGCGCGTGTCGTATCGAACGATATATGCCTACGGATGTGGGTCTGGAAAGGGGAAAGATCAAAGTTTCCGCCAGAAACGGCAGTCAATCATGGGCGTATATGACGATGTATGGGGAGTATGTACCTGATTCGTAATCAGTAGGTCCTGGGTTCAAATCCCCGCTTCGGCACCAACGAAATCAAGGGGTTACAGCACGCTGGCGGAAATTGCCAAAAAATGGTGGACCCATGGCGGACCTTCCGGGACGAAGTTCTGGTTGCGTTGCCCGGCATCGCAGAGGACGAGGGGGGAACCTCGTCCCTCATGAACTCGGAGCGCATAAACTCGGAAGCAACAGCCGTCCAGCCCTTTTCGAGCTGCCCGGCATACCATCGAAGGCCCTCTTCGCGCGCCTCTGCGCGACCAAAAGCGGCACTCCCGCTGTCACGCACGATGACGGCTCTTCTTAGCGCGCTATCGCGCGACCCACCACCCCGCCGCGGCCTTACCGCCGTAGCGCTGTCCGTCGGCTTGTGACGCAGCGCGGGGGAAGGCCTTCGACCTCGTGCAGTCAATCCCCACGCATGCGGGGGAAGGGGAGGCGCTCGACCTCGTGCGGTCAAGTGTCGCATGTCGCACCCAGCCCATGACGAATCAGGTGGGGCAGACTGGGGTTTCCTGTCTTGCCGGCCTCGCAGAGCACGAGGGGCATGGCAGAGCACAGGCACGGGGAAGGCACATGGAGAAGGCACGGGGAAGGGAAGGAAGAGAAAGGAGAGAAAGGAGCGGCAGCAGCCCGCGCGCGAGAAAATGCGGACCGTAGCTGCGGACACTAGGGTCTGTTGACAATGACTTGGCTGTGAAGAGAGCGGCGACGAGGTTCCAGTTTGTGGCGGTGCTGCTGTCGGTTTTATCGTATCTGGTTGCGATGGCTCTGAATTCTTTGATTGTTGCGAACTTTGATTGTTGCGAAGACGTTTTCGACCCAATGACGCCATTGATACATCTCGATGTCATGGGGAATGGGCGTTTTCCGCCTTTGACGGGATGACGGCCAAAGCGCCACGGTTTCGCCCGCAAGGCGTTATTGTCGAAGGCCTTGTCGGCACTGAGGGCTTCGAAATCGACCCCTTCAATCAAGGGATCGACGCCAACACTGTCATGACGCTGGTCCGGCAGAAGACTGAAGCGCGCGAGGGTGCCGAGCGCATCGACAAGCGCTATGATCTTGGTGGTTCGTCCGCCGCGCGACTTGCCGATGGCCTGATTGTGACTCCCCCTTGTGCGCTGGTCCCGTGCCGGTGGACTTTCACGATTGTGCCGTCGATGATGGCGTATTGAAAGTCGGGAACGTCCGACAGAACTTCGAACAGCCGCTTGAAGACGCCTTTCTTCGCCCATCGGCGAAACCGCTGGAACACGCTGTTCCAGGGGCCAAAAGCCGCCGGCAGATCGCGCCACGGAGACCCCCCCGCCACAAAACCGGTTCCAGAAACAAACGGGTATCCTGTGCCGTCACGCCGCAGTCGGTGGCCGTGCCCGAAAGGTGGGGCGCGATCTTCTCCCAAACCTCGTCCCCAAGGAC
>WOUV01000134.1 GCA_009773045.1 Rhodospirillaceae bacterium | reverse complement strand
TATCGTCTGGCCGGCAAACGGATTTTGTTCGAGGGGGCGCAAGGGGCCATGCTCGATGTCGATCATGGCACCTATCCGTTCGTCACCTCCTCCAACACCATCGCGGCGCAGGCCGCCACGGGGTCCGGCATGGGGGTTGGGCATATCGGCTTTGTTCTCGGCATCTGCAAGGCGTACACCACCCGGGTGGGTGCCGGGCCGTTTCCGAGTGAGCTGCACGATGCCATCGGCGCCCTGATCGGCGAACGGGGCCACGAATTTGGCACCGTCACGGGGCGTCCCCGCCGCTGCGGCTGGTTTGATGCGGTGCTGGCGCGTCAGGCCATCAAGATCGGCGGCATCAAGGGCATCGCCTTGACCAAGCTCGACGTTCTCGATGGTCTGAAGACGATCAAAATCTGTGTGCGCTATCGTTTGGATGGTCAGGATGTGCATCATCTGCCGGCGCTCATGTCGGCCCAGGCGCGGGCGGAGGCGGTGTATGAGGAACTGGAGGGGTGGGAGGAAAGCACCCGCGGTGCCCGGAGCTGGGCGGAGCTTCCCGCCAAGGCCATCAAATACGTGCGCCGGATTGAGGAACTGATCGAGGCCCCAGTGGCCCTTCTGTCCACCAGTCCGGAGCGTAACGATACCATTTTCGTCCATAACCCCTTTGCCGAATAGACTAGGCAAAGGGGCTTGCCAGGCGTCTGCGGGATGCTTGGGTGGGGGAAGTGTCAATCCTTTAGGGCTGGTTGCGGCCTGTCTGAAAGAGACATCAGGCCCACACGGAGGGGTGTTGGCGACTTTCGGTCCGCCCGGCAGGATCGCCCCCACGGGGGGCATTCGAAAGCCGGTATGTTAAAGGGACGCTTTTGCGGCGGGGGATGGACAGCGGTCGCGGGGCAGGGGAAAGGGGCACGCCATGCCAATGAACCGCAGAATCAATCGCCCAATCATACTCGGGGTTGTCGGGGACTCCGCCACGGGGAAAACCACGCTTGCGGCGGGGATCGGCCATATTCTGGGGAGTGATCGTGTGGTGACCGTCTGTACCGACGATTACCACAAATACACCCGGGCCGAGCGGGCGGACAATGGTCTGTCGGCGCTTGATCCCGCGGCCAATTACGTTGACATTCTGGAACAGCACATCCGGCTGTTGCGCGATGGCCAGCCGATCCTGAAGCCGGGGTATAACCACGAGGATGGAACGCTGGGCTGGCCGGAACGGGTGGAGCCGCGGGAGTATATTATTCTGGAAGGGGTGCTGGGCTATTCGACCCGGGCCATGCGCGATTGTTATGATGTGAAGGTGTATCTCGAACCCGAAGAAGCGCTCCGTGTCGCCTGGAAAATCCAGCGTGATTGCACAAAACGAGGGTATACCCTTGCCGAGGTGACACGATCGCTCGAAAAACGTAAATACGATGCGGTCAACTTCGTGCAGGTCCAGCGGACCTTTGCCGATGTGGTCGTGCGTTTCTGCCGTCCTGGGAATGATACCGAAGAGAAAGGCGCCCGTTTGCAGTGCTGGCTGACCTTGCGGCCCACCTTGCCCCACCCTGATCTGACCCCCATCCTGGATGCCGGGGCGCGTAACGGGTTGCAACTGGCTTTGTCCCGTGACATCGACGGCAAGCCGGTGGACGTGCTGGAGATCGCCGGGGATATCGACTCCGCGCGTGCTGGGGCGATGGAAGGGCTATTGTGGAGTTTAATTCCAGAGGCCGGCCATATGCGGGCCAACGTTGGCCAGTTCACCGATGATAAGGATGCCCTGATCACCAGCCATCCCCTCGCCTTGTCCCAACTCCTGATCACCTATCACCTCGTGAAGGCGGCGTTGGGTCATTATGCCATCTGAATGTGACACGTTTGAATCTGCGGAGGACACAACGCCCATGACCATGCACGCCGTTTCCAAGGTTGCCCCGGTTTCCCATGGCGATCTTGCCCATGCCATCCGTTTCCTGGCGATGGATGCGATCCAAAAGGCAAATTCCGGCCACCCCGGCATGCCCATGGGGATGGCCGATGTGGCGACCGTTCTGTTCACCCGTTTCCTGAAATTCGATGCTGGTGCGCCGCGCTGGCCCGATCGTGATCGGTTCATTCTGTCGGCGGGCCATGGGTCGATGCTGCTTTATGCCCTGGCTTATCTCACCGGCGTTCCGGACATGACCCTGGACGAAATCAAGAATTTCCGTCAGTTCGGCGCCAAAACCGCCGGTCATCCGGAATACGGCCATGTGCTTGCCGCCGAAACCACCACCGGCCCCCTGGGGCAGGGCATCGCCAATGCCGTCGGCTTTGCCCTGGCGGAAAAAATGCTGCAAGCCCGGTATGGCACCGATTTCGTCGATCATTGTACCTATGTGATCGCCGGGGACGGCTGCCTGATGGAGGGTCTCAGCCAGGAAGCCATTTCCCTGGCCGGCCATCACCGGTTGAACAAGATGATCGTCTTGTGGGACGACAACGGAATCTGCATCGACGGCGCCACGTCGAAAACCATCTCCGACAACCAACTCGAACGCTTTGCGGCCTCCAACTGGAACGTGACGTCCGTGGACGGCCATGACCCGGAAGCGGTGGCCACGGCCATCGCCGTGGCCCGGAAGTCCGATCGGCCCAGTCTCATTGGCTGTCGCACGGTCATCGGCTATGGGGCACCGAGTCTCGCCGGTTCGGAGAAAACCCACGGCGCGCCCCTGGGCGAGAAGGAAATCGCCGGTGCGCGGGAGAAACTGGGCTGGCCGCACGCCCCGTTCGAGGTGCCGGCGCCGGTTCTGGATGCTTGGCGGGCTGTCGGCGCCCGGGGGGGCGCGGCGCGCCGGCAGTGGGAGGAACGGCTGGCCGCCTGTGATCCTGACCAGCGGACCGGGTTCGAACGCGCTTTGGCCGGACATCTGCCGGAAGGGTGGGACGCCAAGGTCAACGCCTTCAAGCAGAAAATGAGCGCCGACCGGCCTTCGGTCGCCACCCGCAAGGCCTCTGAAATGACCCTTGAGGTGCTGGTGGCGGCGGTGCCGGAACTGGTGGGCGGCTCCGCCGATCTGACCCATTCCAACCTGACCATCGTCAAGGGCATGCCCGTCGTCACGCCTGAGGATGCCACGGGCCGTTACATCCACTGGGGCATTCGTGAACACGGCATGGCGGCTGCCATGAACGGGATGGCCCTGCACGGTGGGTTCATTCCCTATGGCGGCACTTTCCTGATCTTTTCCGACTATTGCCGGCCCGCCATCCGTTTGTCGGGGTTGATGGGGCAGCGGGTGATCTATGTCATGACGCACGACTCGATCGGTCTTGGCGAGGACGGCCCGACCCACCAGCCGGTCGAGCATATCCCGTCCTTGCGCGCCATGCCGAATGTTCTGGTGTTTCGGCCCGCCGATGCGGTCGAAACCGCGGAATGCTGGGCGCTCGCCCTGAAGAACGAGCATCGGCCGTCGGTCTTGTGCCTGTCGCGCCAGAACCTACCGACGGTGCGGATTGATCATACCGAAGACACCCTGTGTGCCCGCGGCGGCTATGTGCTGCGCGAGGCGGAAGGTGGAGCCGGGGTGCGCCGGGTCACCGTGCTCGCCACCGGCTCCGAGATCGAAATCGCCCTGAAGGCCCGCACGGCGCTGGAGGCCAAGGGCGTGCCAACGGCGGTGGTGTCCATGGTCTGCTGGACCTTGTTCGACGAACAGCCCGCCGCCTATCGCGAACAGGTTTTGGGACAGGGTGGCAAGGGGCATGTGCGGGTTGCCGTCGAGGCGGCGGGAACGTTCGGCTGGGAAAAATATGTGGGGATTCGAGGGGCGGTGATCGGCATGACGGGCTTTGGCGCATCGGCCCCGGCTGCTAAGCTGTATGCGCACTTCGGCATCACGGCGGAAAATGTCGTGCAGGCGGTCGAGGCGCGTTTGTGACGGAACGGCAACATTCAACGGCAACATCTAACGGTAACATCCAACAGGAACGGGGGGAATAGATCCCATGGCTTTGATTTCTTTGCGTCAACTCCTTGATCATGCGGCCGAGTACAGCTATGGCATGCCGGCGTTCAACGTGAACAATATGGAGCAGGTGCTCTCGATCATGAACGCCGCCAAAAAGTGCAACGCCCCGGTGATTCTGCAAGCCAGCCGCGGGGCGCGCTCCTATGCCGGCGATATCATGATCAAGCATATGATCCAGGCGGTCGTCGAGATGTATCCGGATATTCCCGTCTGTATGCATCAGGACCATGGTAACAGCCCGGAGACGTGTCTTTCGGCCATCACCAACAGCTTTTCGTCGGTGATGATGGACGGGTCGCTAGAGGCGGACGCCAAAACCCCGGCCTCCTATGACTACAATTGCACCGTGACCGGAACCGTCGCCGACATGGCCCACATGGTGGGGGTGTCGGTGGAAGGAGAGCTGGGCTGTCTTGGCTCGCTCGAAACCGGCAAGGGCGACAAGGAAGATGGTCACGGCTTCGATGGCACCCTGGACCACAGCCAGCTGTTGACCGACCCCGAGCAGGCGGTGGATTTCGTGAAAAAAACCAAGGTCGATGCGCTGGCCATCGCCATGGGCACCTCGCACGGCGCCTACAAGTTCACCCGCAAGCCCACGGGCGATATCCTGGCGATGCACCTCGTCAAGGAGATCCACAAGCGGTTGCCCTCCACGCACCTTGTCATGCATGGCTCCTCGTCAGTACCGCAAGAATTGCAGGATCTGATCAACACCCATGGCGGGGCCATGCCGCAAACCTTTGGGGTGCCGGTCGAGGAAATCGTCGAGGGCATCAAGCACGGTGTGCGCAAGGTCAACATCGATACCGACTGCCGCATGGCGGTGACCGGAACCTGGCGCAAGGTCGCCTTCGAGAAGAAGGCCGAATTCGATCCGCGCGCCTTCAACAAGCCGGCCATGGAAGCCATGCAAAAGGTATGCGAAGACCGTTACGCGGCATTCGGCTGCGTTGGCCAGGCGGCCAAGATCAAATCCCTGCCGCTGTCCGAAATGGCCAAGCGGTATAAGTCGGGCGAACTCAGCCCGAAGGTGGCGTGATTCCCCGCCCTCCGTTTGTGCGGGGCGGCGGAAGGAAAGGGACTGTCCCGGCCGGGTGTTGCCGGTCGGGATGGTGTCCTTTGGGGTATGGTGCTGCCCGTGTTGTGTCCTCGTGGGGGCAAGGGAGCGGTTTGCGCGGTGTGTCATGGATGTCAAGAACGCTGTTGCCATTGCCAAGGCCTATGTCGCGGATCTGTTTGCCGAAGAATCGGTCAACACGATCACCATCGAGGAAGTCGCATTCAACGAGCAGGAGGACATGTGGAACGTGACACTGGGATTTTATCGGCAGGTTTCGCCCCTGAGCGAGTCAGAACAGTGGGCAAAATTGCCCTATTCCCGGGCCGCGCTGGATCATCTGGAAAAAACGTATAAGACAGTCCAGATCAAGGATAGTACGGGAGCTGTCGTCGCGCTCCGGCATCGGGAAATATGATATGGCGGGGAAAAATGTCATATTGGATACGAATCTGCTTGTTCTGCAGGACTATAATAAGAATGATTTTTCTCTTTTGAGTAGGTTAGTGCTTTCCTATGAAAGCCTTGTCCTGAATCCGCATGTCCTTGCCGAGACATCAAACCTGGCAGGACAAATCACGGGGCCGGCGAAAAGCAAAATATACGGAAAGCTGGGGGAGTTGATCGAAAACTGTCATGAAGCCTTTATTGAAAGCAAACGAGGAGTGCGCCTGAAGGAATATCGTGATCTTGGGGTGACGGATGCTGTTCTTCTGTGCGCCAGTCGCGACGAACACGTGATTGCAACGGTTGACGGTCGTCTCTACGGTGTGGCCCTTTCGTTGGGGTATCGTGCCATCAATTTCAACCATCGTGATATGGTTCGTTCGTTACAAATCAATGCGCCATGGGAACGCTTTTCGGGGGAAACAGCCGATGACCATCAAGATCGCACCCAGCATTCTTTCCGCCGATTTCGCCCGTCTGGGCGAGGAGGTCCGGGCCGTGGATCAGGCCGGGGCTGATTATATCCATATCGACGTGATGGACGGCCATTTCGTGCCGAATCTCACCTTTGGTCCGCCGGTCATCAAATGCATCCGCTCCTGGAGCCGGAAAGTTTTTGACGTGCATCTGATGATCAACCCCGCCCAGCCGTCCTTGAAAGACTACGCCGATGCCGGGGCCGACATCATTACCGTCCATGCCGAGGCCGATCCGCATCTGGACCGCAGTCTGCAAGTCATCCGCTCCCTTGGCCGGAAGGCCGGGGTGTCGCTCAATCCCCATACCCCGGAAACGATGGTGGAGTATGTTCTGGACAAGTGCGACCTGATTTTGGTGATGTCGGTCAATCCCGGTTTCGGCGGCCAGAGTTTCATCGAATCGCAACTGGAAAAAATCCGCCGGCTGCGGGCCATGATCGGCGACCGGCCGATCGACCTTGAGGTTGACGGGGGCGTGAGTCCGGAAACTGCCGGGCGTGTCATCGCGGCGGGGGCAAACGTGCTGGTGGCGGGATCGGCGGTGTTCAAGGGGTCTGACTATGCGGCCAACATCGCGGCCTTGCGCAATGACACGCCCTGACGCCAACGCCGTTGACATAAGGGTCGTTTCAATGGATTTAAGTTAGGACTCTCAAAATTAAAAAGAGGATTAAAATGTTCAAGAAGACGATTCCCTCTGTATTGATGTTATCTTCTGTAATGTTATCTGGTTGTGTCACGACCGACACACCAGATCTTCCAGAAATTGGTGTTGACTGCAAGTGGGACGCGAACAGTCAATGTGTCTACCTGTCTCCGGAGATCGCTCTCATTGGCGTACCAAACCAGACGAAGAACCTTCAATTTCGTTTGGACGATTTGGATAGACCGATGAATGATCATGGCGGAGGAACTATCGCATACACTGCCTCCAACACCATTGCCAAAGGAGCGGTAAAGGGGATTCGCGGTCCATGTCCACCGCTGAGAGAGCCTCATAAGTACAAACTGTACGTAGTGGCGACGGACGAAAACGAAAACAAGATAGCTGCAGGTTCTGGAATTGCGCGCTGTTGTAGCGAATAACTTGCCAGGATCATATCCAAATGAAAAATCATCCCGAGCCTTCGGGCGGTATCCATGATCACGGAGACGACAGATTTTCCCCACCGCGGCAGCTTCTCGGTATTCAGGGTTTGAACCGCCTCATCGCTGCGACTCGTGGGTAACGGCATAAGGAGACTCAACGCCAATAACCGCTTCATTTTCATGAACTCCCCGTACTGCCCGCCGAAGTCGGCAGGTTCAGAGAACTTCACGTCTTCGCCCGGCATCAACAGCTGCATGGTGCCGGGCGTCCAGGTGACGGTTGCGGCGCCATGCTCGTCTGGAACCGCCTCGTCCTTGCCTCCCAGCCGGCGATGGTTTGGTGATGAAACCAGCGATCAAGGCCGCCGTCTTCTTGCGGACCAGTTCGGCGTCATCGTATTGATCCAACTCATGGAGTTTCACCAACGCCTGGGTCAACCACGGTTCTCCCCGGATTACCCCCGCCCGCGTTGGTCGAAACAGGTGGATCACTTCCGAAGCCGGAGGGATCGCCGAACGTGCCCACCATGCGCTCTCCGGGATGCTCCCTGTAAAGGTGGTAGGCAACGCGGCGCGATCAAACTCGATCCCCGCCCGTGCCGTTGGGCAGATCGCGGTTCAAGGTGAATGGCAGATGCTCCGGTTCCAGCAACTGGATCTGCAACGGCACGATCAATCCATCGCCAGAAGGGCGGTTCCGCAACCGTGCCAAGACCTCGCCTCCTTCCACCATGGCTCTGACCGCCAGGGCCTGCAATCCATAGAACCCTTGCATGCCATGGGCATCAGCCTCCCGGCACCATTCCTGCCACAGGCCGTGAACCTGTTCCTTGAAGGCATTGTCCGGATGCGTGGATCGCGGCTTGATGCCGGTGCCCACCAGGTTGGAGACGAGGCTGTCCACCGCACCCAGGCGTTGCACCCCCCCGCGAGCGGGAGAGAATAAGGAATCGAGGGAGGCGTGGGGGAGGCTTAGCCTCCCCCAC
>WOUV01000133.1 GCA_009773045.1 Rhodospirillaceae bacterium | reverse complement strand
ATCGTCCCCTGAGAGGACGAGTTCCCCGCACGCCGCATGGCCGCTTGATTTTTTCACCCGATCGCCCTGATCCCTGTCCTGAATCGCCTTGACGGAATGAAAAGGGCGCCCTAGAACACACCTTGTTCTAGAACATACCTTGTTTCAGAGACGAACAGGAAGGAAATGACGGATATGGCAAGGCGTTGCACAGTCACCGGCAAGGGCGTGTTGGTCGGCAACAACGTAAGCCACGCCAACAATAAAACCAAACGCCGTTTCCTGCCCAACCTGCAGGAAACATCGCTGTGGAGCGATGCGTTGGAACGGACGGTACGGTTGCGGCTGTCCATCAATGGACTGCGCAGTATCGAACATAACGGCGGGCTTGATTCCTATCTGCAAAGCGTGTCCACGGCCCGGCTGTCCCTCGATGCCCGTCGCCTGAAGCAGCAGATTATCGCCGCCAGGACCCGGCGTGAGGGCGAGTCTGCCGGGCAGGGGGCGTCCTCCTGACGCATTCCCCCATGGCGACAGAGGCCTGGACTCGGGAGGAATGGCGTTCTCGACCGGCACGGCACCTTCCGACCTACTCTGACCCGGCCGCCCTGCGGCGGGTGGAGGCGGAGTTGCGTACCGTTCCGCCACTGGTCTTCGCCGGCGAAGCGCGCCGTTTGCAACAGGCCCTGGCAAAGGTCAGCACGGGGGGGGGCTTTCTGCTCCAGGGGGGGGATTGCGCCGAAAGCTTTGCCGATTTCAACGCCAACACCATCCGCGACACCTTTCGCGTCATCTTGCAAATGGCGGTGGTGCTCACCTTTGGCGGCGCCCTGCCGGTGGTCAAGGTGGGGCGCATGGGGGGCCAGTTCGCCAAGCCACGATCGGCCCCGACGGAAACCAAAGGCGGTTTGACCCTGCCGGCCTATTGCGGCGACATGATCAATGGTCCGGATTTCACCGCCGAAACCCGCCGGCCCGACCCGGGGCGGATGCTTCAGGCCTATCACCAGTCGGCGGCCACCTTGAACCTGCTGCGGGCCTTTGCCCAAGGGGGTTATGCCGACCTGCACCGGGTGCATCAGTGGACTCTCGACTTCATCACCAATGGTCCTCAATGGGAACGCTACGGGGGGCTGTGCGATCGCATCGGCGAGACGCTGGATTTCATGGCGGCCTGCGGGCTGACCTCGGATACGGCGCCGCAGATTCGCGAGACCGATTTCTTCACCTCCCACGAAGCCTTGCTGCTGCCCTATGAAGAAGCCCTGACCCGGCTCGATTCGACCAGTGGCGCCTGGTATTGCTGTTCAGCACACATGCTATGGATCGGCGATCGCACCCGGCAGGTCGATGGCGCGCATGTCGCCTTTTTGCGCGGGGTGCACAATCCGATCGGCGTCAAGGTGGGGCCGTCCATGACGGCGGAGGAACTTTTGCGGCTGTGCGCGGTGCTGGATCCGGATCATGAGCCGGGGCGGCTGACCCTGATCCTCCGCATGGGGGAGGACCAGATTGAAACCAGGCTTCCCCCCTTGATCCGGGCGGTCAGGGAATCCGGCTGGCCGGTGGTGTGGGTGTGCGATCCCATGCATGCGAACACGGTCAAGACCGTTCATGGCTTCAAGACTCGTTCGTTCGACAAAATCCTTGCCGAAGTGCGGCGGTATTTCGCCATTCACCGGGCCGAGGGAACCCATCCGGGGGGCGTGCATGTGGAACTGACCGGCCAGGACGTGACCGAGTGCCTGGGCGGTCCCCAGGCCATCACGGAGGCCGGTCTGGCCGAGCGGTATCACACCTTTTGCGACCCACGCCTCAACGCCAGTCAGGCCCTTGAACTGGCATTTCTGCTGGCTGAACGGCTGCGGCGGGAACGGCGGGCGTGAGCGTGAGGGGTAAAAAGACGCGGCATCCTTCGCAGAATCGAAAACAGTATACTCTACTACCTTAGGAATCCGAAGAATCCTTGTGCTATCCATGGCGAAGAGTATGGTCCGAAGAGATTATAGGGAAAGTTGACATATGATGAGGTTCCTTGCTGTCGTGTTCTTGGGTTTGCTTGGGGGGTGCGTAAATCCGTACGCGCAATTCTATACATCAACCATAGATAGCAGTGATCACCAAAGTTTGCAGATGTTGGCACTGAACAACAGTGAGCCTACTCTTGTCCGCGTGTCCTTTAAAGATCCTAAAGATCTTAAAGCGATGAGCAAAAGAATGTATGAAGACGGTTTCATAATGGTGGGATATTCATCATTCAACGCAGCAAACGCTAGCGATGCGGAGTTAATTGAACAGGCAAAGGCAGTAAAAGCGCATACGGTGCTTTATGGATTGGAATACAGGAACACGGACTCTGGCGTCATGCCCATGGCCTTGCCGAATACACAAACAACACATCACACGGGGTCATTGTATGGTGGTGGCAGCTATGGAAGCTACTCAGGTATGTCAACGACCTACGGCACAACAACGGCCTATATACCATATAGCGTCAATAGATACGATTATGGAGCAAGCTATTGGGTAAAGAGACGGGAAGGTGGTCTCGGTGTGAGCTTTGATAATCCTACAGCAGAGGTGCGTTCAATGAACGGAACGAACAAAGGGGCAATGATCACAACGGTGATCAGAGGCACGTCGGCTTATAGGGCAGATCTGCTTGAAGATGATGTGGTGTTACGAATTGGCACCGATGACATAGCTGACGCAAAGGCTATGAAGGATATCCTTCCTAAATATTACGGGAAAGACGGCGTTGCGTTTGAAATTATACGCAAAGGGACGCGGATCGTGAAAATGGTGGGTATCGACGAAGCATATAAGTAAGAGAAGAGAACCGGCTGGGGAAGGCCTCCCTGAGAGTGGTGAGAATACCGCTTCCTAGTTCTCAAAGTGACAGATATATCAAAAACAGTATACATTCATCCACAGCTTTCTTGATCAGGATAGGCCATGTTCGAGAGCACCCCCCCAACGCCCATTCGCCGGGCGCTCCTTTCCGTTTCCGACAAAACCGGCCTTGTGCCCTTTGCCCGCTTTCTGACTGAACGCGGCGTGCACCTTCTGTCCACCGGCGGCACCGCGGCGGCGCTGCGCGAAGCCGATCTTGCCGTCACCGAAGTCGCCGATTACACCGGTTTTCCCGAAATGCTGGAAGGCCGCCTTAAAACCTTGCACCCGCGCATCCATGGCGGGCTTTTGGGGCGGCGCGACAAGGCAGAACACAGGGCGGCCATGGCCGAACATGGAATCCTGCCCATTGATCTGCTGGTGGTCACTTTGTATCCATTCGAACAAACGGTTGCAACAAACGCCGATGCCGCCACCTGTATCGAGAGGATCGATATCGGCGGACCGGCCCTGATTCGCGCTGCCGCCAAAAACCACGGTGACGTGACGGTGCTCGTGGACCCGAACGATTACGCGGCGGTCACGGAGGCCATGACCCACCACGACGGCGCAACGCCGTTCGAGCTGCGCCGGCGTCTGGCGGCAACGGCCTATGCCCGCACCGCCGCCTATGATGCCGCCATCGCGGCGTGGTTCGACCGCACGGGGGACGAGGCGCTTTTCCCTGCCCGGTTCAGCCTGACCGGTGCCTTGCGCCAGACTCTCCGCTATGGCGAGAACCCCCACCAAAGGGCCGCCTTTTATGCCGGTGCCACGGCCCAGCCGGGGCTTGCCACCGCCGTTCAAGTGCAGGGAAAGGAACTCTCCTACAACAACCTGTGCGATACCGATGCCGCCATCGAACTGGCCGCCGCCTTCGATGTGCCCGCCGTTGCGATCATCAAGCACGCCAACCCGTGCGGCTGCGCCGTCGGAAGCACTCTGAAAGACGCCTATCTGCGGGCGCTTGCCTGTGATCCGGTTTCGGCCTTTGGCGGCATCGTTGCCGTGAACCGAACGCTGGAGGCCGAGGCCGCCGCCGAAATGGTCTCGATCTTTACCGAGGTCGTGGTTGCGCCCGCGGCAACACCCGAAGCGCGCGCCCTGTTCGCCGGCAAGAAGAACCTGCGCCTGTTGCTGACAGGGGGGCTACCCGATCCGCGGGAGGCAGGTTTCGTCATGCGCTCGGTCGGAGGCGGATTCCTGCTGCAAACGCGCGATACCGGCTGCATTGCGCGCGCCGATCTGAAGGTGGTGACCCAGCGCGCTCCCACCGAACGGGAACTGGACGATTTGTTGTTCGGCTGGACCGTCTGCAAGCACGTCAAGTCCAACGCGATCGTTTTTGTTCGCGACCGGGTGACGGTTGGCGTCGGGGCAGGCCAGATGAGCCGGGTTGATTCGGTCCGCATCGCGGCATGGAAAGCCGCCGAGACGGCGCATACCACCGTGGGATCGGTCGTGGCGTCCGATGCATTCTTTCCGTTTCCCGATGGCCTGATCGCCGCCTGCGACGCCGGTGCAACCGCCGCCATCCAGCCGGGCGGCTCGGTTCGGGATGCGGAAGTCATCGCCGCCGCCGATGCACGGAACATGGCCATGGTCTTCACCGGCATGCGCCATTTTCGGCATTGACATGAACGTCATGTGGAATCAAGGGGGTGTGGGGGAGGCCCAGCCTCCCCCACGTTTTGTTTCAACCCAAATGTGGGGGAGGCACGGCCTCCCCCACACCCCCACATTCTTTGGAAAGGGGATGGCGTGCCTGTCTCCACATCGTCTCGATGCCGTGTGTGGGTTCTGGCCGACGCGCGGGCCGGAACCGCCAATCAGGCCCTGGGGGTCGCGGAAACCCTGGGGCAGGCGTTTACGGTCAAGCCCTTGCGTCATACGGGGCTGGCGTGGCTCCCCAACGCCGTGGTGGGGGCCAGCGTTCACACCCTTGCGGCGGAAAGCCGGGCCGAACTGGCGCCGCCGTGGCCTGATCTCGTCATCGCCGCTGGACGACGAGCCGCGCCGGTGGCGCGCTGGATTCGCCAGCAGGCACACGAAGAAGCGCCGCCCTTTCTGGTCCAGATCATGTTTCCCGGCTGGCGGGGGCTTGCCGATTTCGGTCTGGTGGCGGTGCCGAACCATGACCGGATGCGCCATGCGCCGGCCAACGTGCTCCGCATCACCGGAGCGCCCCACCGGATCACGCCGATGCGTCTGGCCGAAGCGGCGGAACGTTGGCGGGACAGATTTTCCCTCCTGTCCCAGCCACGAATCGCCTGTCTGGTGGGCGGGGCCAGTGGCCGCCGGCCGTTCACGGCGGAACTTGCCCGCACGCTTGCGGAACGGACAGCATCCCTGGCGCGCGGCGGCAGTGTGCTTTTGACCACCAGCCGCCGCACCGGGCCGCTGGTGGAAGCCGCATTGCGGAGGGCCTTTGCCGAATCCGGTGTTGCGTTATTCGCGCACGGATGGAACACGGCCGGTGACAATCCCTATCTTGCCCTGCTCGCCTGGGCCGACGCGGTGGTGGTCACGGGGGATTCGATGTCCATGTGCACGGAAGCCTGCGCCCAGCCGGGACCGGTTTTCATTTTCGCGCCCCTCCCATGGGTCAGCGCCAAGCATGCCCGCCTGCATGCCGAATTGTTCGCCCTGGGGTATGCCCGCCCCTTGCCGGCGGATGGTCCCCTGATCCCCTGGCGCTGCCAGCCGTTCAACCCGGCGGAACACATTGTCACGGTGCTCAGGGCGCGGTTGAGGCTTGGCCTCCCCCGCGCCCCCCTCGATTCCTTTTTCTTCCTTTACGCGTGACCAAATTCCCGCGAAAGCATGCGTGAATCAATGCCAAGGCGCGTCATCGCCTGGTCCCATTTGTGGTCAAGATCCCCCCCGAAGACCAGTTCTTCGTCAGGGGGCACGGTCAGCCACACATTCTGACGCAACTCGTCATCAAGCTGTCCGCTGCGCCAGCCCGCATACCCCAGCGCCAGAATGCTCCGGCGCGGTCCGTGCCCATCGGCGATGGCCTTCAGCACATCGATGGTTGCGGTCAGCCCGACATGCCGGTCCACCATGATGGTGGCCTCGTGCATGTAATCGGCGGAATGCAGCACGAACCCTCGGCCACCTTCCATCGGCCCGCCGAAATGAACGTGGATGCCGCGGCAGACCGGCGTGACCTGAATCCCAAGCTGTTCCAACAGATCGGGAAAGGTGATGGCATCGATCGTTCTGTTCAGAACAAGCCCCATCGCGCCGGCTGGCGTGTGTGTGCAGATGTACACAACCGCTTTGGCAAAGTGGGGATCGGACATCAATGGCATCGCCACGAGGCATTGCCCCCCCAGGTACTCGCCTTGCTGAATCAATTTTTTCATGGTTTCGATCCACGCCTCAGTGCAAGAGGCAACTCTACTGAGATATGCCGGAGTCTGCGAGAACGCAAGCGCGGTCCACAGGACACCCGGACAATCGCACCTGGATGCGATTGTTCTGTATGACATTCTAAACAACCGGCCAGAATTTTCAATTCAACGCGACACGGGCAATCGCATTTTATACGGTCGAAAACTTCTTTGAAGGCACCGCAAAGACGCTGGCATGTCCGTGTCGAGACGAAACCTTCGTGCGCCGCTTGGGGGGGACGTTTCCAGGGGGGGGATCCCGTCTTGACGATTTTTGGTCAACACACATCGTCATGCGCGCACTCAACCCGCGCCTCTCATCACATTCCCGCAATTCCCCGCCAAACGACGGGAGATGCGCGGGGTGAGCCTGCCCGTGACGGGGAGAGGTGAGCGCCCATACCCACCACACCCTCCCCCATCACGGGGGAGGGTTTTGAGAAGTGCCCTCGAATGAAGGCTCTTCGACACGGGTCATGGACCAAGAAAATAGACCTTGACATAGATGCTGACGTAAAGAACAGCACACATGCCGACAATCAGAATGACAAGCGTGTGTTTGCTTGGAAAATATTTGTTGTTCATGGCGGGCCTGGCGCTTTTCAAGGCAACAGCGGCGGGGGGCCGGCATGGCGACCCCCGCAACACCGTTCCAACAGATTAACGGGCGTAGTTGTATGGAGACCATTCCTCCGATACGGTCACATCAGTGGGAAAGTTGCCTGGTCCCGGCGGGTTCGGGCAATGTGTCCATTCAAGCGACTGCGACCGCCACGGGTTGGTCTCGGCCTTGCGGCCGTTGATCGCGCTGTAGATCCAGTTCACGATCGTCACCACCATGCCCACGGCGATGATCAAGGCGCCGATGGTGGCCACGTAGTGATAGGGCGCGAACTCGGGCCACGGTGCATAGCCATAATAACGCCGCGGCATGCCCTGAACTCCGACCATGAACAACGGCCAGAAGGTCAGGTTGACGCCGATCACGTTGAGCCAGAAGCCC
The DNA here is from genome assembly GCA_009773045.1 of Rhodospirillaceae bacterium. Classification (GTDB taxonomy): domain Bacteria; phylum Pseudomonadota; class Alphaproteobacteria; order Rhodospirillales; family Rhodospirillaceae; genus WOUV01. Next base: position 395 of record WOUV01000133.1, on the reverse strand, counting down.
AGCATCGCGAGTTTGCCATCGGCCAGCCGTCCGGTCATTTTCGGGAACCAGTAATAAATGCCGGCGAAAATCGCGAACGTTGCGAACAGCGCCATGACGAAATGGAAGTGGGCATGCACGAAAGCCGTTTCCGACAGGTTCACGGTCAGCACCGTGACCGCCAGCGGAATACCGGTCAACCCTCCGATCAGCAGCAGCAAAAGACAGGCCGCCGCATACCACAGCGCCATGTTGAAGGTGAAGGCGGCCTTGTACAGGGTACCCCACAATGACACCACCATCAAACCGACGGGAACGGAGATCAACAAGGTGGTGACCATTTGCCCAATCCGCAGCCAGTCTGGCATACCGGCCACATACAGATGATGCACCCACACCTCGCCGGCCAGAAGAAC
>WOUV01000132.1 GCA_009773045.1 Rhodospirillaceae bacterium | reverse complement strand
CAAGCATCACGTCAAGGCCAATTGGCAGTTCACAACCAACGACGCCCGCATTAAGCTGAAAAGCCTATACCCTCAGTTCCAATGACGCTGGGCACTAGGCCTTCGGAGAGTCAAAAGGCCCGCCTCGCGCCGCCTGTGCCGTCCGCCGCTATAATAACAGGAACGTCGCCAGACTGAGGAAGGCGAAAAAGCCGATCACATCGGTCACGGCCGTGACAAACACCGGCGAGGCCACCGCCGGGTCCACCTTGATGCGATCAAAGCCCAGCGGCACCAAAAGGCCCGCCAGCGCCGCGCACACAATATTGATCACCATGGCCGCGGCGATGATGAAACTGATTTCAAGCGTCCCGAACCGGATCCAGGTCACGGTGCCGATGATGGCGGAAAAGATCACCCCGTTCAGGCACCCCACCAGTATTTCCTTGCCCAGCACCCGCAGGGCGTTGCCCGCCGTCAGCTCGCGTGTCGCCAGCGCCCGCACGGCAACCGTCATGGTTTGCGTGCCGGCGTTGCCCCCTGTGGAGGCGACAATGGGCATCAGCACCGCCAAGGTCACAATCTGCTTGATGGTGCCATCAAACATCCCAATCACCATGGAGACCAGAACGGCCGTGCCCAGGTTCACGAGAAGCCACGTGAAACGGGACCGGACGGTGCCGATGACCGCGCGGTACAGATCGGGTTCGGCCACACCCCCCAGCCGCAGCATGTCGTCGGCGGCTTCCTTGTCGATGACATCGACCACATCGTCCACGGTGATCACCCCGACCAGCCGACCCGAACGGTCCACTACAGGGCCGGAAACAAGATCGTGCTCGCGGAACAGAACAGCCACATCCTCCTGATCCATGGTCACAGCAATTGACTGCACGGCCAGATCAAGAATTTCCCGCAGCCGCACCGGACGGCGTGCCCGCAACAAACGGTTCAAGGCCACTTTACCGGCGGGACGATGGCGGGGATCGACCACATAAATGTCATAGAAGTCTTCGGGCAGGTTCGGGCTTTCGCGCAGGTAGTCGATGGTCTGGCCGACCGTCCAATAGGCCGGCACGGCCACAAGCTCGCGCTGCATCAAACGGCCCGCCGTATATTCTGGATAGGACAGCCCTTGCGTGATCATGGTTCTGTCTTCGAGGGGAAGGGCGGCCAGCACCCGCTCCCGCTCATCATCGTTCAGGTGACCGACGAGATGCACCGCATCATCGGAATCAAGCTCGCGCACGGCCGCCGCCAGATCGGCAAAGCCCAGGCAGGCGACGACGTCTTCCCGCACGGCGGGATCAAGATCGCATAAAATCTCGGCGTCGAACTCGAAACGCATGATATCGATGAGAAGGCGGCGCTGTTCGGCGTTCAGACGCTCGAACAAACGGGCACCGTCGGAATAATGGAGCGGCACCACCAAGGCATGAACATCTTCCTGCCTGCCTTCCGCCAGCGCGTCGGCGACGGCCCGCACCAGTTCATCCCGGCTTTGGGGGCTAAACGATTCATCACCGAAAGAAAAGGACGGGGAGGAAGAGATTTGTTCGTCCATCGTTCCAACCCCGACGTTCGCGCATCCGTCTTTCTTTCTCCCCGTGGGGCTTCGTGCAGCCGTGCCACACCTGGCCACAAAAGGAACGACAGAACCGGATGATGATGGGACACCCCCACCCCTTTCGGGCCGGCGTGTTTGAATTCCCGGCGTGTTTGAATTCAGAGACTATGTTCGTCTGATTCACTGCATGGGTCTTGGTGCGGTCGAGAAGACTCGAACTTCCACGGAGTTTCCCCCACAGCGACCTCAACGCTGCGCGTCTACCAGTTCCGCCACGACCGCCCTCTTCCGGCACAGCCTTGCCTTGCCGGTCCCGTTCCCATACCAGATCGGTTCGGCTCTGGCAAGGCACAATTCACGGCGCTTCGGGAACAGAATGCATGGGAGACCAACACGCCTTCCTGGTGCCGCGATTCATGTGCCCGCCCGGATTCTTTGTCATCACGCCCACTATCACCGCACACCAATCAGCACCCCGATCACAAGACCGATCAAAGCGATGAGCGGCCCATGGCGGATTTTCCTTCCTGCAACGATTTCCTCGTGGTGGAGCACGACGCGGCGCGAGTCACCAGGCCCTCTCAAGGGCATTCAAGACTGTCACGTGGTGGAGATTTTTTCGCTATGCTCTTTATGCGATACCAATGCCGTATCCGGTTACGGCATGGTGAACCACAGGGTCATCTGGTAATCGATGGTCAGTTCTTCCCCCGCAGCGATGTCACGTTTGGCCACGATGTCTTGGCCCGGTCGGCGGCGGGAATGATGAGCACGGGCGCCCGTTCCACCAGTTCGCCGGCGCGGATATCCTCGGCGCTCACGATACCACGTCCCTTGCCGGGACCGAAATCATGAACGCGCAAAAGCCTTAGTTTATCGCCCAGACCCCATTCAAACGAGACATTCATAACAGTTGCTCTCCATTTTCAAAAACGGCACATCCCCCTTTCTTTCGGCATGTGAGGCCATGGAATGCGATTCCGACGTCATCATCTTCCCTTCTTTTGCCAGCGGTAACGGCAAAAATAACGTCCCTCAAAGAGCAATCCAATCCTCTCACTCACCTATCAGATGCAGAACGATGCGGCGGGTATGGGCGTGCTGGCGGTGTTCGGCCAGATAGATCCCCTGCCAAGTGCCAAGGAGCAGACGCCCCTCCCGGACCGGAAGGGACAGGTGCACACCGGTCAGCATGCTTCTGATATGGGCCGGCATGTCGTCCGGCCCTTCGACGGTGTGGCGATAGGTGTGCGCCGTTTCTGGCACAAGATGTTTCAAGAACGTCCCCAGGTCTTTCAGCACGTCGGGATCGGCGTTTTCCTGAATCAGCAGACCCGCCGAGGTATGCTGACTGAACACGGTCAAAAGGCCGGTGGAGATTCCCTGCCGCCTAACCCAGGCGGTGACCGCGTGGGTGATATCGAAAAAGCCCTCCCCCGTCGTCGGAACGGTCAGAATGTCTTGCGCCTGCTTCACGATGCCTCCCCTGTCGTTTCCCGTTTCCCAACCCATTCCGTGAGATGCGCCAGAAGGGTTTGCCGGTCGGCCGCGCAGCCCGTTTCCTCCCACGTTTGGCGCAACCGCGCAAGCCACAGGCCCACCTTCGGCCCCGGTTCGATCCCCAGCGCCAGCACATCCCCGCCCCCGACAGGGAACGCTCGTGGCGCCCAGGCGGCGGCACCCTCCAGCAGATGCAGCCAGTGCAGGTTTTCCGCCGTGGCCGTCCGGCCCGTCATGGCCCGCCGGGCCGCCCAGCGCAAAAGAGCAAGATCGCGGAACCGCTCCGCCCCCAGAACCTGCAAGGCCCGCCGCAAGACCGGCTCTGCCATTCCGGGCACTGGCAGCAGATCCGGGGCAACCGATTCTTCCACAAGGCCGCAGAGACGCCGGGTTTCACGCCGCGACAGCCGTAACCGCGCTCCCAGAATCTCGATGGCCTCTCTCCCGACGGTCAGCACCGCGGCAAGACGGCGCACGGGATCGGGGGTGATTCCCGGGATCCGCAGGCCCCGGTCCTCGAACCAGGCGACAAGGCGCAACCGGCCGAAATCCCGGCCTTCCGGCAGAACGTGTTCCAGAACCCGTTCCCCCTGCATCAGCAGCAGAACACCCGCCGGGTCCGGGGCAAGAAGAATCTTTCCCATCTCCTCCCGCACCCGCTCCCCCGCAAGATCCGCAAGACACGGCGCCAGGGCACGGCAGGCGGCCAGGGCCTCGCGGTTGGGCGGCGGGCGTCCGTACCAGCCGTAAAAACGAAAATACCGCAACAGCCGCAACACATCTTCCGTAATGCGGGTCTTGGGCGCGCCGACAAAGCGCACCCGTCCCCGATGCAAATCGGACAACCCGTCGAAGGGATCGAAGACGGCACCGGATGGGTCCGCCGACAAGGCGTTGATGGTAAAATCGCGCCGGGCGGCGTCTTCTTTCCAGTCATCGGTATAGGCCACCACGGCCCGCCGTCCATCGCACGTGACATCGCGGCGCAAGGTGGTGATCTCAAAGCTCTTTTCGTCCACGAAGGCCGTCACCGTGCCATGGGCAAGCCCGGTGGGCAGGGCGCGCAGACCCGCCTGCCGCAACAACGCCATGACCCGTTCCGGCGGTTCGGGCGTGGCCAGATCGATATCCTTGACCGGACGGTGCAAAAGGGCATCCCGCACACATCCCCCCACGAAACGCACGGGCGCCCCTTCCGCCGTCAGGGCCGCCATCACGCGCACCGTGGCCGGGTGTGTACGCCACGGCTGGGTCGGCAGCTGCCCCACCGGCTCCCCCTTGTCCTTGAGGATCGTCACCATGGCAAAAGAACACGCACCCGCCGGGGCGGTTCTTCCACTGGCGGCAAGGCCTGCCCACGCGATACCATCGCCCCTGGCACCACCACGCCATTGGCCATGTGCGGCGGAGCATACACCGTGTCCGTGCCACGCCGGCTCAGAATCGTGATCACGGCGAAGGCAAGAACCATGCCGATCCCTATGCCCATGCCGGCCAACATCTTCCAGGACACGAAACGGCGTTTTTCTTCTGCCGGTTGTTCCTCTGGGGCACGGCGCCCGTTGCGCCAGCCCACCCACAGGAAATAAAGCCCCGTGGGCAGCAGCAGCACGAGAGTGGTCAGGATGATTTGCAACATGGGATCACCTCTCCGTCCGCATCCGCCCGATGATTCGATACAGATTCATCAGCATCGCCGCCGTGGCTCCCCATACATAATGGCCTTGCCAGGGAATGGCATAGGTGGTGCGCACGATGCGCGAATGCACCGGCGTAAGACGATGATGATGGGCAGGATCAAGAAGGAAGGACAGGGGCATCTCGAAGGCCGTTTCAACCTCTTCCGGAGCGATCCGCAACAGAAGCGGCGGCGCGATCACTCCCACCACCGGCGTGATCATGAATCCGGTCAGGGTGGCGTAATCATCAAGACAGCCGATCACGGTCACGGCGGCGGACGGCAGGCCGACTTCTTCAAAGGTTTCCCGCAAGGCGGTGGCAACCGGCCCATCATCGTGTGCCTCCACCCGTCCACCGGGAAAGCAGACCTGCCCGCGGTGACTTGCAAGATGTCCGGCGCGCCGGGTCAGAAGAATCGTGAAGCCCGGAACGTGATCCACAAGCGGCACTAGAACGGCCGAGGGAATGCCCCCGCCCCGCCCCATCACGCAGGCTTCGGGCCGGCGGGTCGCCGCGGCCAGACACGCCAGCAGATCGGCCCGCGGTGCTATGTCGGTTGTCCCAGGGGAAAAAAGATTTCGCTGCTCCATACCCCGAATGACAGCCTCCCCGCGCACTGTTCTTCAACGCCCATCGCCACCAGTTCATAGAAGACCGCCCGCGACAGGCGGGCCTCCAGACTGTTGCGAACCTGCACATAAGGGGCGGGTTCGCTTGTTCCGGGATCGATTGATACGCGCAGTGGATGCAACGAATCGACCGTGATGATTTCATCGACATTGGTCCGCAAGCTGATGAACTGTTTTTTGCCCTGACCGGCCACGAACATCTCGACCGCCATGAAGGGAACATCATCAACCGTGATGGGGCCGGATTCCTCTGGCGTGATCAGCCAGTATGACCCGTCCGGCTGCCGGGCCAAAAACGAGGCGAATAAACAGACCAGTTCTTGGCGATTGATCGGAGACCCCCGATAATGCCAAATCCCCTGACGGTCGATCCGAATCCCGAACGGATCACACGTGAAAACAGGCCTACCGTCTGTGCCCGGGCGATGGAAAAAGCGCCCGGTCATGGCCCGGCCGGCGGAGCGAGGAACGGTGAACGCATCGCAACCCCCCTTTACGCAAAGGTTCGGTTCTTTCCCTGAAACCGAGACCCCCGAGGACGCTCTCGAACGCCTGGCGACACGCCTTGCCGAGGCCCGCGGGCACATCGGTCGTATCATTTTCGGTCAGGACCTGGTGATCGAACAAACCATTATCACGCTTCTTGCCGGTGGTCACGCCCTGTTGATCGGTGTTCCAGGCCTTGCCAAAACCCGGCTCGTACAGACCTTGAGTATAATATTTGGTCTTGAAGATAAACGTGTCCAGTTCACACCCGATCTCATGCCGGCCGATATCCTTGGCGCCGAAGTGCTGGAGGAAAGCGAGACGGGGCGGCGTTCGTTCCGTTTCATCAAGGGGCCGATTTTTGCCCAGCTTCTGATGGCCGACGAAATCAACCGCGCAAGTCCTCGTACCCAGTCCGCCCTGCTTCAGGCCATGCAGGAACGGCGGATTTCCGTTGCCGGCCAAACCCATGAACTGCCCTGGCCGTTTCACGTTCTTGCCACCCAGAACCCGCTGGAGCAGGAGGGAACGTATCCGTTGCCGGAAGCCCAGCTCGACCGGTTTCTGATGCAGGTGGACGTGGACTATCCCGACCGCAACGCCGAACGCCGTATGTTGCTGGCCACCACCGGCCCGGCGGAAGAGGCCCCCGAACGGGTGTTGTCCGCCCATGAACTGGCCGCCGCGCAACACCTGGTGCGGCGGGTGCCGGTGGGTGCACACGTGATCGAGGCCATCTTAACACTCGTCCGTGCCGGCCGGCCACGAGAATCAGAGCTTGCCCTTGTCCGCCGCCATGTGGCCTGGGGACCGGGGCCACGGGCAAGCCAGGCCCTTCTGCTGGCGGCACGGGCACGGGCGGTGCTGGAGGGACGCCTGGCCCCTTCCATTGACGACGTGCTGGTTCTTGCACCCCCCGTTCTGCGCCATCGCATGGCCCTGACCTTTGCTGCCCGGGCCGAGGGTCTGACCCTTGCGGCGGTCATCGAAGCCCTGTGTCGCACTGTGTGAACCTCTTGGAGGGGGACCTCAAAAATGGGATGGGAGATCAAACGCGCAAGGAACGCCGTGTGGATTCGTGGATAAGGCTTGCCCCGTTGCCCACACACTCCATCAATTCCGAAAAAAGGCGCTTGTTGAATCCTGCCGTGTCAGGAAATTGGGGAACTCCACGATGGAGACCGGCGGGCGGGTGGATGCGGACCAGGGGAAGGCGGCGGTCCTCAACCGGGAACGGATGATGCTCTGAGAGGCCTGGCCCCACCGCGTGGCCGGACTTCACAAGATTGTTCCGCAAAAGCCCCCAAAGGTAGTAGTGCTTTTCAGGATGACCGGATATAATCCATCGTCTTGATCGTCTCGCCACTAGGGGGTGAATATCACCATGACGAATATCACCACGACACTGATGGATGGTCATGTCTCTCGTCGTAGCGCCGTGAAAACGGTTGCCCTGGGGACCGCCGCGGTGTTGGCCGGCCCCGCCCAAGCCGCCGTCGGCCCCATACACTATGCCATGGTCATCGATGTTCGACGATGTATCGGCTGTCATGCCTGCTCGGTCTCCTGCAAGGTCGAGAACGACGTGCCGCTCGGGGGTCACCCGGTCATGGGTGGAATACATTGAAAAAGGTCATCTGCCGCAGGGAGACCGCAACGTCCGCCATGTGACTCGCAACTTTCTGCCCCGTCTGTGCAACCAGTGCAGTGCGCCGCCCTGTGTGACCGTTTGTCCCACCGGCGCCACCTACAAGCGCAAGGAGGATGGCATTGTCACCGTCGATGCCGAAATCTGTATCGGTTGCAAGTACTGCCTTCAGGCCTGTCCCTACGACGCCCGCTTCATCAATCCGCGCACGGGAACGGCCGAAAAATGCGATTTCTGCCTGCACAGGGTGCAAAACGGGATCGCACCGGCCTGCGTCAATACCTGCCAGGGTCGCGCCCACATTTTCAGCGATCTCCATGACCCGGACAGCGAAGTGGCGCGGCTGATTGCAACCGAACCGGTCACGGTGCTCCGCCACGAAATGGGCACCAGGCCTGGCCATCCATCAGTTTAGAATGGCCTTCCAGAGGCGGGGGAGCGGCAGGCACGCCTGCGGGGGAGCGGCAGGCACGCCTGGATGATTTTGACGATG
>WOUV01000131.1 GCA_009773045.1 Rhodospirillaceae bacterium | reverse complement strand
CGAACCTTGTCGGAATACCAACGGGCCTGCTCGCCAGCCCCCGGTTCAACGATGCGCCCGTGGCCCTGCACATCGCCGGCGCGCGCGAGATGAGCCGCGCGCTGTTCGACATGCTGGCCGAAGCGCCGACCGCCCTGGAAGCGGCTCACGCCTTCACGCTGTACATGGGCGCGACCTTCGCGCTTGATCCGGAGCAGCGGGAACCCACCGGGCGCCATTATCGTTCCAGCTATCGAAGAGTGCTCAAGGGGTGGGGCTATGACGCGAATGGCCCCGAAGGGGCTGTTCTCAAAGGATGGGTGGAAAGCCGCTTCGGCTTGTTTCCAACCTTCCACAAGGCTCCCCTGACGCGGCTGATGTCGGAAGACTGGATGATGTATGTGACCAAAAAAATGTCAAGTCGTTTCCATAACAACGCCATCATGATGCAACTCGACATCTTATTTGAGTACTGTCAATTGACAATAAAACATTTCCACCTGAAGGACATGAATCACGTAATTCTTTATGGTGGCGTCAACTCCATTGATGAGCACTACATGGTTGAGCGAGAGGACCGGAATCTTTACATTGTCCGTCTCAACAATCTGACCTCCTTCAGCGCCGATCGTGAAATGGCGGGGTGCTTTGGGGATTACATCCTGGAGGCCCGGGTGCCGGCCGTGAAAATCCTATTCTTCAATACTCTTCTGCCACAGCATCCGTTGAAGGGCGAAGGGGAGTATCTCGTGATCGGTGGGGATTACCGCGTCACGGTGCAATTATAACATGGAGTCCATGAAATAACGAAACGTGTGGGCGTGGGGGAGGCCGGGCCTCCCCCACATTTCGTTATTCTGCCTGTCAAGATTCCTATGGGGCCGTGGCCTCCTCTGGATTCAATTTGCGGCTCTGCTCGTATTTGTTGAGGGCGTTGCGCATGGCCTGGGCAAACCATGTGCCGTCGTTTGTGACATCCTCGGCGCCCGGAGACACGGCTGCCGGCACGACATCCCTCGTTTCCTGAGCGGTCAGCAGGGGGTGCGGCGGAGTCGTGTGATCGGACATCGTTCGGGCCGGAAGAGGCATGAAACGCGGACCGTTGCCCGGCAACGCCCGTCCCTTTTCGTTTCGTTCGGATGTCAGGACCGGCGGAACAACGGGCGGCAGGGACCTCTGAGACGGTAGAAAGGTCTGGGGATCCGATGCGATCACTGGAAGAGAATCGAGTGGAGGCACCGCCGAGACCGTTTCCGGCGGAGCGGCGGTCGCGTCGGCAATCGGAACCGGGAGTGTCAGGGGCGCCCGGTCCGGCCTTTTGTCAACGGGGGTGGACGTGTTTTAAGCCAGCATGGTTTCCGCGGGCGTCTCGTCTTCGAACAGGGCGACGAAATGCTCACCCAGATCTTTGCCGGTCGTGTCTTCGACGGCGGTTTCGATGAACGCGGCCACCAGCCCGATCGGGCCGCCAAACAGGGCGTGGCCGGCCATGCGGGCCGCATACCCCATTTCGTCCCCGGTCACCTGGCGATAGAGAGTCGAGAGAATCGGCAGGTGCTGCAACGGGTTGATGACATCCAGAAAATCCCAGAAGCTGGCTTCCTCTTCGGCGAAGGGTTTGGCGTGGCCGCTGCTCGCCGCGGGGTGAGGGGGGCCGTGGGAACCGGCGATGTGGCGCCGATGGTGTGTGGAGATAACGTCATGGGGCGGCCTCCTGGGCGATGCCTTGCGTGTTGTTCTGCAAAGCAAATTCCACGCCACTGAACAGGGAGGGAAAGAGCGAGGGCGGCTGTGTCAAAACACCTGCTTTGATCAGGCTCCCGCGGCACATTATTTCCAGAAAGGACGGCCTGGCGTTGTGGATACCTTTTCCCAGCGGCAGATTTTGCCGGTCATCAGCACACAAAGGAACGACTCCCATGATTCTGCGTGATCAGGCCTCCCCCAACCACGATTCCCGCCCCGATGGCCAAGGCGTGGACATGCTGGTCCTCCATTACACCGGCATGGCGGATGCCGGATCGGCCCTGGCCCGACTGACAGATCCCACCACCAAGGTCAGCGCCCACTATGTCATCGACGAAGACGGAACAATCCTGCGGATGGTGGCGGAAGAACGCCGCGCCTGGCACGCGGGCCGGTCTTTCTGGCGGGGCGCGACTGATATCAATGCCCGCTCCATCGGCATCGAACTGGTCAATCCGGGCCATGCGTTCGGCTATCGTCCCTTCGCTGAACCGCAGATGGCAAGCCTTGTCGCGCTGGCCTGGGACATCCTGGATCGTCATGGGATTACGGCCCGCAACGTCGTGGGACATGCCGACGTCGCCCCCGAGCGCCGCCAGGATCCGGGCGAGTTTTTCGATTGGGCGCGTCTTGCTGCCGCCGGCGTCGGCCTATGGCCGTTCCGCGACCGGGGCAGGGCCTCTGGTCCGGCGAACGAGCCGATGGCCACCATCCAGACCTGGCTCGCCCTGTTCGGATATGCGCTGACGATCAACGGGCACCGTGACACCGCGACCATTGCTGCCCTGGAGGCTTTCCAACGCCATTTCCGGCCCGCCCTGGTTCAGAGCACCCCCGACCATGATACCGTGCGGCGACTGGAAACCCTGGTGCGGGGGGTGTGTCCCGGGCCTGTTTGAAACACGCGCCGAGAGTTTTCTTCTCCCCCGTGTCACTTCGCGGCAACACAGGCACACTCATTTATGAGTGAGGGTCTCCCTCCCAAGGCATGCAAAAAGATTCCGCGTGCGCCGTTGAGGTCCCGGTCCACGGTAAGGCCCGGATGACTTTTGCGCCGCCACTGGGGCGGCCTTTTTCAAGACACGCCCTCAGGCCTCTGGAGAATTGGAAGTGAATTTGAATTTACTTCTTCACACCAATGATGTCTGCGGGAGTGGCAATTTCGTTCTGATTGATTTCGACGATGACATCTCCCGGACGCAGGCCTTTTTCCCCCGCGTCGGAACCGGCCTCAACGTCCGTCACAACGACACCACGCGCGCTTTCCGGTACGGAATACTGGCGGCGAATTTCCGCCGACAACGGCGCGAAAGTCAGACCAAGTTCGGCGATTTTGGCCCGGCCCGGACCAGGGGTCCCCTCCTTGGACCGTTCACGCGAGCCTTCCTCGGTCTGCAGCTCGTCATCGGACATTTCGCCCACGGTGATTTTGATCACCCGTTCCTTGCCCTCGCGGAAAAGGATCATGTCCACGGCTTTGCCACTGGGCGTTTCGGCGATGACGCGCGACAGGCGGCGATGGTCTTCCACCGAGCGTCCATTGAACGCCAGAATCACATCTCCCCCCTTGACGCCGGCCTTAGCCGCCGGGCCGTTTTCATCGACGCTGGCCACCAGCGCGCCGACCGGCCTGGACAGGCCCAGGCTTTCGGCGATGTCTTCAGTGACCTCCTGGATGTGGACACCGATTCGCCCGCGTCGCATGCGGCCATAGTGACGCAGATCGGCCACAACCATCTTGGCCAGATTCGAAGGAATGGCAAAGCCGATGCCGATATTCCCGCCGGTGCGCGAATAAATGGCGGTGTTGATACCGATCACATGGCCGTCCATATCGAACAGAGGTCCGCCGGAATTCCCAAGGTTGATGGCCGCATCGGTCTGAAAGAAATCATCATAGGGACCATTACGCAGATCCCGTGCGCGGGCCGAAATGATGCCGGCGGTGACCGACCCGCCCAGGCCATAGGGATTGCCGATCGCCACCACCCAGTCCCCGACCCGCACCTTGTCGGAATCGCCGAGGGAGACGAACGGCAACCGGCGTTCGCTGTCCACCTTCAGCAGGGCAAGATCGGTTTTCGTGTCCTTGCCGATCAGTTTGGCCTTGATGGCGGTGTTGTCGTGCAGAAGAATGGTGATCTCGACCGCATCGGAGATGACATGGTTGTTGGTCACGATGTATCCCGCCGCATCGACGATGAACCCGGAACCAAGCGATGCGGCCTTGCGCGGCCGCTGCTGGTCGGAACGGTGACGGTCGAAAAAATCGCGAAACAGTTCCTCGAAAGGAGATCCTGGTAGAAACTCGGGCATTTCAAGGGAACGTTCAGTCACCGCCTGAGTGGTCGAGACGTTGACCACCGCCGGAGACAACGCTGTTGCCAGTTCGGCAAAACTGTCCGGTGCCCCGCGCGCCAGCGCCGCACCACCGCCGGCAAGGAGCGCACAACACACTCCCACCACGGCAAGCCCCTGCGCCCACCACGCCGTGACAGCCTTTTCCATCGAACGCCTGTCCAAACCCATGATGCCTGCTCCCCTCTGCGGAGACCGGTAAACCAACCGCTTTCCCCTGTCAATTGCTTTCGCCATCAAGAGAACTTCGCCCTCAAAAGAACAGGGATGCGAGAGAACAACGAGGGAGTGTCTGGCAAATCTCCCCCTCCACGTGCTTCCGTGTCCTTACGGCAGGTCGGCGATTTGAGTCCCCCTTCCATCAAAGCTAGACCCCTTGAATCACACGCAGATTCCTGCCGTCAACAACCCATTGCGCTAAACTGATAGATGGTCAGGGTGCTGTGCCAGGCGTTGCATGGTTTCCGGCATGATGGCGTAGATCAGGCCTTCAATGACCAGAACCAGGGCAAGGGCTGTGAGGAAATCGTTCATGAATCAGGAGCCTGGAGCCTTTTTTCTCCCGGATGTCTCGTCCTCGGCGGGCAAAGGCCGCAGGTACCGCAAAAGATCGGAATTGGGAGAGAGCACCCACGTCGACTCTCCCAGGGACGAACGGTAGAACTGAAGCGCCCGGTAGAAATCATAAAAACGTATGTCGCGACTATTGGCCTCGGCCCAGATCCGGAAAGCCTCCGCCTCGCCCTCGCCACGCAGGATTTGCGCCTTCTTCTGGGCCTCGGCCAACAGCACCACTTTCTCACGATCGGCCCGTGATCGGATCTGTTGGGCCAGTTCCTGTCCCTGCGCCCGGGCCTCGCGCGCTTCTCGTTCGCGTTCCGATTTCATGCGCGCATAGATGGACTGGCTGGTTTCGTCGGGCAGATCGGCCCGACGGATGCGTACATCATTGACATCGACCCCCAGGGCCTGGGCCTCCAAATTCACCCGTTCGCGGATCTGGTTCATGATGACGTCGCGTTCCGCCGACAAAAGAGTTGGCAAGGTGGCATTGCCAAGAACCCGCCGTGTGGTGGAGGTAACGATGGCCCCCAGCCGCGACCGGGCCTGGGTTTCGGTGGTGACGGTTTTGTAGAAGGTGAGGGGATCGGTGATACGGAAACGGGTGAAGGTATCCACCTCGATCCGTTTCTGGTCGGCCAGAATCAGCCGCTCCGACGGTGGATCGAGATCGAGCATCCGCTTGTCATAGAACACGACGTTCTGGAGCAGGGGCATTTTGAAGTGCAATCCTGACTCCTTGATCACGCGGAGCGGATCCCCGAACTGCATGACGATGGCCTGAGCGGTCTGGTGCACGACGAACAGGCTGTCGTACAGCACGAACAATCCTGCGCCGGCCAGAATGCCGATCAGGGCGAGCGAATTTTTTTTCATTGCCGCTCTCCACTCTGGCTACCCCGGGGGGGACTGTTGCGCGCCGGCCCGATTTCATTCAGAGGCAGGTATGGCAGCACGCCTTGCGCGCCGGCGCCATCCACCACGATCTTGCCGGCCGCCCCGCGCATCAGTTCTTCCATGGTCTCGTAATACAGCCTTCGTTCGGTCACGTCGCGGTTCGTGGCATAGGCGTCAAGCACCGCCAGAAAGCGGCTGGCATCGCCCTGTGCCCGGTTGACGATTTCTTCCCTGTAGGCCTGGGCTTCCTGAATCCGTTGTTCGGCCTCGCCGCGGGCGATCGGGATGACCGAGTTGCGATGGGCTTCGGCTTCGTTGCGCAAACGCTCGCGGTCTGCCTTGGCGCGCTGCACGTCGTTGAAGGCATCCACCACTTCCGCCGGTGGGTCCACCTTGGCCAGCTGCACACGTTTGACACGAATGCCCGCCTGGTACTGGTCCAGGAGCCGTTGCAGGGTTTCCAGGCTGCGCTGTTCGATCAGGTCGCGTCCTTCCGTCATGGCCACCTGGATGGGAGTCTGGCCGATGACTTCCCGCATGGCGCTTTCCGAGGCTACCCGCACGGTGTCTCCCGGCTCGCGCACGTTGAATATAAAGGCGGCGGCGTCTTTCACGTCCCAGATCACCGTGAAGTCGATGTCAACGATGTTTTCATCGCCGGTCAGCATCAGGCTTTCCTCGCCCACATCACGGGGAGCCACCTGTCGCCCCCTTTGTTCGCTGCGATAGCCGATCTCGATCTGATTCTCAACCGTGACCTTGGGCCGGTAGACCGCGCCAACCGGTGCGGGCAGATTGTAGTGCAGCCCCGGTCCCACGTTGTCCACGTGGCGACCGAAAAGCATGACCACCCCCTGTTCATCGGTCTGGACACGGTAAAAACCGCTCATCCCCCACACCAGAAACCCCAGGAGCACGATCAGGACAAAGCCCCGTCCGCCTCCTCCGGGCACCAGGCGCCGAAAACGGTCCTGACCGCGACGCAGGATTTCTTCAAGATTGGGCGTGGGCGCTCCCCCCGAGGGACCGCGTCCCCAGGGTCCCTGTCCTCCACCGCCCCAGGGACCTCCCCCAGGATTGTTCCAAGGCATCGACATTCACCTTTTTCTGTGTCTTTCTGATCGGGTTTTTCGGTTCGTTCGTTCAGGTTTTTAATGTGTGAACAGTTTGCGTTCGAACGGTTTGCAAAATCCCTCACGTTCCTTATATGACAGTTACCTTACCTGCGCAACGTATGCGTTGCGCAGGTCCTGAATAAAACCGAAATCTAGAGGCATATTGGCGTCAAGTCAGGAGTTTTCAAGAATGTCGGATGTGTCCAAAGAGAATGTGCTGGAGGCGTTGCGCACGGTGATCGATGCGGAAAGCGCAGGTGATCTCGTGAGCCTTGGGTGGATAACCAGTGTGCAAGTTAAAGGTGGTCATGTGACTTTCGTGCTGGAGGTCCCCCCGCAACGGGCGAATGATTTCGAACCGCACCGCAAGAAAGCCGAAGAGGCGGTGTATGACGTGCCGGGCGTTCTGTCGGCCACGGGCATTCTGACGGTTCATGGGGGGGGCGAGGGGCGGCGCAACACGCCAGAAGCGGGCGGCCCCGTGGGGCAGCAGGTTCTGGATGGCAAGCTGGCCCTGCCCACCATCAAGGCCGTCATCGCCATCGCTTCCGGCAAGGGGGGGGTGGGCAAATCCACCACCGCCACCAATCTCGCGCTCGCCTTTTCCCGGCTTGGACTGAAAGCCGGTCTGTTCGATGCCGACATCTACGGCCCGTCGGCGCCGCGGATGATGGGGCTGAAGGACGCGAAGCCCACGATGAACGACGACGAAAGCAAACTGTTGCCCCTTGAAAACCATGGCATCAAGGTCATGTCCATCGGCTTCATGGTGCCGGAGGACGCGCCCGTCATCTGGCGTGGCCCCATGGTGATCGGCGCGCTGGAGCAGCTTTTGCGCGATGTCGAATGGGGGGATCTGGACGTTCTCGTCATCGACCTGCCCCCCGGAACCGGCGACACCCAGCTCACCATCTCGCAGCGTGTGCCACTGACCGGGGCGGTCATCGTCTCGACACCCCAGGACATCGCGCTTCTCGATGCCCGCAAGGGTCTGAACATGTTCCGCAAGGTCGAAGTGCCGGTGTTCGGCATCATTGAAAACATGAGCTATTATGTCTGCCCGCAGTGCGGTCACCGCGCTGAAATCTTCGCCCATGGCGGGGCACGGAACACCGCGCGGGAACTCAATTGCGATTTCCTGGGCGAGATTCCACTGCACATCCGAATCCGGGAAACCTCTGACAGCGGCACGCCCATTGTTGCGGCCGAGCCTGAGGGAGTCCACGCCACGGCCTACCGTGCCATCGCCCAGGACCTGTGGGACCGCATGGCCACCCACAAAAACAGGCGCCAAGCCCCCCGACTCGTGGTGCAGTAGGAGCACGAAACGCGGAGGTGTGGAGAGGGAAAAATGCTTCCTGTCATTGTTTCATACCAGAAAACAAGATACATGGGAGAATTTTTCCCTTCGACACACCAGAGTGTTTCAAGGACGTGAAATATCGGAAAACGGATCTTTTGGCATGATGCGCCAGTCCCAAGGTTTCTGTCACCGCAATATTCCTGCTTAACGTGCGGTGCCAAAGAAAAGAACGCGGGTAATTTTGCGCAAACGAATGAGCATGGGTTGCCGTGAGAACGGTTTGTCGTTATGCTCGGCCATCAAGAGAAGAAGGTGGTCCCGAAAACGGCGACAGAGGACCCCATGAGGGGGGATACACCTATAAAAAGAATGGCAGAACGAGGAATGGGCGGACCCTTGCACCAGACAACTGGTTTTGATGCCGAATTCGAACAGAAGGCCCGCGAGCTGATCACACTCACCCAAGGGTGTAACGTGCCGCAGCTTTTGACTTTGCGACGGGCCGTGCTTGCGGAAAGCGGCGCCACGCGCTGGGCGAGCACAAGCCAAGTGAAGGTCATTTTCAATGTCGTGCTCTCTGCCAAACTTCAGGGACTGGGGGATGCCGTTTTGCGGGAGGCGCAAGGCGATGACTTCGAGTCTCTGCTGCCCCCCCCGGCGCCCGACTATCGGGAAGGCCGTCGTGAAGAAGACCGCGAGACCCTGGCCCATGCCGTGATCCAGGCGCTGATGGGGCGGTTGCACATGAATGCCGAGGGGGCGTCCCCCCCTTTCGAATCCACAGCCCCCGGCGCAGGACCTCCCCCTTCCTGCAACAACGCCCAAACCCGTGGCACAGCCGCCCCGGGAGTCTCCTAGCCAGGCGACAAGTAGCCAAGCGACAAGGCCCCGCCCGATCCCCCCCCCAGCCCGAACCCAAGAGTCCTCGAAGCGAAGGCAAAAAAACCGACGGCGAGGACAGCGGCGACGAGGATTCTCTGCCCGGCGCCCTGCCAACCTTCGGCAAGGGTGGATTCGATGCCCTGTTCGATGATGTGGTGTGTTATTTTGTGACGCGTCCCCTTCAATTGATGGAAGTGGGCAGTACCCCGCCCGGCAGGAATGCGGCAGAGATGCCTTTTCTGGTGTCTCCGGCGTTTGCCATCGATTTTACCCGGTCCTTGCGGACCTTTATCCTCCCCGTCATGCGTAAAAGCCGACGGTACCGCGCCTTGAGCGAAGGGCAGAATTGGGCCGAGGTCGGCGCAAAGCCCTTGATCGATATGCTGCGGGAAGAAGAAGTCAACAATGTCATCGGGGCCATGTGGAATCTGCGCTGGGAAGATATGAAACCAGCGGAAAAGCCGGCCGGAGGCGGATCGAACAAAACAGCATCAGGAATGAAAGCGAAAAAAGGTGGCCTGTTCGGGCTGTTCGGACAGGGCAAGGACGGTGACAAAAACAAGGCGGGTTCAGCGCAGAAAGGCTCAACGTTGTCCGAGGCCGACAAACTGTGGGATGGGTGGCGTGAGGCGGGCGAACGCAACGGCTATGCCTTTCCCTTCGCCGAAGATCGCAAGCTCTTGCAAAACTTGATGTTCGTCAATGCTGGAACCATCGGACGGGCCATCACTGAACTGACCCATCTCTACAGGCAGGAGTTCGAGCCGGCCAGCATGGCTGAACATGGACGCGAGGGATCCTTGCGTGATGGTTTCAACAGATGGGCCACCAAACTGCCGGCCAATATGGGCGAATTTCTGGTGATGCGCACCTATTATAAACACAAGAAAGTCGATATCGAGTATTTGAAAAAATTCACGACCAGTCACGGTCTGACGGCCCCTGAGCGAAAACGTTCCATTCCGTATTTGATGCGTTTCGTGGATCGTTTGACGGGCGAGTGATGCCTTTGAGCCTTGATCGCCGCGCGCATCCGCGGCGCTTGATGCATTCGCCGTGCGTTGCATCGAGCGTCCGTCAAGACTGACGCGGACGAGGTTGTTCTTTGCTTTTTCCTGGGAGGTTCTACCCGCTACGGTTCGCGGTCGAAGCGCCCACGCTTCCAGAAAATCCGCGACAAAGGGGCAAAAAATCGAGCAGGACATGCTCAGGGGCTGACCATCTATCAGTTTAGCGCAATGGGTTGTTGACGGCAGGAATCTGCGTGTGATTCAAGGGGTCTGGCTTTGATGGAAGGGGGACTCAAATCG
>WOUV01000130.1 GCA_009773045.1 Rhodospirillaceae bacterium | reverse complement strand
TAGCGCTGGGTCGTGGAAAGGGAGGCATGCCCCAGCAGTTCCTGAATGGTCCGCACGTTGCCACCCGCAACCAGCAGATGTGTGGCAAAGCTGTGACGCAAGGCGTGGGGCGTGGCGGTTTCCGGCAATCCCAGGAAGGCCCGCACCCGCCGCATCTGCCGCTGAACCACCCCGGGATTGAGCCGCCCGCCGCGGGCGCCGACGAACAGCGGTCCTTCCGGAGCAAGAACGAACGGGCACAAGGCCAGATACGCGCCAATCGCTTCCCCCACCGCCGGCAGAATCGGCACGAGCCGCTGTTTGTCTCCCTTGCCGGTGACCACCAGGGTATCGCCCGTTGGCGCCTCGGCCCGGGTCAGGACCAGCGCTTCGCCGATTCGCAGGCCGCATCCGTACAGCAAAGTGAACAGGGCAAGATCCCGCTGGGCCAGCCAAGGTTCGTCCTGCAACAGCGCGCTGGTGGACAGGCTGTCCAGGGCCTCCTGTTCGCTCAAGGCCTTCGGCACCGGCTTCGGGCATCGGGGGGTGCGCAGGCTGCCGATGGCACTATTGCAGCCAAGACCGGTCCGTTCCATCCAGCGGAAGAACCCCCGCAGGCAGGACATCGCCCGGGCCAGCGAGGGACGCGCCAGGCCATCGTTGGTCCGCGCCGTCAGATAGGAGCGAAAATCGGCCACCCCCGCGGCGGCCAGGACCGCCAGCGTCGGCTCGGCCCCGTGATGGTCGGCCAGAAAGGCGAGGAACGCCGACAGGTCGCGGCCATAGCCCTCCACCGTGTGGCGGGAGGCGCGCCGCTCGCTCGTCAGCCAGCGGCGCCAGTTGGCCACGGCGGCCTGAAGGTCCGCATCGCCGTGAACGAGGGTCAGCGGTCTGTCGTCAGCCATCGCCGTACACACAACGCCACCACCTGGGCCAGAAACACCAGCAGCTCGGTGCCCTGAGTGGCATGAAACGTTTCGGTCTCGCACGATCCCAGCGCCAATATCCCGTGCGGCAGGCCTGGTCCCAGGCGCAGGCGCACCAGCGCATCGGAGCGCACCGCGCCGGCGGCATCGTCGAACAGAACGGGATCTCCTGCCGTGGCGTCCCGCAACAGGGTCTCCCGCCCGCCCAGAAGCCGTTCGGTCCCCCCGTCTGGAAGATGCACGACCGGCGCCGTGGCGACGGATTCCAGACACAGCCGGACCACATCGACATCCAGCACAGCCGGCAGGTCTTCGTGCACCACCTGGCACAACGCCGCGAAACTCTCCGCCTCCACGCAGGCCAGAACGGCCTGATGGGTCCGGTCCTGGGTGGACATGTTGGAGCGAGTCGTATGCAAAAGATCGGTGGTGCAGTCGCGCAAGGAATCGATTTCCCCCCGCAGCCGGTCGATCATGAAGTACTGCAAATCCACCACCTTGCCGGCCTGCCACCGTGACGGCGGCGTGGCGATCAGATCCGGATGGCGCAGCAGAAGGTCGGGATGATCGTGCAGATACGCCATCACCTGAGTCTCGGTGAGGGCAGAGGAATCGGGGACGACGGCGGGGGAAACATCATCGGAAGACGGCATCATCATGGGGTCCGAAAGTGGCGCGGGACGTTTTTTCCGGCGAAGCGGCTTTGTGACAGGTTAAAGAAAGATCCGGGTCCAACAAAAGCCCAAAATGACGGGGTCCTTCTGAAAACTCCGGATCCCTCTCTTCCGTCATGGGAGCTGGCACCCGGGACGTGCCCGAAACAAACCGTGGGGGAGGACCCCCCCTCCCCCACAGTGCACCCTTCCCCGGAATCCGTATTACGGTCCCTGCCCGTCATCGGTGCCGACATTGATGCGGCTCATCAAGGCCTCGTCGGTTGTATTCGACAGGGTGTTGACGGTAATCGAAAATTCGCTGTGATCCGTGATGCTGACGACGAACTGCTTCGCTGTTCCCGTTCCCGTATCTGGCGTTATGGAAACCATCCCATCCCGGTTGCTCGTCGCAACGCCCAGGGCATCGAACAGAGCATCGAGGTCGATGGTGTCGAGGCTGGAGTTACCGGCGGCGGTCACAAAGTTGTTGATGGTGTCGTGACCATCACCGATGCTCTCATAGACGAAGGTGTCCCCGCCGGCGCCCCCATCAAGGATATCATTGCCCGCACCGCCGGAGATCGTGTCATCGCCACCGTCGCCAAAGATTTTGTCATGCCCCGCATCGCCGAAGAGGGTGTCTATGCCATCACCACCGGAGATGTAGTAGTCGTCCTCCCCGCCGAAGATCGTGTCATTGCCGCCCTCGCCAAAGAGAATATCATTGCTCTCATCCCCCCAAATGACATCGTGACCCGTGCCACCGAAAATGACATCGGCACCGGCGTTGCCATGGATCGTGTCGTCGTTATTGTGGCCGGAAAGATAATCGTCGCCGGCACCACCGGTGATCGTGTCATTCCCATCGCCGCCATTGATGTAATCGTCGCCGGCGTCACCGGAGATGGTATCACTGCCGGTGGTCCCTGTCTGGATAACGGGAGTAGGCTGTGCACAACCTCCCTCCCCGCTATCGTCGTCTCCCAATGCCACACCGCTTGTCGCGCTCATGGACAACGTACCAGTGTCTCTTGAGCCATCGCTGTCCTTTATCGTATAGGAGATCGAATCTGTCTCCGTCACATCGGCCTTCGCCCTGAAGGTATAGCGACCATCGTTGTTGACGATGAGCGTGCCAGCATCGGTTTCGAACGCGTAGAAGGTTCTATCGGGATCATTGACGGGATCAAAAGGATACGATGTTTCCCCCCAGGTGACGGACGTCAGAGTCGTCGTGCCCCCCGCCGGACCATCGGCGCCAAAGGTGTCATTGTCGAGCAGAGAGCCGATTTTGACACCGAGCGTGCCTTTCAGTACGGCGGAAAGGTCGCTTGCGCGGATCGCCAGGGCGTTCGTACTGTGGATCGTATTACCGCTGTGGTCCTTCGTGGGAATAACAATTTGGGTCGTGAGATCTTTGGCGCCTTGGGTGCTAGTGAGCGTCTGCTCCGTCCATGTCAGAGTGGGATTGTTGTTTGACGACGACCAGGCAACCGTATCAAGGTGCGACTTGCTTTGGTCGTTCTTGTCTTGATCGTCGCTCACAAAATCACCGTCGATGCCGACCGCGTAAACGTCCGTGATGTTGTTGGAAGTGTTCTCCAGGAAGCCTTCCCACGTCGCGCATTCATCTGATTTGATTCCGTTATAGTTCTTCACGCCTCCAGAGGCATCATAACCGTATGGAGAGCCGTCCGAGAGGAAGTATACCCGCGTGTCTCCCTCCGCAGGTGCTGTGTAGTTCGTCCTCGCGACATCCAGGGCATGGTCATAGTCGGTGGAATTCAGGAAATTGAACTGGGTGGGATTCCCGAGAAGACCACCCACCTGCTCGCCCGACAACCACTTTTCCCCGTCCACCGTGTGCAGCTTGGCCGTGTCGCTGAATGAGACCAGCATAACCTTCCCCAGGGCGTCACCGTAAGTCTGGATCAGATCGACGATGGCCTGCGTGGCCAGGGCGAACCGTGTGGTCTTGCTGCCGTCGGCAAGCGTGACAACTCCTCCTTTGCCCTCCTCAATCATGCTGGTAGAGGTATCGAGGATTAGCACCATATTGATCTTCGGGCTTCCCGAACCGCTGACTTCCGAGACTATCACCGCCGCCGTATCATTTCCGGCCGTTGGCGTTCCGTCTGTTGTGGCCAGGGACAGGACCGCGCTCGCGAGATCCCCATCGCCATCGCTGACGGTGTAGGTGAGGGCGTCAGTCAGCGTCTCGCCATCTTCGGCATCGCTCGCCGCCGTGAAGGTATAACTTCCGTCCTGGTTGATCACAACCCCGCCGGCATCGGTATTGATGGTATGGGATGTGGTGCTGTCGTCGAAGGTATAGGTGGCATCCTTGTATTGGACCGATACTAGGGTTCCCGGTGCTCTCCAGTCGTCGGCACCGGAGGTGTCCATGCCGGAAGAAGGATCCTCGTCAGACACGACGTTGCCACTATGGGACGCACCCTCCTCGATTGATACACTGTTGTTCTTGGCCGTCGGCCCGTCGTCATTGACGGTGACGGTGAAGGTATCTCTTACCGTGTCGCCGTCGCCATCGGTGACGGTGTAGGAAAAGCCAAGATCAAGGGAACCGCTGCTAGGCGCATGATCCAGGGTGTCTTTCAGGGTGAAGGTATAGGCCTTGGTGTCGGGATTGAGGGCGACAGTGAACACGTCGCGCGCACCAATCCCCGTGCCAGCGGTGGCGGTCAGAACCGTGCCGGTTTCATCCAGGCCATAGCTTATGGACGCGCCCCGGGATGTGAGACCATCGGGCGCCGCGATCCCCCCCTGGGGGAACCTCAGCCCGCCCGTGTTGGCGGTCCCATCGGCTCCATAGTCAATCTCCAGGGTTCTCATGACCGAAATGCCCTCTGTATTGATGGCACTTTCCGCAATACCATCATCTGATGCGCTTGTGCCTGGCCCGGCATCGTTGACCACGATCGAGACGCCGGCGGTGACTGTATCGCCGTCGGTGTCGGTGGCAACCACCGTGACCCGGCCGATGGTCAGGGGCGTTGCGCCGTCGCCGTTCAGGTGCGCGAAAGAGCCGTTCAAGACGCCGGATACTGCTATCGCGGTGTTATCGGCGGCGTTCGGAGCCAGAGTGAGGGTCACCGTGTTGTCAGCGCCGGCGCTAACCACCATGGTGTTGCCTGTGACCGACTTCACGGTGACATTCTCGGAGCCGTCCGCGCCTGTGAGCGTCAGGGTCGCCCCCTCGGCATTGCCGAAAGCAACCGAAGCAATGGCATCCGAACCGGCGGTGAAGGTCAGCGCGCCCTCGGTCGAAGCGGAACCGTCCTCGTTCACCGTCACCACGGCCGGGTTGCCGTCTGCCCCGTTATCTGCCCCGTTAGTGGTCTGCGGTCCGTCCCCGTCATCGACGGTGATCTTCAGCGTTGCCGTGGCAAGGTCGTTGTCGGAGTCGGTGACGGTGTAGGTGAACACATCCTCCACCACCCCGCTCGCGTGGTTCAGGTCGGGGTCTGCCGCGTAGGTATATTCGCCACTGACGGGGTTCAATGTCAGAGTCCCGTACTGACCATTAACGACGATCTTGCCGGTCCCATCCAATGCTGTGACCAGGGTGTTGTCGCCGAAGCCAATGCTGGTCACCACCCGCGTCGCGTCCCAACCGTCGGCGCCTGAATCATCGTTCGTCAGCACATTGCCGCTCACCGTATTGCCTTCGGTCACCGCATCGGCGATGTCGTCATTCACAGCCTCAGGCACATCATCCTTGACGGTCACGGTGAGGATACTGTCCACCGTATCGCCGTCGCCATCGGTGACGGTATAGCTGAACGTCTGGTCCAGACTGGCGTTTTTCCCCGCTCCCGCATCGTGGGTCATCGGGCTGGTCAGGGTGTAGGTGTAGGCACCGGTGGCGGCAGTGACGGCCAGGGTGTAGCCCGTGCCGGTAACAGTAATAATGCCGTTACCATCCGGCGCAATACCCGCCACGGAGGTGATCTTCGCCCCGTCGGGTCCCGGCGTGAAGGGAAGGGTTCCCGTGACCAAAGCGTCAGCCGTGCCGATATAAGCCTCATCAACGACGTTGAACGCTGAAGGAAAAATCCAGCCCCCGGCTGTTGGCGGTGCTGGAGGCGTGCGTCACGCCCTCGCCGTCCTTCAGGGTGAAGGTATATGTGCCGGTGTTGGGATTGAGGGCGACGGTGAATACCTCGCGCCCGCCGGCGGTGGCGGTCAGAACCGTGCCGGTTGCATCCAGGCCATAGTTTATGGGATCGCCCCGGGATGTGAGACCCGTGGGCGCCGCGATCCCCTGGGGGAACTTCAGCCCGCCCGTGCTGGCGGCCCCATCGGCGCCAAAATCGATGCCAAGAGCGCCGCTGACGCTTTTGACGCCCCCCACCGCCTCGCTGACAGTCCCAGGCGCTGGCGTGGCGATGCGCGGCGCGTCGTCGGTGACGGTGGTGGCGGTGACGGTAGTATCGGTAACGGTATCGACGGGTGCGGGTTCCGTGCCCGTCGTGTCCGTGGAGGGCGCCCCCCCCGTCGACTCCGCCCACGTTCTCGAATAACGTCTCAACGATTTCCGGCACGCCGATCACCGCGCCATCGGCCAGTGTCAGGGCCGGAGGCAATTCGGACGTGGCGAAGACGAAGTAGTCTTCCAGCACCACTTCGCCCTGGGCGGTCCACACCACCAGACTGGTCTCGCGCTGGGTATAGGTGGCCTCCGGGGCATCAATCCGATAGACCATGCCCGGCACGACCGTCACCGTGACCGACTGGCCCGCCCCCGGGGGCTGGATGAGCTGAACGTTCTCCGGCCGCGAAGGACCTGTTTCTGCGCTGTTCGGGCTGGCGGCGGTCGATTCCGGAGCGGGTGACGCCGTGGTGGGGGCGGTCGTATCGTCCATTGCTCTCGTCCTTGATGCGGGGTTTCGGATCTCTTGCCTTCAAGGGTACTGCCTTTCCCGTGAAAGACATCCCCCATTTGGGCTACGCATCACAAAAATGTGTGGGGAGGGGCGAATTCTGTTGGGCACGGGCGGGGACGGTGATTCTTTATGCTGATCCTGAAAATTGGCACTGTTCCCATCAATGTTCCCATGGACAATGACGGCGGATTTGCTACAGTGCAGGTGGGAGGCTGGCGTCGGACGGTTCCCTCGCCAACCCGGTCAGGTCCGGAAGGAAGCAGCCGTAACGAGTTCCGAGTCGGGTCGCTCGTCCAGTCTCCCACCGCAAGGCGATAAAATAAGATAAAATAAACGGGGCGAATCCCTTCGATCCGCGACCGCCCCGACTCCGTACCGCGTGCTGGCCCGCAAATACCGCCCCACCACTTTTGCCGAACTGGTGGGCCAGGATGTGTTGGTGCGCACTCTGACCCACGCCATCCAGTCGGGCCGCATCGCCCAGGCCTATGTGTTGAGCGGCGTGCGCGGGGTCGGCAAAACCACCACGGCCCGCATTCTTGCGCGCTCCCTCAATTGCATCGGAAACGATGGCCGCGGCGGCCCTACCATCACCCCGTGCGGCGCGTGCGAGCATTGCCGCGCCATCGCCATCGACCGTCATGGCGATGTGCTGGAGATGGACGCCGCCAGCCGGACGGGCGTCAATGACATCCGGGAGGTCATCGAGGGCGTGCGCTACCGTCCCACCCGCGCCCGTTACAAGATCTATATCATCGACGAAGTGCACATGCTCTCCAACCAGGCGTTCAACGCCTTGTTGAAGACTCTGGAAGAACCGCCCGAACATGTGAAGTTCATCTTCGCCACGACCGAGATCCGCAAGGTTCCGGTCACGGTGCTGTCGCGGTGTCAGCGGTTCGATCTGCGGCGGGTGGACACGGAAACCCTTGCCCGGCATTTCGAGCGCATCGCCGGAACCGAAGGCATGACGGTGGAACCAGAAGCGTTGCGGCTGATCGCCCGCGCCGCCGACGGATCGGTGCGCGACGGGCTTTCTTTGCTGGACCAGGCCATGGCCCGCGTGAGTCCCGGCGCCCCTGGCGTCGTGGAGGCCACAACGGTGCGGGACATGCTGGGGCTTGCCGATCGCACCGTGATTTTCGATCTTCTGGAGGCCCTGCTGGGGGGGGAGGCCCGGGCGGCACTCGCGATTCTCTCGGGCCAGTACGAGGCCGGCGCCGATCCCGTCCTGATCCTTCAAGACATCCTGGAGCTGATCCATTGGATCACCCGGTTCAAGGTTGCGCCAAACGCAGATGAGGACACGGGCGTTCCGGAAGCCGAACGCCTCCGGGGCCGCACCATGGCCGGGAAACTGTCCATGGCGGTGCTCACCCGGCTGTGGCAGATTCTGTTGAAAGCCTTGGGGGAGGTGCGCTCCGCCCCTGCGCCCCTCCAGGCGGCCGAAATGGCCCTGATCCGGCTGGCCTATGCCGCCGATCTGCCCACCCCGGCCGAAACGATCGCCGCCATGCGGGCATCGTCTCCCCGGGATGAGGGAGCGGGCGCGCCGTCCGCTGCC
>WOUV01000129.1 GCA_009773045.1 Rhodospirillaceae bacterium | reverse complement strand
ACCGCCACCAGTGAACAACTCGACGCCTGGATCGAACGTTTCGTCAGCGCCCGCAGCCTGAAAGAGGTGTTCACTTCTCCACACTGAAACGGCATTGTGGCAGGAAAACGACCATGACGCACTCCTTGATCCCCACGGCCCGCTTGCGGGCGATGCTGATCGAATCCGGCATTCTGGTGATGCCATGTTGTTTTGATGCCCTGTCGGCTCGCCTGATCGAGCGGGCCGGCTTTCCACTGACCTTCATGAGCGGATTTGCGGTTTCAGCCTGTCGGTTCGGCGCACCCGATACGGGGCTTGTCTCCTATGGCGAGATGGTGGACCAGGGCCGCAACATCTGCGCCGCGGTGTCGATTCCCGTCATCGGCGATGGGGACACCGGCTATGGCAATGCCATGAATGTCAAGCGCACGGTCCGGGGCTATGCCGCGGCCGGCTTTGCGGGTGTGATGATCGAGGACCAAGTGTGGCCCAAGCGTTGCGGCCATACCCGCGGCAAGCGCGTGGTGTCGTGGGAAGAGGCCCTGGCCCGGGTACGGGCGGCGGTGGATGCCCGGGAGGAAGGGACGGATATCCTGATTTTAGCCCGCACCGACGCCCGCGCCACCCATGGCCTCGCGGAGGCCATCGACCGAACACGGGCCTTTGCCGACCTCGGCGCCGATATCACCTTTTTAGAGGCGCCGCTGACCGAAGATGAAATGCGCGCCTATTGTGCGGCGGTGCCGGGTCCCAAGATGGCCAACATGCTGGAACAGGGCGAAACGCCGCTGCTCGTGCCGGAACGTCTGGAGGACATCGGGTATAAGATCGTCGCCTATCCTTTAACCCTGATGAGCGCCGCCGTGCGGGCAATGCAGGATGCTTTGACGGCCTTGCGACAGGGACGCCCTCCGGACAAGTTGGTGGATTTCGTCGAGATCCAGGATCTGGCGGGCTTCGCCCGTTATTACAGCGAGGAGGAGCGCTATCGCGTGGCTGAATAAGGCGGCGTCTCTCCTCCCAGGGCAAGGGAAAAAGTTCCTGATACGACGATTTACCGTGCCCTGTGTCTCCTCCCGCCCCCTTGACCATTGTCAAGGAATGGCGTAGGCAGATGAATGCATACTCTGTTTGGTTTGGGTGGCTAGACTTGCAGAGCAAGGTCCGTGGTGGTTTGAACCCTCGCACACCAGAGACAGGTCATGATCGATACGACGCGCGCGGCGCCTTTTTCTCTTTTTTTATGCGCGGGCCTTGCCGTCCGGCCCGTGCCTCTGGCGCCGCTTCAAGGCATTCTGACGGCCCTGTTGCACCTGATCTTGCACGAGCGGCCAGCGTTGTTCGCGCCCCTGCACACGGGGGAACGGCTGGTCTATCTGATTGATCCGGTTGATTTCCCGTTCGTGTTCGTGTTCGAGCCGACAAAAGACCCCCCTGTTCTGCGGGTGCAACGGGACGGGGACGGCGTGCAGCCTTCGGCGACGATCACGACGCCGTTCGAGGTGCTGTTTGATCTGTTGGCAGGAAAGATCGATGGCGATGCCGTGTTCTTCTCGCGGGCCTTGACGATTGGCGGTGATACCGCGGCGGTCGTGGCGTTGAGCAATGTTCTCGATGGCGCCGAAATCGATCTCGGCCCCATGGTGGCCGATCGTTGCGGTCCCCTGGCAGGCTTCATGCGCACCGGGCTGGCGCAAGGGGAACAATGGCTCCGGCGGATGGATGCGGATATGCGCTGGTTGGCGACAAACCTTCTGACCCCCCTGGAGCGCCGTTTCGAAACCGGGATCTCTTCCCTGGCGGATCGGCTTGCCGCCCTTGAGGAAGGGCGGGAGAATTTCGCGCGTTCCCGGCATGCGGCGGGAAAAATGCCATGACGACTCCAGCCCTTGAGGTCGTGGCCCCGGCCGGCACACTTGCCGCGTTGCGCGCCGCCGTGGAGGCGGGGGCCGATGCCGTCTATTGCGGCTTTCGCGATGCCACCAATGCCCGCAATTTTCCAGGCCTTAATTTCAGCCGTGACGATCTGCGCGAGGGGATCGCCTTTGCCCATGGGCGGGGAGTGCGCGTGTTTCTGGCCATCAACACCTTCCCCGCGGCCACGGCGCCGGCCCTTTGGCGGCAGGCGGTGGACGATGCGGCCCGTTTGGGGGTTGATGCCCTTATCTTGGCCGATATCGGCCTTCTGGATTACGCCAGCACGCGCCATCCGGACGTGCGGCGGCATTTATCGGTCCAGGCTTCCGCCGCCACCGCCGAAGCGATCACCTATTATGCCGAAGCGTTCGGGGTGCGGCGTGTCGTGCTGCCCCGGGTGCTGGCGATCCCGGAAATCACCATTCTGACGAACGCCGTGACGGTCGAAACCGAAGTCTTCGCCTATGGCGGCCTGTGTGTCATGGCGGAGGGGCGGTGCCATTTGTCGTCCTATGTGACCGGCCAGTCCCCCAACACCCATAGCGTGTGTTCTCCGGCAAGTCACGTTCGTTACGAACAACGGGCCGGACGGCTGGTGTCACGGCTGGGCGCGTTCACCATCAACACCTTTGCGCCAGAGGAATCCGCCGGTTATCCGACACTGTGCAAGGGGCGGTTCAAAACCAGGGACCGGACCGGGTATCTGTTCGAGGAACCTGTCAGTCTGAATGTCATCGATCTTCTCCCTGCCCTCAAGGCCGCCGGCGTGCGGGCCATCAAGATCGAGGGGCGGCAGCGCGTGGGCGGGCCTATGTGGCCCAGGTCACGGCAACCTTCCGCAACGCCGTGGATGCCGCGGCCGCAGGGCACCCCTGCCGGAAGGACGCGCTGGAGGACCTGAGCGAGGGAGGACGGCAAACCGCCGGCGCCTATCAGCGGAAGTGGCAGTAGGCTGTCAAAAAGGGAGGCCCAAAAGCTCTCTCGCAAAGATGGTTTTATCGCACAAAAAGGACACGCACGATGGGGGTCCATCTCACGCTGGGGCCGGTGTTGTATAATTGGCCGGCGTCGATGCGGCGCGATTTCTATTTCCGCATCGCCGACGAAGCGCCACTTGACACCGTATACGTGGGCGAGGTGGTCTGCGCCAAGCGGGCGCCGCTGTTTGATTCGTACTGGCCGGAGGTGATCGAGCGATTGCAGGCGGCGGGCAAAACGGTGGTGCATGCCTCCCCCATTCTTGCCACGGGTCAGGAAGGGCGGCTGCGCGCCATGGGTGCCCGTGATTTCCCCCTGCCGGTGGAGGCCAACGATGTTGGTGCCATCGGGATGTTGCGGGGCCGTCCCCATTACGTCGGTCCATTCGTCAACGTCTACAACCCCGATACGCTGGCGGTTCTCGTCCGCCAGGGGGCGGTGCGGGTTTGTTTGCCGGTTGACGTGCCACACCAGGCGCTGGCCGTGTTGGCCGGTGCGGGCGCGGTCGAGGTTTCGGTGTTCGGGCGGGTGCCGCTATCGATTTCCGCCCGTTGTTACCATGCCCGGGTGCACGGACTGCACAAAGACAGTTGCCGGTATGTGTGCGAACAGGACCCGGATGGGCTGGATGTCACAACCCTTGACCAGGAACCGCTGATGGCCATCAACGGCGTTCAGACTCTTTCGCATGCCGCCGTCAATCTGGTGCATGTCGTGGCGGATCTGGTCCGTATGGGGGTGGGGGCGATGCGTCTGTGGCCGCAGGCGGTGGACATGACGGCGGTGGCCCAGGTGTTCCGTGCGGTGTTGAAAGGGCGCGAGGACGCTGCCGCGGCGTGGCACCGCTTGCGCACGCTCGTGCCCCATCTGCCCTTCGTCGATGGCTTTTTCCATGGCGTGGAAGGGTGCACGCTGGTGGCGGACCATGCATGAGTGTCTCACTCGACGCACGGTGGTCGGGGGGGGGCTGCTGGCGGCGCTTGCCGGCGGCTGTGGGCATGGTGTTACATCGGCGCGGGGGGCCGTACTGTGCTATCACGATATCGCCGATGTGCCTTATACTCTCTGGTGCCGGACACCAGAGATTCTGGAAGAAGATTTTCGCCTTTTACGTTCGAGTCCTATTGCTATCTTGCCGCTCGACACCTATGTGGACAGTTTTGTGTCCAGGCGTCCGTTGCCGGAACGGTGGGCGGTGATCACGTTTGATGACGCAACGGCCGGCCAGTTCCGACACGCCCGATCTCTGTTACGGAAATTCGGCTTCTCCGCCACTTTTTACGTTCCAACGCAGTGGGTGGTGGACCGACGGGGAGAGTTTCCTGACAGCGAACCGGCGATGTCTATCGATCAGCTCCGTCTCATGATTTCAGATGGCCACCAGATTGCTCCTCACAGTAACACACACCCCCGTTTTACAGAACTTGACGATGAAAAGGTACGGCACGAGATTGAAACCTCGGTCCGTTTTCTTTTTGACCACTTTGGGGTGCGGAGCCGTGATTTCTGCCTGCCCTATGGCCTTTATCTCCCCCGGCATGAGGCCCTGTTGCTGGAAGCCGGCATGCGTTCGGTTGCCCTGACCGGCACCGATCATGGTCCTGGGGCATCTGCCCTTGTCAAGGTGCGCCGGTTTGAGGTGCTCCAGACAATGACGAGCGCCCATGTTCTCCAGAATTTTCTGTAGAAAGCAAAAAGAACCGAGGGGGGTGTGGGGGAAGGCCGTGCCTCTCCCCACACTGTGGTTTTTATTCCCCACACTCCTCACGATTCGGCGCGCAAAGTCACAAATTCTTCCGCCGCCGTTGGATGAATGCCGATCGTCGCGTCGAACTGGCGCTTGGTGGCGCCGCATTTCAGCGCCACGGCCAGCCCCTGGATGATTTCCGGCGCATCGGCCCCGACCATGTGACATCCCAGCACCCTGTCGGTGGCCCGATCCACCACGAGTTTCATCATGGTGCGTTCATCGCGCCCGCTCAAGGTGTGACGCATGCCCTTGAACCGGGTCAGGAAGATTTGCACGTCCCCGCGGGCACGGGCCTGTTCTTCGGTCTGGCCCACCGTTGCGACCGGCGGTATGCTGAACACCGCCGAGGCCACGTTCGCATGATCGGTCTCGATGGGGGTGTTGTTGAAATGGGTCTCGCTGAAGGCCCGCCCTTCGGCGATGGCAACCGGGGTCAGATTCAGGCGGTCGGTGCAGTCGCCGACGGCAAAGATGCTATCAACGGTCGACCGGTTCCAGGAATCAACGACCACGGCGCCTTTTTCGTTCAACCGCACGCTGTTGTCTTCAAGGCCAAGCCCCCTGGTGTTGGGAACCCGTCCGGTGGCATACAGCACCACATCGGCCGTGAGCGCTTCGCCCGTGGCAAGCTGCACCCGGCAGGCGCCCTCCGATGTTTTTTCGATGGCCTGGACGGTTGCGTGGCGGCAGAAACGAATGGCCTTCTTTTCCATTTCCGCGGCAAGGGTGACACGGATGTCCTGATCAAAGCCGCGCAACGGGTTGTCCGCCCGCATGACGAGGGTCACCGTGCTGCCCAGGGCGGCAAAGATGCCGGCAAACTCGACGGCGATATAACCGCCGCCAACAATGACAACCCGTCGCGGCAAGGCCGGCAGATCCAGGGCTTCGTTGGAGGTGATGGCGTGTTCGATGCCCGGCACGGCGGGAAGGGTGGCTTTCGCGCCCGTTGCCACCAAAATCCGTTTGGCGGTCAGAGTGCGCCCGGCGACCGCGACGGTATGGGGATCGACAAGACGCGCCGTTCCTTCAACGATTTCGACCCCATTGTCCCGCAACAGGCGACGATAGACGCCATCAAAGGAAATTCCTTCCACCGTCCAGCCATACCCCCGCGCATCGGCGAAATCCTCGGCATAATGGGCGCCATAGACCAAAAGCTTTTTCGGCACACAGCCCCGCAGAACACAGGTCCCGCCCACCCGGCTTTGCTCACACAGCGCCACCTTGGCGCCATATCCCCCCGCGAGGCGCGAGGCCCGCACTCCCCCGGACCCGGCGCCGATGGTGACAAGATCGTACTCATCTCTGGCCATGGTTTCCGATCATCCCTTTCGTTTTTTCAGGGCTGTTTCTTTTTCAAGCGTTCTTCCAAAATCGCCAGTTGCCGCCCGACGTACAGGGCATGACCGATATCGGAAATGGCGCCGTCGCGGACAATCTGGCGCTCGATCTCCATCGCCGATCGCCCCCGGTATTCGGTCAGCGTTTCGCCGGCGGTTTTGTGCACGGCCACGATTTCTCCTGTTTCCCGGTCGAGGGTAAAGGTGAAGTACCCGTTCGGATCTTCCCGCAGCCGCGCCAGGGGGCGGGAAACCAACATTTGGCGTGCCAGATCCAACCGTTCCGGGGCATCGGGGTCAATCGCGATGGAATGGCTGAGGACCGTGATGGGACCGCACGGAAGCCCGCCCGCATGCTGTGCGACTTCCCGTTGGATCGCCATCAGGCCGTACACGTTCTTGAGCCAGGCCGACATGACATTGTGCACCCGGAAGGTGGCGGAAAGGGTCAACGTTCCCTGGAATATGCGGAAGAACAGGGAGACGAGGCATGGCGTTGCCTCCTCCGTCTTCAGATCGCGGCCCGTGTCCCACAGGGAAACGAACGCGCTCCGGCTTCCCGGATCGGCGGCCAGCTTTTGTCTCACTGTTGCCAACGTGTCCAAGCCCCAGCGCTTTCGCAACCGGTGTCCGTATGCATAGGCCTCTTTAACGTCAATGGGCGCATCGCCAGAGAGAATCTCCGCCTGATAGTCCACAAGATCGGCCATTGGAAAACCGGCGGCGCGCAAGGCTTCTTCGTCGTCCGCCATCGGTTCGGTGACGATCACCTTCAGGTTCTGGAGTTCCAGCCGCCGCTTGCCTTCGCCGGCGACGGAGGGCACCCCGAACCGCAGCACCCGCGCGACCACGGCGTTCCACGCCTCCAGGGGGCGCCGCTCAAGGATGGTGTGCGCGCGGGGGTCAGAAGGAAAATAGACCGGCTGGTATTCCGGCAAGGGCGCCCGCACCCGTTCCCACACCGTCGGGTCCGGCGGAGGCAGGGTGCTAAAGAAGGCATGCACCCCCTGGACGGTTGCGGGGTCCGACAGCTTGCCCAGCGTCACGGGGGCGACCTGACCGGTCAGGGCGCCCGGAGTGAAGGCCGTATCGAGAAATCGGTTTGTCCCCCGGATACGAAAACGCGGTTGCCCCAACCGTTCCACCGGCTCCACCCCCAGCGTCAGCAGATTGGCCAGTTCTTCCGCCGAACCGCTGAGATTCTGGCCAAGAATGAGGAGATGGCGGATTTGCGGATTCCACAACAGGTTGCGGACGAGTTGCGGCAGGCCATCGCCGTAAAGATTCCCGATGGCCGCGATGCGCGCTGTGGCCGGATCAAGGGAAATGTTCTGACGCGCCAGGAAGTCGAGAACGGTTTTGGCCGGCGTCCACAACGTCACCACCCCCACATCGCCATACGGATTGACGCTGTGCAGACGCTCGGCAAAGTACAGGGGGGTGAAGATCATGGCCTTCACGCCAAAAGTCCCACCACCAGGAACCCCCCGCCCAGCAGGGCGAACCACAGAGCCAGCGTGACCGGTACCAGGGCGCGGTGGGTCAGCAAAGGCAGGGTGTCAGCGAAAATCTGTCCTGTCGCAGGGGATGCGTCGTGACGTCCGGAAAAGTCACCGCTGATGGAATCGTAATAGTTGTGCAACCCCAGAGACTCCTTGATAACCGGAATCAGCACCCCCAGAAAAAACGTCCCCGCCGCCAAAAGCGGATACACGACAGCCCCCCCCCGGAAAACGACGCCGGCATGGGCCACCGCAACCACCAGACCGGCAAGATTGACCGTAAACAATACGCGCGCCACCTTTTCCCGCCGGAGTTGGCGTCGTGCCTCACGCAAGGGTGGGGGACCCTCAGGATTCTTCTTCATCGGACGGGTGCAGATCACGCTGCACGTCGGGGCGGTGCAAAAGCTCCTCGATATGGTGCACCGCATCGAAACGGGTATCGGCACTGAAGGACAGATCAGGAACAAACTGCAACCGCACATACCGTGCGATTTCGTGGCGGAGGAAGGAACGCACGCGCTGCAACCCGGCCAGAACCGATGCAACCCGTTCCGCACCCCCTCCCCCCAGAGGCGCAACGAACACCACGGCATGCCGCAAATCAGGGCTGACCTGAACCTCGGTCACCGTCAGCCGGGCTTCGGCCAAATCCGGATCGCGGAAATCGGTCCGTCCCAGCAGCTGGGCCAGAATATGGCGGATTTCCTCTCCCACCCGCAACGGACGCTGACCCGGAATCTTGTCGGGCTGTTTAGTCATGGAACCCTGTTCCTGGCCCCCTGTTGGACAGCGGGCATCAGCTCGTTGTTATCCTCGACCCGCAGCATGCGGATCTCCCGCATGCTCGGTTCCAACCACGGGAATCGGCTGGAAAGACCCATCACGGCCCGGGCACGGCATTAACCGTGTGATCGCCACAATAAACGCTTCCCTGCTGTCTTTCAAAACCCCGGGGCCGCACTGCCTTGCGAATATCCCCATAGACATTGTTCCAGCATTCAGTGTGAGCCGTCTTTTCCGGCATGGTCGTCCCGAGGTCGAAAGCCCACGTTTCTTTTTCTCCTGTTGCGTCCACACCCCCCCTGTTCCCAAAAACCGTTACGCCTTGGCGCGGGGGGGTGTTTTGTCTGAACGGTACGACCCCGTTTTTCCCGTCACATTACAGGGTTGCGGTTACCTCTTCCATTTCAAAGCATTCGATCACGTCGTTTGTCTGAATGTCATGGAAGTTTTCAAGGCTGATGCCACAATCGAATCCGGAACGGACTTCGCGGGCATCTTCCTTGAATCGTTTGAGCTGCGACAGGCCGCCTTCGTGAATGACGACGTTATCGCGCAACAGACGGACCTTGGTGCTGCGCCGGATCACGCCTTCCGTCACCATGCAGCCGGCCACCTTGCCAATGCGGCTGATGGTGAACACTTGGCGGATTTCGGCGTATCCCAGGAACTTCTCGCGATAGGTCGGCGCCAGCATGCCGGAAAGGACGGCCCGCACGTCGTCGGCCACGTTGTAAATGATGGAATAATAGCGGATATCGACATTGTCCCGCCGTGCCATTTCGCGAGCCTGCGGATTGGCACGAACGTTGAAGCCGATGATCAGCGCCTGGGATGCCTTGGCAAGGGTGACGTCGGATTCGTTGATTCCACCCACCGCCGTATGCAGGACACGCACCTTGACCTCGTTCGTGCCGAGTTTTTCCAGAGTGCTGGTAATTGCCTCAACCGAACCTTGCACATCGCCCTTGATCACGACCGATAGTTCATTGGCTTCTCCGGCCTGGATACGGGCGAACATTTCCTGCAACGTGCCGCGGCTGCTTTGAACCTGCTGCGCATCACGCTGTTTGCGGTGGCGATAGCTGGCAATTTCGCGCGCTCTGGTTTCATCGCCGATCACGATGAAATCATCACCGGCATCAGGGGTCGCCTGAAAGCCCAACACCTCAACCGGCACGGACGGCCCGGCTTCCTCCACCCGCTGTCCCCGATCGTCCAGAATCGCCCGCACCCGGCCCCATTCCTTGCCCGCCACGAAGACATCGCCCGTTTTCAGAATCCCCCGCTGCACGAGCACGGTCGCCATGGACCCGCGACCTTTTTCCATGCGGGCCTCGATCACGGCGCCCACGGCCGAACGGTTTGGATTGGCCTTGAGATCCAGGATTTCCGCCTGCAACAGGATGGCTTCCTCCAGCCTATCGAGGTTGATTCGTTTTTTTGCCGAGACCTCGACCGACAGAACATCACCCCCATGGTTTTCAAGAACGATGCTGTGCTGCAAAAGATCGTTGCGCACCCGATCCGGGTTGGCATCAGGCTTATCGATCTTGTTGATGGCAACGATCACCGGCACGCCGGCGGCGCGGGCATGCCGGATGGCCTCGACGGTTTGCGGCATCACGCCATCGTCAGCGGCCACCACCAGCACGACGATATCGGTCACCTTGGCCCCACGGGCACGCATGGAGGTGAACGCCTCGTGCCCCGGTGTATCGATGAAGGTAATATGCTGCCCGGTGGGCAGGGTCACCCGATAGGCGCCGATGTGCTGGGTGATGCCGCCGGCCTCGCCCGAGACCACATCGGTCTGCCGCAGGGCATCGAGCAGGGAGGTCTTGCCATGGTCCACGTGCCCCATGACGGTGACCACCGGCGCCCGCGGCAACAACTGCTCAGAGATATCATCCGGTCCAAGCACGCCTTCCTCGATATCGGCATCCGCCACCCGTTTCGGCATGTGACCAAATTCGGTTGCCACCAGTTCGGCCGTATCGGCATCGATGGGCTGATTGATGGTGGCCATGACCCCCATGCGGATCAGCGTCTTGATGACGTTGCCCCCGCGTTCGGCCATGCGGTTGGCCAGTTCCTGAACGGTGATGGCCTCCGGGATGATGACCTCCCGCACGACCTTTTCGTTCGGTGGCGGCGATGGAGCGCCCCCGCTGCGAACGGTCATCGTCTTCCAGAGCCGAGGACACGGTCAGTTTCGCGGAACGGCGCCGTGTTTCGCGTTTGGCAACAGGTTGTTTGGTTTGAGGGGGGCGGAGGCCGCCGCCGCCCTTGCGCCGTTCGCCTTCATCCTCCTCCGTGGTGACACGGACCCGGGGAGACTCGGTCGCGTCCTTTGCCACCGGGCGTTTGTCTTCTGTCGCCGACTTGCGCCCGATTTCGGGCCGACCGTCGGCGCGCGCCGCTATCGTTTGGCTTCCCGCGGAACGATTCCGCTCCCCTGCGGGCCGAGCTGTTTCGATCTTGTGGGGCTTTTTTCCCTCTTTCGTGTCGTCGCTTTTCTCGTGCTCCTCCGTCTTTTTTTCTTCTTCTGCCTCTGCCGTCCGGAGAGCCTCCGCCGCCTTTTCGGCTTTGCGACGCGTTTCCACTTCTTCAGCCTGGCGACGGGTTTCTTTCTCCTCGGTATGCCGGCGCG
>WOUV01000128.1 GCA_009773045.1 Rhodospirillaceae bacterium | reverse complement strand
GACCGCAATCTCTTTCCTGACCATGAACCGTCCCTCTATCCCGGATACGCAAGGGAGAGATCCATGATTCGCCGTCAAAAGCAATGACGGGCATCACTACCTTCTTGGCTATGTTGAAGTTCTGGCCAAACCAGCGCCTAATGGCCTCCTAAACACCGCTGCCGTCATCGTAGTACACTCGGATAGAGCTATTCTCTTCATATTGAGCGGATTTCATCGCCATAGCTACCTCGACACACAAAGCGATAACACGTTAGTTTTCTAGAAATTACCCAAAACTTTTTAACGGCTCTTAAGAGAGTGCATACGCGGGCCCAGTGACTCGAACGGACGAACAACCCGTTCATTGCGGATCAGCCGGGGCGCGGCACCGGCAAGGGCCGGATCAGGGAGACCAACACCGTTCCCGCCAGGCAGGCGCCGCCGCACAGGGTGAAGGCCAGCGGAAAATTGCCAAGATCCCCCAGAAAGCCCCCCAGAATGGGACCGATGATTCCCCCCACTCCATAGGCAAGAAAAACCATCGGATAGTTCTGTCCGACATTGGTTGGGCCAAAAAGGCTCGCGACGATACTGGGGAACAAGGCAAAATTGCCGCCGAAATTGAAACCGATCAGGCTTGCGCCACAATACAGCAGAATCTCGTGACCCGCCATGGTGGCGAACAGCAACAGCGTCACCCCCTGGCTGAAGGTCATCAGCAAAAGCGCCGTCTGCGGTCCGATGCGATCGCTGAGCGTGCCCCAGATGATGCGCCCAAGGCCATTGGCGATGCTGAAGAACACGGCCATAGCGGTGCCGGCAATGGTGCTGGCCTCCGCCGGGGACAGACCCCCCGCCTCCAGGGCCTCCATGGGATAAAGTTTCATAAGCCCGATCGACATCAGGCCGGCACCGCTGCTTGCCACGAAAGTCAGGAACAGCAAGGCGAACGCCACCGTGCGTACCATTTCACGGCGGCTGTATTCCTGCACGGCGGTCACGGCGGCGGGGGGGGGAGTCCATCCGGCGGGACGCCATCCTTCCGGTGGCCAGATCATCCACCGGCTTCCCGTCAGCACCAGCAGGATAAACGCCAGACCATAAAGAATGAATGTTGCGCCAAGACCATAGGTTTCGAGCAACTGCCCCCATTCTCCGGCCAGCTTGATCCAGCCCATGGCGCCGAATCCGAATCCGGCAACGGCAATACCGGTGATCATGCCGCGGCGATCGGGAAACCAGCGCATGCAGACGGCAATGGGAACCATATACCCAAGACCGATCCCCATTCCCCCCATCACGCCGATACACAAAACGACGACGGGAAAGCTGCTTTCTCCCAGAAGGCCGGCCAGCACATAACTTGCCCCCAATATCAGACCACCGCTCACGGCCAGCCGGCGCGGCCCCCACGACACCATGTGACGCCCCCCCCACACCATGACCGCCGCAAGGGCGACAAGACTGAGTGAAAAGGCGATCTGGGTGTCGAGTTTGCTCCACCCGGCTTCCCTCAAGGCGGGCGTGAACACCGGCCAGGCATAAAGGACGCCCAGCGCGAACTGAATCAGAATGGCACCAAGAACAACCAGACGGCGGTCAATGACTTTTGATTCCAGCGTCATGATACGCTTTCCACCTCATGTCTTTTCACGTCTTTCCGTGAACAAAATCAAAGTACAAATACAAAAAAGCGCGGGCGAGGATTCCTCCTCCTCCCCCCCCCACATTCCACCTGATCCCATTAATTTCAGCTTGCCATCATTAACATAACATGTTGTTATAAACATATGTCATAGTCAATCTGACATAAGTAATGCATGCAGGCATCTTATGGACCAAATCTGACGGATATCCTGGAACATAACAAGACACGAAGAGCAAAGGACAAAGAAATGACTGGTGGAACGATATTAGTCTCGCTGGACGGCACAGAAACAACCGATGCGACGGTGACCGCGGCGTTCTCCCTGATCAGAAAATTCAATCTCCACGCAACCGTTTTGCACGTGCGAATCGATCCCGTCGCCGCGGCGGCGCCCCCGATCGGGGAGGCCCTCACCCCCAAAACGGCGCACACCCTTGCCTGTCTTGCGGAGCGGGAGGCCAACGAACGCGCCGGGCACGCCCATCAGATCTTCCGTGATCTGTGCGCGCGCCATGCCGTGCCGGTGGCGGCCGCCGGTGCCGTGGCAAAAGGCATGGCGGCACGCTGGCTGGAAAAGACCGGCCGCAAGGACCGGATCATGGGGGAGCTGGGCCGGGTCCACGATCTTGTGATTGTGGGGCGTCCCACCCATCGTCAGGACAGGACCGCCAGCATGACCCTTGACGCCGTGTTCGATACCGGCCGTCCGGTGCTGGTGGTCCCGCCCCATCCGCCGGCGACCCTGGGAACGCGCATCGCCATCGCCTGGGAGAACAGTGCCGCCTGTGCCCGTGTGGTCGGCGCGGCCCTGCCCTTCCTGCCACAGGCAAGAGCGGTGTCGATTCTGAACACGGAAACCGAACACACCTCTGTTGCGCTGCTCCCGGAATTCGCCCTGTATCTGAAACGACATGGCATCACGACCGATGCCGCCATCTTCGGTTCCCCGGGGCGCGCCCGCTTGAGTGGCAAGGCCCTTCTGGCGGCGGCGGGTCAAAGCGGGGCCGATCTTCTGGTCATGGGCGCCCATCGCACCGATGGTCTGGGGCGTCTGTTCCGGGGCAAGACCACCTGCGAGGTTTTGCAAAACACCACACTGCCGGTTCTGATGGCACATTGAAATCGGGAAGGAAAGACGTTGGGAGGGAAGTCGTGGCGGGCGAAACGCCCGCCCTCTTTTCAGGAGCAGGCCTTCTTTTCAGGAACAAAACGGTGCACGAATGCGCCAGAAGCCGTATCATTCCCATGAAGGCACTTCCAAAACCTTTTTCTCTCCCCCTGGTAGGGGAGGGGAGGGGGGAAGGGGGAGAGGGAAGCCTTGAGATGTATGGAATTCCATCTGTTGCCGCACAAACCGTGGGACAGATCCTCCAGACTCGCGCCTCCCCCCACCCAACCCCCTTCCATCACGGGGAGAGAGTTTCGAGAAGCGCCCATGAGCCTGACACTGCCATGAGGAAAAATCATGACCGAATTCCGGATGGACAGGGAAAAAGACGGAAACCATCGCGTTTCGTCCTGGAAAGCCCTGGCACTGGTCGTTTGCCTGGCGGCCGGGTGGGAAGTTCCGGTCATGCTAGTGCTGGAAAACAGCCGTCTGGAAAACCTTCTGCTCAAGACCGCCTTTAACGCCGGATCGTTGAGTGTCGTTCTGATCGTTACGGCCTATTTCTTCATCGTCCGACCGCTGGTCCGCCTGTCAACGGCGTTTCACGATAACGAACACCGGCTCTACAGTTATGCCCGCACCGCATCGGACTGGTTCTGGAGCATGGGGCCGAATTTGCGATTCGCCCATTTGTCCGAGACCTTTGCCATCACGACCGGCCTTGATTCGGCACTCCTGATCGGCAAAATGTGGGAGGAGAGCGGTCTGATGGCCGTAAACCGGGCGGCGCTTGACTCCCATCTTGTTCGTCTGGAAAGCCACAGCCCGTTTCGCAATGCCGAGTTGGCCCTGCGGGAAGCCTCCGGCGATGTGTTGTGGCTCAGCATCACCGGCCAGCCGCTGTTTGGAAGGGGGGCGTTTTCTGGGCTATGTCGGTACCGGTAACGACATCACCCTTGCCAAATACGATGAACTGGAACGCGTGCGCAGCAAGGCCCTGGTGGATGGCGTTCTACGCACCTCGCTTGATGCCTTCATCGTGTTGAATGCCGTGCGCAGCGCCACCAGCGATGTGGTGGATTTCTGTTTCGTCCACGCCAATCATCGTGCTGGCGAGTTTTTGGGCCATCATCGCCAGGATCTTCTTGGCAAGCTGTTCCTGCGCGAATTGCCCTGGATGGCCGACAGTGAACTGATCGGTCATATTCATCTCACCCTGAAGAAAGGCGCGCCCTTCGATGTCGAACATTATTTCGACCGCCCCAGCGCCCATGGCTGGTATCGCATCGTCGGCGTGAAGCTGGAAGACGGGGTGGTCATCACCATCTCTGACATCACCTCGCTCAAGACCGCCGAACAGTCGTTGCGGGAGGCGGTGGAAAGCATTCCCGAAGGATTCGCCCTATGGGACGTGGCCGACCGGCTGGAAATCTGCAACAGCAACTTTCGCACCTTCCATTCCAAAATCAGCGACGATATCGTGCCTGGGCGCACGTTTTCCGCCCTGATGACCCTGGCCACCGCGCGCGGGCAGTTCATCATCGCCTGCCCGGCGGAGGCTTGGCTGTGGCCGAGCGGATCGCCCAGCGTCAGGCTTCCGCCGGCCCCATTGAGCAGCACCTGACGGATGGCCGCTGGATCCGGGTCAGTACCCGCCGCACCGCCGACCACCGCACGGTCAGCCTGCATTCCGACATCACCGATCTGAAGCGCCGTGAACAGGTCCTGCTGGAAAGCCAGGCCCTGCTGGCGGAGGCGCAACGGATTGGCCATCTTGGATGGTGGACGCTGGAAATAGGTCGTGGTCGGTTGCGCTGGTCGGATGAGGTGTACCGCATCTTTGGCCTGTTGGCCGACGACACCACGCCCGATCTTGAAAGCATGATGGCCGCGATCCCCGATTCCGATCGGCTTGTGGTGCAAAAGGCCATCGAGCAGGCCAGTCGGTATCGCACTCCCTTTACCATTGAACATCGCATCAACCATCCCGGCGGCACGTATCGCATCGTTCATGTCAAGGGTGAGGTGCGCCCCGATGATTCCCATTCCGGCCAACGCCTGCTCGCCACCGTGCTGGATATCACCGAGCGCAAGCACATCGAGGAAGAACTCCGCCGCAGTGAGGAACGCTATACCCTGGCCGTCGCCGGCTCCAACGAAGGAATCTGGGACTGGGACATGGACAACGACCGGGTTTATGTCTCCCCCCGTTTCAAGGGGCTGTTTGGTCTCGACGACGACGAATCGGTTGAACCCCTCACGCATGCGGTCCTGATATCCCGCATCGATCCTCAGCATACCGAGAAATACGCCTCTCGCCTCAACGAACATCTGTCCGGACGCGCGTCGTATTTTTCCTGCGAATACATGGCAACCATCAAACCCGGCGAGGCCCGCTGGTTTCTGCAACGCGGTCTTGCCCTGCGCAACGGCGCTGGCCATTCCTATCGCATGGCCGGTTCCCCCTGACCGACATCACGGAACGCCGCTTGGCCGAAGATCGTCTGGCGCAGACCCAGAAAATGGAGGCACTGGGCCAGCTCGCCGGGGGCGTGGCCCACGAATTCAACAACCTTTTGACCGGCATCATCGGTTTTGCCCACATGGCCCGCAAAAGGCCCGACGATCCGGAACGGGTCACGACCTGCATTGAGGAGATCATCGTTTCGGCGGAACGTTCCTCCGACATCACCCGGCAACTGCTTCGTTTCAGCCGCCGCCATGAAGACGAGGGGGTCAGCGAACTCTCCGTCATCTATCCCCATACTGTCATCAAGGGCATGCAGAAGATGATCGAATCCCTTTTGGGGACGGCGGTCACCTTGTCTTTTTCCCTGGCTGCCTCCGAAGCGTCCTGCCGGATTGATGCAAGCCAGCTTTCCCAAGTGATTCTCAATCTGGCCGTCAATGCCCGTGACGCCATGCCACAGGGGGGCACTCTTGTCATCGGGCAGGAAGTGGTGGATCCCACACTCTGGCTCCCTTTGACGAAACCGCCGGTCCCCGTATTTCCGTGCCCCATGTCCGCCTGTTCGTGCAGGATACCGGCACCGGTATCGATCAGGCCACTTTGAAACGGATTTTCGACCCTGACCATCCATCAGTTTAGAATGGCCTTCCAGAGGCGGGGGAGCGGCAGGCACGCCTGGATGATTTTGACGATGCGTTGGATGCCGCGCGTGAACCA
>WOUV01000127.1 GCA_009773045.1 Rhodospirillaceae bacterium | reverse complement strand
GCTTTCCGAGACCATGCCAGATGGCCGATTGCTCTTGCAGATCAAGGATGCGCCGTTCAGTCGCCCGGTGCTGGCGCGCTTTGCCTCCGACGGCACGCTTAAAATGCTGGCCTATCTGGTGCTTTTGCACGACCCCGAGCCACCGCCCTTCATCGGTATCGAGGAACTAGAAAACTTCCTGCATCCCCGCCTATTGCCGGAAGTGGCCGAGGAATGCCGCGCGGCCAGCGCGCGCACGCAGCTTCTGGTCACCACCCATTCGCCTTTCTTCCTGAATGCCCTGCGGCCAGAAGAAGTGCGTGTGCTCTGGCGCGATGAAAACGGCTCTACGCAGACGCAACGCGCCAGCGATCTGCCCGGCGTGCCGGCATTCGTCAAGGAAGGCGCGCTTTTGGGCCATCTGTGGATGGAAGGTCATTTTGGCCTTGGCGATCCGCTCGTCAATGCGGGGGCGCCGGCCCACCCGAAGCCGGCCCACCCAAAGCAAAGAGCGGTGAGCATGTCGGCGGCCCATTTCAAAGCGCTGGTCGAAGAACCGTCGATGGAGGCGTTTCTCCGCGCCATGTTGTCCCGGGTGTTGCCACGGGATAGAACATTTAAAGTATATCCGTTTCAGGGAGGGTCTGCCGGTTGGTGGATCGTCGTGTCGAGTCCCGATTCCCTGGGCAGGATCCTTGCGTGTCCGAAAACCGGATGCCATGGAAAAAACTCTTTCCCAGCCCATTCCATGACGTATATACACGGTGCTGTGAGGTTGAGAGAAGGTAGTGCTTGGCAAATTCGCTTTGGTGGGGCATGGTGGCGACCGGGTTAAAGGCAAAGGGCGGGTGTTGCGTGCAAGATCGTCCTGACGAGAAAAAAAGGGGTCCGAGCTGATGCTGATTGCCATACCAAAGGAACGCCGTTCC
Source organism: Rhodospirillaceae bacterium (assembly GCA_009773045.1). GTDB lineage: Bacteria > Pseudomonadota > Alphaproteobacteria > Rhodospirillales > Rhodospirillaceae > WOUV01. The sequence continues at coordinate 10,278 of WOUV01000127.1, read as the reverse complement.
CACGAGGGGCGCGTGGCGGCATCACCCGATGTGGTGAAGAAATACGTGGGCTTCGGATTCGAAGTGGTGGTCGAATCCGGTGCCGGCGCCGGCGCCAATTTGACCGATACCCTGTTCCAGGACGCTGGGGCGAAAATCGCCGCCGATGCCTCTCTGGCATTGATGAATGCCGATGTCATCCTCAAGGTTCAGCGCCCCCTGACGGCGGCCGAGGGAACCGATGAACTCGCCCTGATGAAAAAAGGGGCGATTCTGGTGGCCAATCTTGCCGCCTTGACGTATCGGGACGACATGAAGGCCTGTGCCGAGGCGGGACTGACGGCCTTTGCCATGGAGCTGATGCCACGCATTTCGCGGGCGCAAAGCATGGACATCCTGTCCTCGCAAAGCAACCTCGCCGGGTACAAGGCGGTGATCGATGCGGCATCCCTGTTCACCCGCGCCATGCCAATGATGATGACCGCCGCCGGCACCGTGCCGCCAGCCCGGGTGCTCGTCATCGGTGCGGGCGTGGCCGGTTTGCAGGCCATCGCCACCGCCAAACGGCTAGGGGCGGTGGTGTATGCCTTCGATGTGCGGCCCGCCGTGAAGGAGCAGGTCGAGTCCCTTGGTGGTAAGTTCGTGATGGTCGATGAAACCGCCATGAAAAATGCCGAAACCTCCGGCGGCTATGCCAAGGAAATGGACGATGACTATAAGAAGAAACAAATACTTGCAATGCACGAGCAGTTGAAAAAAACCGATATCGTCATCACCACCGCCCTCATCCCCGGCAAGCCGGCGCCCGTCCTGATCACCGAAGACATGGTGAAGGACATGAAAACGGGATCGCTGATCATGGATCTGGCCGTGGAAGCCGGCGGGAACTGCTCTTTGAGCGTTTATGGCCAAACGGTGGTTCGCCACGGCGTCACTCTGGTGGGACCGGCCAATCTGCCGTCCACCATCGCCCAGGATGCATCGGTTCTGTTTGCGAAGAATCTTTACAATTTCCTCCAGCCCATGGTCGACAAGGCCAATCATTCCCTGAACATCAAATGGGAGGATGAGCTGGTGAAGGGCACGTGCATCTGCCACGACGGGAAAATCGTCCATCCGATGCTGACCGAGGGAGGGAAGTGATGGAATCAATCGTTGAAGGCGCCCGCCGGCTGGCCGAACAGGCCGGGGTCCTGGCGCAGGAAGCCAACACCCTGGCCGCGCACGCCGCGCAAACCCTTCCGGTCGCGGGACCGGGAGAGGGAGTATTTCTGAGTCTGTTCACGGTGTTCATTCTGGCCGTGTTCGTGGGGTACTATGTGGTCTGGCGGGTGACGCCGGCTTTGCATTCGCCCCTGATGGCCGTCACCAATGCCATTTCGTCGGTGATCATCGTCGGGGCCATCCTGGCCGCCGGTCCGTCCGGTTTGGCCGGCTCCAAGGCGTTCGGTTTTTTCGCCGTGATTCTGGCTTCGGTGAACATTTTCGGCGGTTTCATCGTGACCCAGCGCATGCTGGCGATGTTCAAGAAGAAGGTCAAATAAGGGGGTCCGGATGACTGCTGCTTCCGTCACGACGCTGGCGTATCTGGTCGCCGCCGTCTGCTTCATCATGGCGTTGCGGGGCTTGTCAAGCCCGGAAACCGCCCGTTCCGGTAACATGTATGGCATGGCCGGCATGGTGATCGCCATTCTCACCACCCTGGCCTCGCCGGTGGTGAAGGATTACACCTGGATCGTTCTTGGCGTCGTGATGGGCGGCGCCGCGGGCACCGTGATCGCCCGCAAGATTCAAATGACGGCCCTGCCGCAGCTTGTGGCGGCGTTCCACAGCCTCGTTGGCATGGCCGCGGTGCTGGTGGCCTTTGCCGCCCTGCTCATGCCGGAAGCCTATGGCATCGGCGCCGTGGGGCACATCCGGGCCGGCAGCCTGATCGAGATGTCCCTTGGCACCGCCATCGGCGCCATTACCTTTTCAGGCTCCGTCATCGCCTTTGCCAAATTGCAGGGGCTGATGTCGGGCAAGCCGATCACTTTTCCGTTGCAGCATCCACTCAACGCAGCCATCGGAGTGGCTCTGGTGGTTCTGCTGATCTGGTTTGCCGCAACCGAATCCTATGCGGCGTTCGTTCTGCTCGCCCTTTTGTCGTTCGCACTTGGCTTTCTGTTGATCATCCCCATTGGGGGGGCCGACATGCCGGTTGTCATCTCGATGCTGAACTCCTATTCGGGATGGGCGGCGGCCGGCATCGGGTTTACCCTGGGCAACAGTCTGTTGATCATCACCGGCGCCCTGGTCGGGTCGTCGGGCGCGATTCTGTCCTATATCATGTGCAAGGGCATGAACCGCTCCATCATCAATGTCATCCTGGGGGGCTTTGGGGGAGATAGCGCGACGGCGGCGGTTGTTTCCACCACCGGCAAGGCCGTCAAATCCGGTTCCGCCGACGATGCCGCCTTCATCATGAAGAACGCGTCCAAGGTGATCGTGGTGCCGGGCTATGGCATGGCCGTGGCCCAGGCGCAGCATGCCTTGCGCGAACTGGCCGATTCCTTGAAAAAGGAAGGGGTGGAGGTGCGCTATGCCATCCATCCCGTGGCCGGGCGCATGCCGGGGCACATGAACGTGCTGCTGGCGGAAGCCAACGTGCCCTATGACGAAGTGTTCGAGATGGAGGAGATCAATCACGAGTTCAGCACGGCGGACGTGGCCTATGTGATCGGCGCCAATGACGTGACCAATCCGTCGGCCAAAACCGATCCGTCGAGTCCCATCTTTGGCATGCCGATTCTGGATGTGGAAAAGGCCAAGACCGTTCTGTTCGTCAAGCGGTCCATGGCCTCCGGCTATGCGGGGGTGGATAACCCGCTGTTCTTCGGGGACAACACCATGATGCTGTTCGGCGACGCCAAGAAGATGACCGAGGAAATCGTTCAGGCGTTGGGATAAGAAAAAAGGGGGAGAGGTCACCGTGGGGAAGGGCTTGGCACTTCCCCATACTCCTCCCATTTCATACAGTGGGACCGTTCGAGGGTGCTGATGACCCCAAGGGTGATGATGAACATGGACTGTGCCAAGGCGCGTCAAAAAATGGTGGTCCACCAGATCCGGGCCAACCGGGTCACGGACCCCCTGGTGATCGAAGCCATCGCGACGATGCCGCGTGAGGTGTTCGTGCCCCAGACGTTGCGGGGAGTCGCCTATCGGGACGAAGACCTGCCCATCGGCGCCGGACGGTATCTGATGGAGCCGATGGTTCTGGCACGTCTGTTGCAGCTTGCCACCGTCAGACCCACCGATGTCGTGCTTGACATCGGCTGTGCAACGGGCTATTCGGCCGGAGTACTAGCGCGCATGGCCGCAACCGTGATTGCCCTTGAGTCGAACTCTGCCCTGGCGGAAACGGCCACGGCCCTTCTGGCCGCCCAGGGAATCGATAACGCCGCCGTTGTCACGACACCGCTTGCCGAAGGGTATCCGGCACAAGCGCCCTATGATGTGGTCGTGTTCGAGGGAGTCATCGACCATTTGCCCGAAAACATCCGCAATCAGCTTGCCGATGGCGGCAGGCTTGTGGCCATGATGCGGGAAGGACCGATCGCCACGGCAACCCTTGTCACTCGTGTGGGAGATGTTTTCAGTCGCCGCACGGAATTTGAAGCCACGACCGCCCCTTTGCCGGGGTTCGAATGGACGTTGGGATTCGTGTTTTGAGGCCATCGCCTCCCCTCCTGACGCGTGTCCCTCAGGACGTTTCCGTCGTGGATCCCAGGGAGGAAGGGAAGTGTTTTCGTGCATCTTGTTTCAATGAGAATCAGCGCTTGCGGCGGAAAAAGTGCTGTTCTGGCGTTACACTGCGAATTTTTGCCGTGTCGTGATTGATTCGTTCAATATCGAAGTGGAAGATCTGGATCGGCACCTGCGTGAATCCAAACCGCCGGTAGTGTTGGATGTGCGCGAACCGTGGGAAATCACCATTTGTGCCCTGGCGGGCAGTGTGTTCATTCCCATGGGTCAGATCCAGAGGCGCACGCGGGACATTCCTCGGGATGAAACCGTGGTGGTAGTGTGCCATCACGGCATCCGCAGTCATCACGTGGTGGGGTGGTTGCGTCGGCTTGGCTATACCAATGCCGTCAACCTGCGGGGGGGAATCGATGCCTGGGCAAGACGCATCGACCCGAAGATGGCCATTTACTGATGCTTCATCAAGGGTCCCGCGGCACAGGCTCCCTATGCTTCCGGTCTGCGATCCTTTCGAGAAAACAGTTTTGATACGATAACTGATTGTCCACGGCTCTGGATACGGATATGGTATTGCTAAAGTCTTCAAAGGGGCTGTTCGCGCAGAAGGGGGAACTTGCCGAAAAAAAGGTAGGGAAGAATGGAGTGCACGGAATAAAGCGGTCCTTGATGCTGACGGGGCTTGTGGTCGGACAGAGCATGGGAACATGGGCTGTGTCTGTGGCCGCGCCCCTGGAGGAAGCGCTGGTCAGCGCCTATCTGACCAATCCGCAACTGGAAGCGCAGCGTGCCCAAGTTCGCGGCGCTAACGAAACGGTCAACCAAGCTCTCGCCCAGTGGCGCCCGAGTGTGACGCTGGATGGTGAGAGAGGACGGGGGCGTTCCGAAAGCGGTATCTGGGGGACCAACACCTCGCAAGTATTCACTTCGCACACGGCGCAAATAACCGTGCAGCAGCCCCTTTACCGGGGGGGGCGCACGGTGGCGCAGGAGGAACAGGCGGAAGCCAAGATTCGTTCCGACTGGCAAAAACTGGTTCGAACCGAACAAGATGTGCTGCTGGCCGCGGCGACGGCTTATCTTAATCTGTGGCGGGATGAGGCCGTATTGGTTCTCAACACGCATAACGAACAGGTCTTGCAGCGTCAGGCCCAGGCGACGCGAGAACGATTCGCGGTCGGCGCCCTGGAATCTTCCCGGGCCACCTATGCCAAGGTCACGGGTCAGACACCGGAGTCGCTGGCCTTGCCGCAACCATTAGCAGGTCTCCCCACAACGCGCAAGGATGCCGTTGCCCTGGCCCGGAATGACAGCCCAGCCGTGGCTTCCGCCGTTCATACCGCCGACGCGGCGACCTCCGGCATCCGGCTGGTCCGGGGCGGGCTGTGGCCGGAAGTATCGACCGGGGCCACTCTGGGCCGGACGTGGGCAAGTGGTTCCGTAAGTTCCCATACCGAAACTGCCCAGCTCGCGCTTTCGTTGAACGTTCCCTTGTATCGTCAGGGTCTTGTGGATTCCAGACTGCGCGCCGCCAAACATACGGCGGGTCAGAACGTGCACGAGGTGGAAAATGCCCGCCGCTTGGCTGTTGCCTCCGCCGTGCAGGCGTGGGAAGGTCTGGAATCGGCCAAGGCGCAAATCCGCGCCAATGCGGTGCGCATCGCGGCATCGACCACAGCCCTGGAGGGGGTGGAGCGGGAATCCCAGGTCGGGTCGCGCACCGTCCTTGACGTGCTTGACGCCGAGCAGGAATTGCTCGATGCCCGCGTGGCCCTGACCCGGGCGGAACGGGACGAACGGGTCTCCGCTTTTAAGCTGCTGGCCGCCGTGGGACGCATGACCGCCCGGGCGATGAACCTGCCCCTGTCGCCCTATGACCCTGAAACGCATTATAATGCCGTCCGTGGCCAATGGTTCGGCACCAGCGCCGCGGCCGATGCCGATGCCAAGGAAAGGGAAGAAACTCCTTCCGACAGGCCTGAAGAGAAATAGGGGGACGCTCCGGGAGGCTGTGCGGGTCAGCCCGGGGCATGATAGGAATAAGTGAGTTGCAAGTCATGACCGACGCCCAGCAGGAACCTTCGATGGAGGATATTCTTGCCTCCATTCGTCGCATCCTGTCCGAAGACGAAGAAGAGCCGCCATCGGCATCGGGAAAAAGCGCGATCGAATCGATGTTCGAACCGGAATCCGAGCCGGAATCCGAGCTGGAACCCGAGCTGGAACCCGAACCCGAACCAGAACCGGCCTTTGAACCAGAGTTCCTTGAACCAGAGCCGGAGCCGGTCTTTGAACCGGAACCGGAGCGTATGCCGATTCCTCTCTTCGAACCAGAATCCGAAGCAGAAGACGTCCTTGAATTGACCGATGACATGCTGGTCGAAGAAGTGGAGAGGCCTTTTGTTCCGCCCCTCCCCCGTCCCTTGTCCTCACAGGCGCGTCCGCAGATGGAACCGGAAGGAAATGAAAGCCTGATGTCGCCGCCCACCGCGGCCCTGTCGGCAGCGGCCCTGGGTGAGCTTGCACGCACGGCCCGCGAGCGTACCGTTCTCCTGGGGCACGGTGAGATCACGCTGGAAGCCATGGTCCGCGAAGCCTTGCGCCCGCTCCTCAAGGCATGGCTGGACGAACATTTGCCGTCCATGGTCGAGCGAATCGTGGCCAGGGAAATCGAACGTCTGGTCCATCAGGTTTCAGACGACCATAAATGGTAATACGGAATCGAGGGCATGGGGGGCACAGGCGCTCACGCATCGACGATTCCACGTCAAACACAGGTGGTCCACGTCAAACACACAGGGTCCGCGCGGGCTTGACCCGCGCATCGGTTGTCGCTTTTGGCGGGGCATCACGGGAATGTGACGAGACGCGCGGATCACGCCCGCGCGCAGGACGGGCTGCGGAAGCGAGCGCCCATGGAGCGCGGGGGAGGCCAAATCTTCTCCGCAGGGTGTTCGTTTTTGGTAAAATCAAATCGTTTGCTTGCGGTAAAACCAGAATGTGGGAGAAGGCACAGGGCGTTTTCCCCCCCCAAGGTGTGGGAAAGAAAAGGGACGATTCAGCGATGCTGGAAAAAACATTTCAACCCGCCGAAATAGAAGCACGGCACTATCAACAGTGGGAACGCGCGAACGCCTTTGCCGCCGATCCCGACCGAAACGCTCTGCCCTACACCATCATGATGCCCCCGCCCAACGTCACGGGCAGCCTGCACATGGGGCATGCCCTGACCTTCACCCTGCAAGACATTCTGGTCCGCCACCACCGCATGCTGGGCCGTGATGCCCTGTGGCAGCCGGGCACCGACCATGCTGGTATCGCGACCCAGATGGTGGTGGAACGGCAACTGGCCGCAGAAGGCCTGGGTCGTCATGACCTGGGGCGCGAGGCGTTCATCAACCGGGTGTGGGACTGGAAGGCCCATTCCGGCGGTACGATCACGACTCAGTTGCGCCGCCTGGGCGCCTCGCCCGACTGGGCGCGCGAGCGCTTCACCATGGATGACGGTCTCTCCCACGCCGTGCGCATGGTGTTCGTGGATCTGTACAAGCAGGGTTTGATCTATCGTGACAAACGTCTCGTCAACTGGGACCCGCGCCTGCACACCGCCATTTCGGATCTCGAGGTGGAACAGCGCGCAAGTGTGGGGGCGCTGTGGCATTTCCGCTATCCCATCGAAGGGGCGCCGGACCGGTTCATCACCGTTGCCACCACCCGACCCGAAACCATGCTGGGGGATGTTGCCGTTGCCGTTCATCCCGACGATGCGCGGTACACGGATCTGGTCGGGCGGCGCTGCCTTTTGCCCCTGGCCAACCGATCGATTCCGATCATCGCCGACCCTTACGCCGATCCGGCCAAGGGCACCGGTGCGGTGAAGATCACTCCGGCCCACGATTTCAACGACTTCGATGTGGCCCGCCGGCAGGGTCTGCCCATGATCAACGTGCTCGATCGCGATGCCCGCGTGAACGACAACGCCCCGGAAGGATACCGCGGGCTTGATCGCTATGCCGCCCGCGACACGGTGGTGGCGGATATGGAGAGTCTTGGGCTTCTCGCGAAAGTCGAGGACAATCCCATGACCCTGCCCTATGGCGACCGTTCGGGCGTGGTGATCGAACCATGGCTGACCGACCAGTGGTTTGTCGATGCCAAGGTGCTCGCCCAGCCGGCCGTGCGGGCCGTGGAAGAAGGGCGCACCCGTTTCGTTCCTGAACATTGGGCGAATACCTATTATGACTGGATGCGCAACATCCAGCCGTGGTGCATCTCGCGCCAGATCTGGTGGGGACACCAGATTCCGGCCTGGTATGGCCCCGATGGCCGGGTGTTCGTCGAAATGACCGAAGCGGAGGCCCTGGCCGCAGCCGCGACCCACTATGGCCGAACGGTGGAACTCACCCGTGACGGCGACGTGCTGGACACCTGGTTCTCCTCGGCCCTGTGGCCGTTCTCGACCCTTGGCTGGCCGGAGCAAACACCGGAACGCGCCCGCTATTACCCGACCGATGTGCTGGTCACCGGTTTTGATATCATCTTCTTCTGGGTGGCGCGGATGATGATGATGGGTCTTTATGTGATGGGGGATGTGCCCTTCCGCACCGTCTATATCCATGCCCTGGTGCGGGACGAAAAGGGACAGAAGATGTCGAAGTCGAAAGGCAACATCATCGACCCCCTGAATGTGATCGATACTTACGGCTGCGATGCCCTGCGCTTTACCCTTGCGGCCCTGGCGGCCCCCGGGCGCGATGTCCGGATGAGTGAACAGCGGGTTCAGGGATACCGCAACTTCGCAACCAAGTTGTGGAACGCCGCCCGCTTCTGCGCCCTGAACCAGTGTCAGCCCAAAACCGATTTCAACCCCGCTGCCGTAGAGGGCACCCTCAACCTCTGGATCCTCGGCAAGGCTAACGAGGCGGGACGCAAGGTCACGGAAGCCCTTGCAGGGTATCGTTTCAACGAGGCCGCCCAGGCGGTTTATGCCTTCACCTGGAACACCTTTTGCGACTGGTACCTGGAGTTTGCCAAGCCGGTTCTGCAAGGATCCGATGTGTCGGCGCAGGACGAAACCCGTGCCACCGCCGCGTGGGTGCTCGATCACATCCTGATCGTGCTGCACCCCTTCATGCCCTTCATCACGGAAGAACTTTGGAGTCGGGCGGGGAAGCGGAGCGCGCCCCTGATCGTCACCCCCTGGCCCGCCTTTGCCGGAACGGCCGACACCGAAGCCATGGCCGAAATGGATTTCGTGGGAACCTTGATTGCCGAGGTGCGCTCCGTGCGTTCGGAAATGAACGTGCCGCCGGCGGCCCGGGTGCCGCTTCTGGTGGCCGGAGGGAAGGCGCACACCGTGGCGCGGCTGAAACGGTACGAGGCCTTGATTCTTACCCTGGCGCGGGCCGAGCGGATTGAAATCGTTCCCACGGTGGAAGGAGGGGTGCAGATCGTGGTGGGGGAGGCAACCGTTTCTCTGCCGCTTGCCGGAGTCATCGACCTTGCCCGGGGAAAAACCCGGCTGAGCAGGGAGATCCAGAAACTCGGCGCCGAGATCGGCCGGATCGACCAAAAACTCGACAACGAATCCTTTATCGCCAAGGCCCCGACCGAAGTGATCGAAGAAAACCGTCTGCGCCGGGCCGATGTGGCCGCCGCGCGCGACAAACTGGAACAGGCCTTGCGGCGTCTAGCCGCCGCGTGAACGCCTTGTGCCCCCTCAGGAGACGTCCGTCCTTCAGGACAAGCGCTTGAGAGAATAGAGAGAACAGAGGCGATGGGGACGGAGGATTCACCGTCAGCGCAGCAGAAGTCGGATGACAACCCCGACGACGCTGCCCGTCAGTGCGATCAGTGCCGTGAGCATCACGCCCACCTTGATGACAAGGCGCAACTCCATGGCCTTCATCCCCGCTTCCAGTCGCGTGATGTCGGCCTTGAATTCGCTTCTGAGGGTGGCGTTATCGCTTTTGGTGGCCGCTTCCAGTCGCGCGATGTCGCTTTTGGTGGCCGCCTCCAGCCGCGCGATGTCGCCTTTGACAGCGGCGATGTCGCTTTTGGTGGCCGCCTCCAACCGGGCGATGTCGCTTTTGGTGGCCGCCCCCAGCCGGGCGATGTCGCCTTTGACGGCGGCGATGTCGCTTTTGGTGGCCGCCTCCAACCGGGCGATGTCGCCTTTGACGGCGGCGATGTCGCTTTTGGTGGCGAGTTCCTGCCCCGTGGCATCGGTGAAGGCTTGTGCGATGGCCTTGGCCTGGAGCTGTGTGAAACCGCCCGTGACCAACGTTTCCGAAAACAGCAGGGTATCAAAGGCAACGGCAGGCACCATGGAACATTCCTCTCCGCTCAAGACTGCCTTAGGGCACGAACATTTTTATAGCATAAACAGATGCATCACGCAAAACAACACCCACCGCCCAAACAATCAGGGCCATCGGGTTCATTCGACCCCTCCTTGGGGGTGTGAACCAAAGCTGTGCATTAGGCGGCACGGCGTCGTGAAGGGTTTGGCTGGTTACGATTTGCGGGTGTCGGCGGGTTGGCGGCGACAGTTGC
>WOUV01000126.1 GCA_009773045.1 Rhodospirillaceae bacterium | reverse complement strand
CTCGCGCGTGACATGGGGTCCCCACGCGCCATTGTACAGGCGATGGCGCAACCGGTAACGGTCGATACGGAAGAACCCCTGATAGGCCGTATCACGATCGAGGATCTCGACATCTTTGGCCTGAAGCCTCGCCCTGGGAATCATCGCTTCCGCCGTTTCTGGTGCCGCCATGCCCTCTACCCGACCTTTGACCGTGCCGTTGGTTCCTGCTTTGAAAACATTTTCCCTTCCTGTCACAGGGTAACGCTGTCGTCATTTTCTATGGTATCATCGTGCAAAACAATACCATCGAACAAACGGTACGATGATTTTATCCGGCGAGGGGAAGAAGGGGCATGTTGAGCAGCCATCACATCGTCAAGTCATACGACGATGAATTAACCCAGTTGCGCGCCATCATCGTGGCCATGGGGCATATGGCGGCGGGCGAGGTGGCGTCGGCGATACAGTCCTTGACCGAACAGGACACCGATCTTGCCTCGCAAGTGATCGCCGGCGATCATGCGGTGGATGATGCCGAACATCAGGTCAACGAACTGACGGTGCGGCTTTTGGCCTTGCGCAGCCCGGTGGCCGATGATTTGCGAACGGTGGTCGCCTCCCTGAAAATGGCAAGCGAATTGGAACGGGTGGCGGATCTGGCTGTCAATATCGCGAAACGTGTCATTGTCCTCAGCCAGTTTCCCCCTTTGCCATCGGTGCACGGCATCGCGCGCATGGGCGAGGCGGTGGTGGCCTTGGTCGAGGCGGTCGTGAGTGCCTTCGCCGCCAGTGACGTGACGGAGGCGCTCGCCGTGTGGGAACGTGACATGGACGTAGATGACCAGTGCTCGGCCCTGTTCCGTGAGCTTCTGACCTATATGATGGAAAATCCGCGTAACATTACCGCGTGCAGCCATTTGATGTTCGTGGCCAAGAATATCGAGCGCGTGGGGGACCACGCGACCAACATTGCTGAAATCATTCATTATCGGGTCGTCGGCGAGCCGTTGCGCACCCCGCGTCCCAAGGGAGACACGTCCAGTTTCCGGCTGGAGTGAGTTTTCAAGGATCGGATGGAAACAAATCAAAGACACGCTGCATCTCGGCGCCAAGCTGAGGGTGTTTCATCATTTGTTCTACTTGTTTGCGGGTATATTTCATTTGCCATGTACGAGATTGGGCACCGATGGTGTCTTCGCAGTCGAAAACCGCCAGATACCCTGGACCGTCGAACCCTTTTTCAAGACGCAGGAAACGCATTTGCATGACACGGAACTCCTTGCCAATCGCACAGGGTACGGGAGGAGACCCGCTTTTTCTCGCACTATCCCGTTTCCGGTCGCGTGGGGCTCCATCCGAAGTACCCTTGCAAAATAACATCAAATTATGATATTTCGAAATACGCTCAAGACAAAATGTCGTTTCGACAAAAGTTTCAAAGGAACCTGCACGATGACGATGATAACGGCAAAAACCGTGGCGGGTGGACGCCTGATTGTGTATCGTATCAAGAATCGTGATGTGGTTGGCTTGAAGGCCATCCGCCATGGCAAGGATCACATCAATCATTATTTCGTTCCGCTAGAACCCCTTTCCGATGACCCCTTGACCGTGCTTTATATGGATTATGCCGCCGAGGTGCGGGATTGTCATGACACCTTCAACCTTGAACTGATTCCTCTTGCCGCCGATGCGCCGGTTGATGTGGGGGCCATTCTTTCCAACGAAACCGGAACCTATCTCAAGGCCCGTGAACCCACCAAGGGGATCATGTCGTTTGTGTATGTGAATTTGAACGATGGTGAGATGCGACGGCGCCAGGAACGACAGATTGGCGCCGTTTATCGTTGGAGTCTGGCCCGCATCGGAACCGATCCGCAGACGGGATGCCCTTTGCCGCAGGACAGTGGTTTGTCAAATCCATGAAACGAAAGTCAGCAGAAGGGGCTGTGGACATGTACAGCAGAACGACCGAAGACATCGTCGTCACCGTCAAACCATTTTACCTTGAAGACCAGTCCGCGCCGAATGATAATCATTACGTGTGGGCCTACCGCGTGCGGATCGAGAACAGATCGCAGCGGACAGTGCAGCTTTTGCGTCGCCACTGGCACATCACGGATGCCCGTGGCTGCATGATGGAAATCCGGGGCGCCGGAGTCGTGGGCGAACAGCCGGTTCTCCATCCGGGGGAAACGTTCGAGTATTCCAGCGGAACTCCTTTGACAACGCCCTCGGGCATCATGGCGGGCCAATATGAAATGAGTGGGGAGGATGGGGCCTGTTTCTCCGTCGAAATCCCGGCCTTTTCGCTCGACAGCCCCTATGAAACGGCTTCCGTCAATTGATGGGATATGAGACCTCCTTCAAGGGTTGCATACAGCGCTGCCGCTCCCCATTTTGCCTGTTGGGAAACAAGCCCTTTTGGGAAACAGGCTGCCCGTGCCGTGCAAACCGCTTCCGTGAATGGCGGAGAGACGGCAGGGTTGAAGTCGGTTTCAAGGCCACGGAATAAGCAGGAGCAGAAGGTGAGTGTCAGTTGTTGCAAGACCGGCGCCCGTGTCGAACCCGTGCGTCTTGCGGTCAACCGTTCTGGGCGTCCCGGTCGTGAAGAGGCAGAGGAAGCCGTGCGGACACTGCTGCGTTGGGTTGGCGAGGACCCGAACCGCGAAGGATTGCGGGAAACGCCCAAACGGGTGGTCACGGCTTATGAGGAATTCTTCGCCGGCTATGATCAAGACCCGGAGGACGTGCTGCGGCGAACGTTCGAGGAAGTGGAAGGCTATGACGAAATCGTTGCCCTGCGTGACATCCGTTTTGAATCTCATTGCGAGCATCACATGGCCCCCATCATCGGCAAGGCCCATATCGCCTATATGCCAGAGATGCGGGTGGTGGGAATCAGCAAGCTCGCCCGTGTGGTCGAGATTTACGCTAAACGATTGCAAATCCAGGAAAAAATGACGGCCCAGATTGCTAACGCCATCAACGATGTGCTGCGTCCCAAGGGCGTTGCGGTGGTGATCGAGGCCGCGCACCAGTGCATGACCTGCCGCGGCGTGCACAAACCAGGCGTGACCATGGTGACAAGCCGCATGCTGGGAGTGTTCCGCGAAGACCCCACCACGCGGCGCGAATTCCTGACCATCATCAGTCCGCCGAATTCCAGTATTGCCAATGTGTGAGGGGATGACGGGGGAGGGAAGGGGGAAGGGGGAAGGGCGCCATACCCTCCCTTCCGGCCAGCCGCACACTTCGGGTCCCCGTGTTGAGTCGTGGATACCGTCAGCCCTTCGGCAGGCGCATCCGGGCAACAGGTTCACGTGCTCGACCAGGGCAATTTCGTGGTCCTGCCACATCACAGCCCCACCAATTGATGTATTGCTCCCCGTAAGAAGGATCGTCACGGGACATACAGTTTGGCTCGTGGGATCTGGCCAGGGAGATCGTGGACGGCGAGGGGGTCGTGAACTGCCGGATTGCCTGGCCGCCAGTTTACGTATAGAATACGTAAACCATGAAAAAACTGACTATTTCTGTTTCCGATGAATTTTACGCCGACCTGCAACGTTCCGTTGGACGGCGACGCGTTGGCCATTTCCTGGAAAATCTCGCTCGTCCGCATGTGATGCCTCAAGACTTGGCGGCGGCTTATCGTGACATGGCGAACGACAAAGCCCGCGAAGACGAGATGACCCACTTCGGTTTTCCTTTCGAGACACTTTTCATCTTCTTTGTCGTCATCGGTTTATCGGTTTTCATGGATCTGTTCGCCCACCGGCAGGCAAAAGAAATCTCTGTCCGTGATGCCGGCGTGTGGTCGGTCTTCTGGATCAGCCTTGCATTGGCTTTTTATGGATACCTGTGGGGGCGGTTCGACAAGCAGTGGGCCGATCTTTATCTTGCCGGCGTTGCGCTGGAAAAGTCGCTATCGGTGGACAATCTGATCGTTTTCATGGCGATTTTCGCCTCTTTCGGGATCAGGGGGAGGCTTCAGCATAAAATCCTTTATTGGGGTATCCTCGGTGCGCTGCTTTTCCGCGCCCTTTTCGTCGCCGTCGGCACGGGGGTGTTCCAGTTGGCGCCGTGGGTGGGATTCGGTTTTGCCGCCATCGTTGCGTGGTCGGGATGGAAGATGCTCACCGCCGGAGGTGCGGAGGAAGAAATCACGGACTATTCACAACATTGGTCCGTGAAACTCACCGGACGGCTCGTTCCGGTCTTTCCCCGTCTATACGCGGAACGGTTTTTCGTGACCCGCGCCGGGATCCAGGATCTCACCCGGTCGGATCCCTCCGTGAAGCCGGCACGGGAGGCGGCCGTGTTTGCCACTCCCGCTTTTCTGTGTCTGGTGGCCATTGAAACTTCGGACATCATGTTTGCGTTTGATTCGGTTCCTGCCGTCATCGCCGTGACGCAGGAACCGCTTTTGATCTACGCGGCGATGATTTTCGCGATCCTTGGCCTGCGTTCGTTGTATTTCGTGCTTGCCGCCTTGACCCGTTATCTCGTGCATCTGGAAAAAGCGGTCATTGCCCTGTTGTTTTTCATCGCGTTCAAACTTGTTCTGCAATCGGGCGCGCATGTTTTTGGCTGGGATTTCCTGCACATCGGTCCGGATGCCAGTCTGGTGATCGTTCTTGGCACCCTGGCTTCCGGCGTGGTTACCTCGTTCCTCTGGCCCGGGGAAGCCCGGCAGCACACCTCCGGGAAGGTCCCCTGATGGAAACGGGGGCCGCCGTTTTCGATTTTGACCGGACCCTGGTCCGTCAGGAAAGTCTTGCGATGTTCCTGCGGGTGCTCGTGGGGCAAGGGCGGTATGTATCCGTTTGCTGCGTTGCCGGCGTGAAGGCGGCGGGGAGCGTTTCCGGACACCGGCTGAATACCTTCCGCGTCGAACTGTTCAGAAGAACACTCGCCGGAAAAACCATCGTTCAGGCCCGGGAGGCGGCCGAGCATGTGTTTGCCCGTCTGGACTGGATCGGCACGACCACCGAGGCGCTCGCCCGGCACAGGGATGAGGGACGCCGTATTCTGGTGGCGACCGGCAGCCTGTCACTGTACGTGCCCGTGCTTCTGGCGCTGAAGGGTCTTGCCATCGATGGCCTGCTTGCGACGGAGATCGGGGTCGCGGGAGGGGTGTTCACGGGCGAAATGATGACGGCCTCCTGCACCGGGGCGGAGAAGGCGCGACGGGTCAGGGAATGGCTTGCCGGAATCGATGGTCCCGTCTGGGGCTACGGCAACCTGCCCCATGACGGGGCGATGCTGGCGTTGACACACCACCCGACCGTGATTGCACCGTGATTGCACCGTGATGAAAGAAACACGCTCCGGAAATCCGGGATGAAACGGAAGAGAGTATCCTTGTCCGATTGAGGTCGCAACACGGGGTCACCATATGTCGTGTGTACAGGGAAGGATACCCATGAGCGTTGGCCTCGACGGATGCTCATGGCAAGTATGGCGGCGTGCCGTAAGGCGAATGCGCCAAGGGCCGCGGACACCCGGCATTTGAGGGAAAGAACAAACTATGGCACATCCGATGGCCCTGTGTCGCGGAGGCGTCAATGACCGATGCGATGGTCCCCATCACGTATATTTTTCATCTTGCTCAGGGACGACGCGAGACCATCACGCTGACATTCCAGAAAAGCGAAGAACTGCCCGTTTGCCCAGGCGCTTTCGCCGTTCCTGAAACGCTTCGATGAATTTTATTCTTACGAAAAAAGCATCATCGAGGTCATCACACCGCAACGCCGTTTTCTGGCCGATGGCCCGCTTCAGCAGGGTATGGCATCGTTGGTCGGATTGATTGGTGCGACCTCGGGGTGCCCATCACTCGCCTTCTTCCGACCAATGGCACGTTTCCACCTACCGTTTGCAAGCGAGGAGGAAACATTATGCCGCGTGTTTTCCTTTCATTTGCTTGGACAGTATCTTCATCAGGGAGGCACGGGTTCGGTGCCGGTTTCCGTTGCGGCGTTGCGCCGGCATTACGAGGCGGCGGGGCTTGTCAACCAGGGCATGGCCGAGCGGATTCGGAGCGCGTTTCAGAAGGATGCGGTGGTGAACGCCCTTGTCATTCTGGACACCTTTGCCCAGGCGGCTCCGTGTGTCATCGAGGAGAAACTTGAAGAGCTTCGTTACCTGTTCAACAATGAACGCTGACACACTTTCAATGCTTCGTGCTCTTACAGTGGATACCCATGGCCTACACGGTGAAGGAGATCTTCTATACCCTGCAAGGGGAAGGTGCCCAAAGTGGGCGCGCCGCGGTTTTCTGCCGTTTCGTCGGCTGCAACCTGTGGAGCGGGCGCGAGGAAGACCGGGCAACGGCCGTGTGTCGGTTCTGCGACACCGATTTCCTTGGAGCCAATGGCGAGGGAGGAGGGGGGCACTATCCCCATGCCGATCTGCTGGCCGCGGCGGTTGCCGCGCGCTGGCCGTGGGGGCAGGGAGTGCCGTATGTCGTGTGCACCGGGGGCGAGCCGCTTTTGCAACTCGACGGGGCGTTGGTGACGGCTTTGCAGGCCCGCGGTTTTGCCGTGGCGGTGGAAACCAATGGCACCCGGTCGGTGCCTCCCGGGCTTGACTGGGTGTGCGTCAGTCCCAAGGCCGGGGTGCCCCTTGTCCTTGCCGCCGGCGATGAACTGAAACTGGTGTTTCCGCAGGAAGATCTGGACCCGGCCCGGTTCACCAGTTTAAGGTTCCGCCACTTCTTTCTCCAGCCCAAAGACGGACCCGACCGGGAACCAGACACCATGGCCGCCATACGTTATTGCCTTGCTCATCCCATGTGGCGTTTGTCGTTGCAGACCCACAAGATTCTGGGCCTGCCATAGCCATGCAGCCATGATTCACACCGTGACCCGCCGCATCGCCATCGATGCCGGCCACCGTGTCATGACCCACGGTTCCAAGTGCCGTCATCTCCATGGGCATCGCTATGCCATCGAGGCGACGTGCGCCGCTTCCCGTCTGCATGATTGTGGAGAGCAAACCGACATGGTGCTCGATTTCGGTTTCCTGAAGGAGGAGATGTTGACCCTGATCGCGGCGCCATGTGACCATGGATTCATCATCGCCCTGGCCGATACCGAGCTTCTTGATGCCCTTGCGCCGCTGGACGGAGCGCCGGAAACTTGGCGCCAGAGGCTTGCCACGGTGGTGCGGGAGGACGGATATTGCGCCACCCTCGAAGGCCGTCTGGGCACACGCCTGTACGTGGTGCCCTTCCAACCAACCGCGGAACGGCTGGCCCGTCACTGGTTCGAACGGCTGGCCCCCATGGTGCGGGCGCGCAGTGATGCCCTTGCCGTTCTAACGTCCGTCACCGTGTGGGAAACCCCGAACAGCCGGGCCGATTACGTGGAATGATGTGGTTTTCTCCATACCCCACAGGCACCCCTTCTCGTCCTGCGCGGGTCACGCTCCGCGCAGGACGATATGTGTGGACGTGAGAATCGTCGCTCAGGGGGGAGAGCCTACGCCCCCTTGATATTTTACACAAGGCCGGCCTTGACTCGGGGGTCCTCGTCGTCGGGGGGACGCCAGTGCTTGATGAAGGTTTCGAGTTGCAGATCGATGTTTTCTGGTAAAAGGATCTTCAGCTTGACAAGCTGGTCCCCGGGAGAGCCAGAAAGGGCAATGCCCTTGCCCTTGAGACGAAGAATGGTGCCGCTGTTGGAACCCTTTGGCACCGTCAGCATCACCTTGCCATCCACGGTCGGAACGGTGATGCGGGCGCCCAGAACGGCCTCCTTCAAAGTCACCGGCACCTCGACCATGATATCAGACCCCTTGCGAACAAAGAACGGGTGGGGCTGCACCTTGATCTCGACGATGGCATCGCCGTTGGGACCACCGTTGCTTCCTGCCGCACCCTGACCCTTGAGACGCAGCTTCTGGCCATCCTCGGTCCCTGCCGAGATATGCACATCGAGCGTCTTGCCATTCAACAGCGAAACCCGCCGCGTGCCACCGCGCACGGCTTCGACAAAAGAAATGCCGAGTTCATAGGTGGCATCTCCCCCCCGTTGTGCCGGGGCTTGTTGCCGCTTGTTGAACAGATCGTTGAACAGATCCTCCCGAAAGAATGAACCGTTTCCCGGCGGGTCATCGAACCCGAAATCGAAGCGGAACTCTTTGCCTCCCTTGGTTCCAAAGCCGCTGCTGGTGCTGCTGCGATGGGTGCGGCGGGAGGCACGAGCCGCTCCCCGTTCCTGGCCGGAGGCATCGATTTCCCCACGGTCGAAACGCGCCCGCACCGTCGGGTCGGCCAGCAGATGATAGGCAGCCGAAATTTCCTTGAAGCGTTCTTCCGCTCGGGGATCGGGGTTGCTATCGGGATGCCACGTCCGCGCCAGACGGCGATAGGCCTGCTTGATGTCATCCACGTTTGCCGTGCGTATTATGCCAAGGACATCATAGGGATTTTTCATTATTGCCACACCGAAACGCTCATGATCGTTTCATTTTCTTGTTTTTTCGCGAAGGGGCGTTCTTCACGCCGGCCGATACTTTACGGGAAATTCTCTCATCGTTCCGCTCCCCGCCCTTTCAACAGACGCTCTGCCATGGCTGCGGGATCGGCGGCAGGGGGGGCATGGGCCTCGCGGGCGCCGCCTTTGGCCAGGCCCGTTGCCAAGAACGCCTCTGTCCCCACGGCACCCCCCAGAACCGTGCCATCGGCAAAGCTTAAGGTGGAAACATGAATGGCCACAATACGAAAGCCGCCCTGATGCCAGACGAAAATGGGTGATCCCGAATCTCCATGGACGGCATCGCAGTCGTGCAAAAGCTGACCCGCGGCCTCCGCCCCATGGAAATCGCACCCAAGGTGCGCCATGGGAACATGTTTGCGGTCCTGACTGTAACCGGCCCGGAAAAAGTGCATCTCCACAGGATGTTTCACTTTCTCCAGACCGAAAGGCTCCAGGCCGAAGTGACCCACCCGGTTCCCCAAATCCTCATGCAGTTCCACAAGCGCCCAGTCACGCGCCCTGGCGCCATGCTGTGTCTCCCCCCCCCCGAGAAACCGGGGGCCGTGGTGAAGGTCCGGGCGATGTCGTGCGCCAGATACTCTCCCCGACTGTACCCTGCAACAAAATGCAGTGATTCGGCCGCAAGCCAGCGCTTGGTCTTGTGGTTCCACAAACAATGGGCGGCGGTGAGCACCAACCGGGGGCCAATCAGCGCCCCCGAACAATACCCCCCAAGGCCGTTGTTGAGTCGTCCGATGGCGCTCCATGGATACTCACGGGCCTCAACGATGATGCGGTTGTCGTCGCCCTTGATTCCTTTCAGCCGAATCTCCTCACGTCCAGCAACGGGGCACGCCAAGACCCACGCGGTGAAAGCCACACTCCACCAGACTCCGCTGGAACGCCATCCCATCACAGGCCCACCGCGAATCCCTTGCGGTTCAGGAAGGGCACGAGGTGGCTATCGAACAGATCGGAACCGCTCAGGATGGCGGCAATGTCGGTGTTGGGTTTGATGGAACCGCGTTTTTTCATCGTCAGCAAGTCATCGACCAGTCCCCGCATTGCGGCGATTCCGTGGGGGGTCGGCAGGATCTGTTCAAAAAACACACGTCCCAATCCCTCCTTGGTCCACAGGCCTTCCAGAATTCCCAGGGCCTCGCGGAACGAGATGGGTGTTTGTCCCTCGTCATCGTTCCCGACATCCGTCAGCTTCAGGGCGCTCAGGATCTCAGGATGCATATAGGGAAGGTAACGCTTGACGAACAGACGGAACTCCTCGACCCGGTCAGAACGTTCGGTCTTGCGTTCAATGGTACGCAGGTAGGCCACGAGCAGGCGCACGGCATCCAAAAGTTCAGAGGGCTGTTCCATCAGCATGCCAAAGTCGTGCCCCAGGATGTTGCGGACCGTGCCGATGTCCGTTTCATAAACCTTGTAGGTCAACTTGGACCCGCCCCGGCGCGTGGCATCCTCGTTGGCCTTGTCGGTGACATCGCGGATGGTCCACCGCCCCAGCGCCCGTACCGCCGCCGGCCCTTTGAGAATGAGGAAACAGTTGCCGATATCACGAACCTGTTCGTAACAGCTCAAGGACTCGGCGATGGCCAGCAGAAATTCGGGCGCCCAGCCGGCGATGTCGGTGTTGCGCCCCCCCAGGGTCTCCATCAGCCCGCGGACATGGAATCCCTGCAATTTGGTCACGGCTTCAAAACGCGGTTGATTCTCTGGATAGAGAATTTCCTTGAAGCGTTCCCCCAATCCCCGTTGCAACATGACCACCGCGGTCTGCTCCATCGAAGCGAGCATGCGCAAACGAGGCAGGACCGCGGGTTCATTCAACATGCCCTTGGCGCTGAACTTGACTTGTGGGTGGTTGCGGGAAATCAGCCGCGCCGCCCGGTAGAGAAAAAACCGTTCCCCCGCCTGAATCGACATGCCACAACACCCAAGGGTGGTGGTGGTATCGTCGTTCGCGATGACGGTTTGTTTCGTCCCGGTGCGAAATTCAATGAGTCCCGCCTCCCGCGCCGCATGAAAGACCATCAGTGCCCGTTCGATCGCGAGATCATCGCCATAGGCCTGCCCGAATTTCCGACCGGCCAGAAATGGCGGTTGATCGGCCATGGTGGCTTCTTCCAATGCCCGTAATGTGGGGGAAAGGCGTCTCCCTATCCGCAAAAGGCGCTTTTGGCGTTGCTCCCGCAGACCCAGGGCAAAGTGACGCACGGGACGCGCAAGATGCCGCGGCAAACGTTGCAGCAGGCCTCCGTCACCACCACGGTCGTCAATGAAAGCTTTTCGAACGTCAACCATTGGCGCTGGTGATCACCCTCTTGTGAAAGCATGTCATGACCGGAATCGGTGACAGTTTGCGGGATAAAATGCTCAAAATCAAGCATGTGGTTAAAATTCCGCAAACCGGATACAATAGGGGGGCCTGCCTTGAAACCATCGAAAGGAAAAACGCCATGTCTACGGTTCTCATAACCGGCGCCAATCGTGGCATCGGTCTGGAATTTGCCCGTCAATACAGCGCGGCGGGCTGGCAGGTGATCGCCACCTGCCGTCGTCCTCAGGAAGGCGGGGCATTGGAAACGCTTCCGGTTGAGATTCGTCCCCTCGACATGACCGATATCGAATCCTTTCCGGCCTTTGCCGCTGGCCTGAAAGGGCGGCCGATGGACCTTCTCCTGAACAACGCCGGCCTGTATGGCCTGGAAGAGCGCCAGTCCTTGGGTCGGGTCGATGTGGCGGAGTGGCAGCGTGTCATGATGGTGGATGTTTTTGCTCCCCTGAAACTTGTAGAGAATCTTATTGACAATCTTGCCCTGTCCGAACGGCCGGTGGTCGGGAATCTGTCCAGCAAGATGGGGAGCATGGCCGACAATACCTCCGGGGGGATATACCTCTACCGATCGGCCAAGGCCGCCCTGAACGCCGTCAGTAAAAGTCTTGCCGTGGATTTGCGCGCGCGGGGTATCCTTGTGGTGGCCTTGCATCCGGGGTGGGTGAAAACCGACATGGGCGGCCCCAATGCCCTGATACCCGTTGATGTCAGCGTGACGGGTTTGCGTCGTGTCATCGCCGGACTGACTCCCGCCGACAGCGGCCGCTTTCTTGCCTTCGATGGCCACGATGTTGTGAGGGGAGGCCGCGCCTCCCCTCACGCCCCCCTCGATTCCTTTTCACCTAGTTAGCCGTCAGGGCAAAGGTGGTTCCTACATAGTCCAGAAGCACGGCCAGGCTGGCCTCCACGCTCTGCCGGGCGGTGGGGACAACCAGTTCCGCCGCCAATGGCCGTTCGTAGGGCGCCGAGATGCCGGTGAAATCGGGGATCTGCCCGGCACGGGCCTTTTTATACAATCCCTTGGGATCGCGGTTTTCGCACGCCGCAAGGTCTGCATTGATGTACACCTCGTGAAACAAGTTCGGCGCGATCTGTCGCACCCGCTCGCGATCGGTGCGATAGGGCGAGATGAAGGCCGTGATCACCAGCGCCCCGGCCCGGGCGAACAAGGCCGCCGCTTCGCCGACACGACGGATATTTTCCGTCCGGTCAGTGGGCGAGAACCCCAGATCCGCGCACAACCCCTGGCGCACGTTATCGCCGTCAAGAACGAACACCTGATAGCCGCGGTGAAACAGGTGTTGTTCCAGTGCCATGGCCAGAGTGGACTTGCCAGCCCCGGAAAGGCCGGTGAACCACAGGATGCCATTCCCATGGCCGTTGCGCCGATGGCGTTCGGCCAGGGTGACCTGATGGCTGACGCTGGTCAGGTTGGTTGACTGAATCGCGAGGGCGGCGGAAAGGGGAAGATAGACATTCATGGGGAACCTCTGTCGTGTCGTGGGGAAAGGCGTTCATTCATGTTCATACTACATGTTTCTCTAGTTGTCACTGTGTATAGATGTATATAACACATAGTAACATTAATTTTTATAGTATATAACATATATATTATGTATAATAAGAAGACAGAAAAAGAAATTGCGGGGTGTGTGGGGGGAGGCTAAGCCTCCCCCGCGCCCCCTCGATTCCTTACAGGAGTCCGGAATTGCGAAAGGAAAACCACCCCTCCCGACCAATGATCAGGTGCTCCTGAAGGGCGATGCCGACAGTCTGCAAGGCATCGCGGATCTTGCGGGTGATTTCACGGTCGGCGGCGGAAGGTGTGGGGTCCCCCGAAGGGTGGTTGTGGACGATGATCAAGGTGGATGCCCCCGGTTCCAGCGCCCGCCGGACCACTTCGCGCGGATAGACCGGGGTCTGGTCCACGGTACCGCGCTGCTGCACCTCGTCGGTCATCAGCTTCAGTTTGGTGTCAAGAAACAGAATGCGGAACTGTTCATTTTTTTCATGGCCCATGCTGCCCAGGCAATAATCGATCAATCTGTCCCACGAGTTGATGACCGGCCTTGTTTTCAGTTCTGACCGGATGGCCCGCAACGCCGCCGCGTGGAGGATTTTCAGCGAGGCCGCGGAAAATCTCGCTCAATCCGTCCTCCCGGGCTAAAAGGGCGTGATCGGCGGCAAAAAGGGCGGCAAGCGTGCCGTAACGTTCCAAAAGCCGTTTGGCCAGCGGCTTGGTATCCCGACGGGGGATGACGAGCGTCAACAGCAGTTCCAACAGCTCGTAATCGGCAAGGACATCGGCCCCGGCCCGCAAGAACCGTGCCCGCAAGCGTTCGCGATGCCCCAGATAGTGCGGCTTGGCCTTTTGTGTGTCCGCCGCCGCTTCCGCCACGGGGGTCTCCAGCACATCATCGCTTTGCACAGGCGGCCTGACACGGTTCAAGGAAAATCACAGATAGGGAGGCTTATGCCAGCCCTTGGGGGAAAGCGTGAAAATCTCGCACCCTTCGGCGGTAACGCCAATGGTGTGTTCGAATTGGGCCGACAGGGAACGGTCTTTCGTCACGGCCGTCCAGCCGTCTTCCAGCACTTTCGTTTCCAGGCGTCCGGCGTTGATCATCGGTTCGATGGTGAAAATCATCCCCGCACACAGAGTCATGCCGGCCCCCGGCGTGCCGAAGTGCATGACATTGGGCGGCTCGTGGAAAACACGCCCGACTCCATGGCCGCAAAAGTCCCGCACGACCGAAAACTTGTGCGCCTCGACATGACTTTGAATGGCGTGGCCGACATCGCCTAACGTGGCCCCCGGGCGCACGGCTTTAATGCCCAGCATCAAGGCTTCATGGGTGACCTCGATCAGGCGGGAGGCCTTGATGGACGGCTTGCCAACGTAATACATACGGCTGGCATCGCCATGCCAGCCTTCCAGAATGGGCGTGACATCGATGTTGAGAATGTCGCCTTCCATCAGAACCTTGTCGCCCGGGATGCCATGGCACACGACATGGTTGACCGAGGTGCAAATGGATTTCGGGAATCCCTTATATCCCAACGGGGCTGAACGCGCGCCCCGCTCCGCCACGAAGGTGGCGCACAGGTGATCCAGCATGCCGGTGGTCACCCCGGGTGTGACGTAAGGGGTGATGTAATCAAGACATTCGGCGGCCAATTGCCCGGCCCGGCGCATGCCGGCAAAGGCTTCCGGGCCATGAAGCGTAACGCCGTATGGTTCGGAGGGGGTTTGTTTGTACTTCATGTGATTCATCGGCAGCGATTCGGCGTGGTGAGCGGGCCTTCGACAGGCAGCGCCCGTGCCACTGTTATGTTTTCGAGATCCAGTGTGCATGAATAACAAAGGACCTCAACCCCTTTTGACAGGGCCGTGAAGAAGGCGGCGTTATAGACCGGGTCGATATCGGCGGCGACTCGAAACCGTTGACAATCGTTCCGCTGAACCAGGAAAACTAGAACGGCGCGTTCCCCTCCGGCGACGACCGCGGTCAGCTCCCGCAGGTGTTTCGTGCCGCGCTCGGTCACGGCATCGGGAAATTCAGCGGTTCCGTCCCGTTTCCCGTCTCGTTTCAAGGTGACATTCTTGACCTCGACATAACACGGGGCACGTCCCGTGCCTTTCAGCAACATATCGATGCGCGAGTGGGTTCCGTAATTGACCTCGCGCCGAATCGACTCGTAACCGGTGAGTTCCGGAATGTGGTCCATGGCAATGGCTTCCGCCACCAGGGTGTTGGGACGGGCGGTGTTGATCCCAACCAGTGTATCACCAATCCGGATCATTTCCCATGTATATGGCAGGCGACGTTTAGGGGCGGCGGCGGGTGTCAGCCAAACCTCCGCCCCCGTTTCCTGGCAGCCCAGCATGGATCCCGAATTGGCGCAGTGGGCCGTGACCTCCTGCCCGTCGTCTAGCGTCACATCGGCGAGAAAACGTTTGTAACGGCGCAACAAAGTGCCGCGGATCAGGGGGGTGGAAAAGCGCATGATGATACCGTTGACCTGGAGAATAAAAACCAAAAACGGAGGAGGGGGCTTGCCCTCCCCCGCGTCCCCACCGTTTCCTAGTCTGCGGCAAAACGGATGGCCTCCTCCGCCGCCCGGATCAGGGCACGGGCTTTGTTGAGCGATTCCTGATACTCGGATTCCGGATCGCTGTCGGCCACCACGCCGCCACCGGCTTGAACGATCATGGTGTCACCCGTGATCAGTGCCGTGCGCAGGGCGATGCAGGTATCCATGGCGCCACCGGCGGACAGATACCCGATGGCTCCGGCATAGAAACCACGCCGCTCCGGCTCCAGCGCATCGATGATTTCCATCGCCCGCACCTTGGGTGCCCCCGATACCGTACCGGCGGGAAAACCGGCCATCAGGGCGCTCATGGCATCCTCGCCCGGTGCCAGAAGCCCCTCCACATTGGAAACGATATGCATGACATGGGAATAGCGTTCGATGATCATCTTTTCGGTGACCCTGACCGATCCCACCCGGGCCACGCGCCCGACATCGTTGCGCCCAAGGTCCAGCAGCATCAAATGCTCGGCCAGTTCCTTGGGATCGGCCAGCAACTCGGTTGCAAGCGCTTCATCCGTTTCCCTGTCCGCCCCCCGCGGCCGTGTACCGGCGATGGGGCGGATGGTGACCACGCCATCGCGCACCCGCACAAGAATCTCCGGACTCGATCCCACCAGGGCATACCCGCCGAAATCAAGAAAAAACAGAAATGGTGACGGATTGAGCCGGCGCAATGCCCGGTACAGGGCAAACGGTGGCAGACGAAACGGAATACGCAATCGTTGCGACAGAACGACCTGAAAGATATCGCCGGCGGCAATATACTCCTTGGCACGAGTAACCATGGCATGGAATGCTTCCCGGCTCATGTTGGCCACCGGAACCGCCGGCGGAAGATCGCGCCCCCTTTCGTGCCGCAGGGGGAGAGGGCGGCGGAAATCGTTCAAGACATCACTCAGTCGTTCACACGCCTGCCGGTATGCCGCCGTCGCCTCGCACCCTTGCCGTGGCCACACCGGCGTCACCACCGTCACCCGGTCGGCAATGGTGTCGAAAATGGCCATGACGGTCGGACGAAGGAAAACACCATCCGCCAGGCCAAGGGGATCCGGGAGCGCATCGGGCAGGGTTTCGACCAGCCGTACCATGTCATAGCCCATATACCCGAACAAACCGGCGGCCATCGGCGGCAGAACGTGCGGCAGATCGATCCGGGATTCGGCCATCAGGGCACGCAGGGACTGCAAGGGAGAATACGCCTCCGCCACGAAGGCCGACGGATCGGTGCGGGCCATGCGGTTGATTTCGGCCCGGGTGCCGAAACAGCGCCAGATCAGATCCGGTTTCAGACCAATGAAGGAATAACGGCCACGAATCG
Source organism: Rhodospirillaceae bacterium (assembly GCA_009773045.1). GTDB lineage: Bacteria > Pseudomonadota > Alphaproteobacteria > Rhodospirillales > Rhodospirillaceae > WOUV01. The sequence continues at coordinate 2,183 of WOUV01000126.1, read as the reverse complement.
CCCCGCCTTCAACTGATTCGAGCAGGAAATTGTTGGCGTGGCCCTCCGCCAGCTTGAGAAAGGCAGACACCGGCGTTTCCAGGTCGGCCACCAGGGTGGTCCAAACCACCTGGGGCCGTCCGGTTGCATAGGCCGCGGCGAATGCGGTGCTTTCGGGACAGGTTTTCATGGCATCACGGCGCCTCCAGAACCTTGGGACTGATGGTGACACCGAACTCCCGTCCCAGTGCCGCCGTCAATTGGGCGAAAATGTCCCGGGCGTATTGATCCGTTACTTCCTCCTTCAGTTTGGCCAGAACGGCGGCATCGGCCGCGGGCGGGAGGATCGTGCGCAGGCGTGCGGCGATGAAGGCATCCGGTGTTTCGCCCACGATCGTCTCGCCTATGGCAAGGCTGAACAGACGTTCCAGAAAGGCGGGCGGAAAGTGCTCCTCCGTGTCCGTGCGCAGGAGCGGTTGGGATACACCGGGCGTGCCGACAAATCCTTTGGTGGCCTCCTGCACCGGCATGCCCGTCTTCAAGCGTGCGGCCAGTGCTTCGGCCTGTTGACGGGATGCCTCCCGGCGTTGCGCCGCTGTCCAGTGCTCGACAAGGGTGTGGCGCACTTCATCGACGGGTTTCAGACGGGAAGGGGTGAGCTGATCTACCCGCACCACAAAAAATCCATCGTCACTTTCGGTCATCATGCTGTGGGCGCCGGGGGCCAGCGCGAAGGCGGTCGGCAGGAATTCCTTCATCGTCGGCAGGCCGGAAAGGACCTTTCCGTCCGCTCCGGCGCCGGAGCGGTCCAGGGAAGTGAACGTCGTGACCGTGAGGCCAACCTGTCCCGCCGCTTCCTCGAGGGAGGCGCCGCCGTTGAGGATTTCTTCCACTTTCCCTGACAGTTCATAAACGACGTCTCCGGTTTTTTCGGCCACCAGTTCCTGCCGGATCTGATCGCGCATCGATTCCAACGGCGGCACCTCTTCGGGGGCGATGGCGGTGACTCTGAACAGGTGCCAGCCAAAGGCGCTCTCGACCGGACCGGTCACCGCCTCCGGCGCCGCGGCGAAAATGGCCCCGGCCAGGGCCGGTTCCATGGCATCGCGCGTGATGCGACCAAGGGGCGTCACCGTGTGCCCGGCCTCCGTGGCGGCCAGAACGAATGATTCCCCGGCCCGCACCCGTTCCAGAAGGGTTTCGGCCAGTTCGCGGCGCGGCAGCAGAACTTGTTCCACCGTGCGCATCTCTGGCATCCGCAGGGCTGGAAGAGAATCGTCATAGGCCTGTCGGATCGTTTCTTCGGAAATGGAAACCTGTGCCGCAACGGCAGGGCCGGTCAGCAGAAGGACGCTGAGCGTGCGATATTCGGGCGCCGTGAAGATCGCGGCATGGGCCGTGTGGTATTCCGCCAACACGATCGGGTCCGGGGGAGAGGGCGCCGGCATGGCGGCGAACGGTATAACAGCTTTCTCGACCACGCGTTTTTCGTAGAGGTGGTGGTAAAGACGATCGAGCAGAGCCGCCGGAACGGCCACACCCTCCGTCACCGGGCCGCCGGCCTGAAGGCGCTGCAACTGCCGACGCAAGATGGCGAAATAGGCCTCCTCCGACTGGCCGATGGCGGCCAGCGTCTGACGGAACAAGGCAGGATCGAGTCGACCTGTCGTATCCTGAAATTCCGTTTGGCGGCTGATGGTTGCAATAAGAAGCTCATCTGGTGCCACAAGACCGTAAACGCGTGCGGCTTCCTCCAGGGTGGTGGCGGCAACCAGCCGGTTAATGGTTTGGTGCATGAAACCCAACCGGCGGGCTTCCTCGGCGGTGAAGGCGTTGCCCATCATGGGCCGCACCCGGTTGACGTCGCGGTTGAACTCTTCCCTTACCGTCGCAAGACTGATCTCAGTTCTACCGACGGTAATAGCAGGTCCTTCGGACGGCCCACTTCCGATGTAATCGGCCACGCCCCAGACGCCAAAGCTCACAATAAGGATCACGAACAAAATCTTGACGACCCACGAGGCGGCCGATCTGCGAAGAACGTCGAGCATTTGTCTTTGACACTCTGTTTAATAAAGAGAAAATATAAGACTCACTGACAATTTCACAATGCCGTTTCAGTGTGGAGAAGTGAACACCTCTTTCAGGCTGCGGGCGCTGACGAAACGTTCGATCCAGGCGTCGAGTTGTTCACTGGTGGCGGT